>VGRE01000015.1 GCA_016875435.1 Deltaproteobacteria bacterium | reverse complement strand
GAGGGCGCCGAAGGGGTGCTGCCGTCGGCGGGAATGACCGCGGCGAGCGAGTAGCTGGGGCCCGGCCCCGGGGCGCTTGCCGCCTCGTCGTCGGTGGGGTGTAGCCAGCCGATCATGCCGATGCACCCGATGCATCCCAGGGTAAGCAAGAGCGCCACGGCGAAGGGCCAGATCTTCCACGCGGGCTTGCGCTCTTCCAGGGCGCGAGGCTCGGCCCGGGGCACCGGCCGCGACGGCGGCAGCGGGGAAGGCGCCGGGGGCGCCGAGGCCGCCGCGGGCAGCGAGAGCTGCACCTCGAAGACCGACTGGCTCACCTGCACGCGGTCGCCCGGCTTGAGCTGCCGGTGGTCGGGCACGCGCTCGCCGTTGACGAACACCCCGTTGCGCGAGCCGGCATCCTGAACCCAGACTGCTCCATTATGTAGGATAACCCGGGCATGTTGACGACTGGTGCCCGCCTCCTCGATCACGATCTCGTTCTCGACGTCGCGCCCCATGCGCAAGCCGACCTCGGTGATGACGTAGCTGTTACCGGCCAGCGCGCCGCCGACCGCCACCAGCACAGGAACGGGTTCCATGCCCCGTCAACCTTTGCCTTTCCGCGCCCTCCCGTCAAGCCGGGGGCGCAAGTTGACCTGCTAGAGCGGGGCCGCGAGCGCCGGCTCCACGCCGAGGAGCCCGAGCAAGCCAGCGTACAACCAGGGGTAGATCCCCGCGCCCCACAGCGCCGACTGCACGCAGAGCGAGAGCGCCGAGAGCCACATCAGGCCGAAGGCCCGCTGCCGCCACTGGCCCGCGCGGCGGCGCACGATCTCGGCGTGGAGCCCCAGCTCGGCGCGCGCGATCGCATCGCCGCTGCGCGCCCAGGCCCACAGCGCGACCATCCCGCCCAGCGGCCCCGTGCAGCAGCAGGGACCGAGCATGACGAGGATCGCCGACACGTGCACCGCCGTCCCGAGGCGGGGCGTGGGGTCGGGCAGCTGCCCCTCGTCGGGCTGGCCGCTGAAGAGATCGTCGACCCCCAACTAGGCCTCGGTGCGGCGCAGGAGCAAGGAGAGGTCGTCGACGTAGGCTTGCCACGCGTCGCTGTCCACCTGCACCCGGCCATCGGGACCCGAGCGCAGCACGCCGTCTTCCTTCAGGGCCTTGGCCGCGTTCTGGAGGTTCACGACGCTCAGCGATTCTGGTCGCGACAGCTCATCTGCGGCGAGCATCGTCCGTCCCCGGGCGAGCGCGGCCTCCGGCAGGGTCTTGAGCGGGGGCTCGTCCTTCGCCGCCCGCAAGACCAGCAGGTAGGACTCCAGGATGTTCGCCACGAGATTGGCGATCTCGCCCACCCGCGAGCGGTCGGTCACCACGATGGCCTCGCCGCGCCGCTCGATGGCCCCGTAGGCCACCAGCGCGTCGATGGCGCGGCGGTGAATCTCCTCCACGCCGGCGTCGGGGTCGAGGATGAACTCGTAGCGCAGCAGGAACTGCTGGGTGGTGAACAGTCGCGACACCTCGTCGGGATCGATCTCGTCCTTGCCCAGCCCCCGCAGCGCCGCCGCGTAGTAGGCGGCTGGCGCGAAGGCGTGCAGCACCGCGTTCTTGTAGTACTCGAGCGTGATTCGCTGCTCGGGAACGATGACGTACACCTTCTCGGCGCCTTCCTCGAGTTCGCGCAGGAACTTGCTGGCAAGGAAGCGGTTGATCGCCTCGTCGAGGATGCCGTCGAGATGTTCCACGCCGCCCGCCTCGGCCACGTTGGCCACCCGGAGGAAGGCGCGCAGGCGCTCAACGCGGGCGCGCAGCTCGTCGCGACGCACCCCCCGGCGCGGGTGGGCGAGCACCGCCAGCGCCACGATCGCCGTGGGCAGCGCCACCGCCACGTTGTTGATCCCGTGGAGGATGCGCTCGCCGAGCACCATCAGCGCCTCGTCGCGCTTGGCCCGGGACATCGCCAGCCACTCGTCGGCGGTGGCGATGCTGTCGGCCCGAATGGGCTCGCCCACGCGCAGGTACACCTTGCCGTAGCGCTCGCGGAGCACGCCGGCCGCGCGCACCACCTGGCCCATGCTCTCCCGCTCCTTTCGCGCCCCGGAAAGCTCCCGGGCGTAGGCCCGCTCCTCGGCGATCTGCTCGTAGCCCACGTAGATAGGCAGGAAATTCACCGCGCGTCCCTCGCGCGCGCCGGCGGCGGCGTTCATCACCATCCCGAGCACCCCCAGCTTCGGGGGGAGGAGCTTGCCCGTACGCGAGCGACCGCCCTCGATGAAGAACTCCACGGGTACTTCCATCCGAACGAGCTCTTGCAGGTAGCGCTCGAAGACCACCGGGAAGATCCGGTCGCCCGCGAAGCTGCGCTTGATGAAGAAGGCGCCGCAGCGGCGGAAGAACGTGCCCACCGGGAAGAAGCTCAGGTTCTCGCCGGCCACGATGTGGGGAATGACGATGTCGTGCTCGAAGAGCAGCGAGGAGATGAGCAGGTAGTCGAGGTGGCTCCGGTGGCACGGGACGAGGATGGGCGTGCCGTCGCGCAGGCCGGAGCGGATGCGGTCCATGTCGACGTCGCGCACGTCGATGCCCGAGTAGATGCGGTTCCAGATCTGGCGGCACAGGAAGGCCGCGAGGCGCACGGCGGGGAAGGAGAACTGCGCGGCGATTTGGTCGAAACTCTTCACCACCCTGTTGAGCACGGCGGCGGGCGGCCTCCCCGAGGCCTGCGACTCGCGGACGAGGAGCTCGCGAACCTCGCGGCTCTCCAGCACCTGGCGGCGCACGAACCCACGAGGACGGGCGCGCGGGCCCTTGACCACGCGGCTCTCCCGGTAGAGGAACCGTCTCAAGACGAGACGCAGCGACCGGTCGCGACGGGCGGGAGGCTCGTCGGCGAAGCGCTCTATCCACTCGGGCAACGCGATGGGCTCGCCCACCTGGACGATGGCCCCGCCGCGCGAGGCGGCGATCGCCAGCAGCTTACCGAACACTCCAGGGCTGTCCTCGGTGCCGAGCAGGAAGCGGCCCACCTCGGTGCGGGCGGGCTCGGGGCTCTTGTTCCAGATCACCACCACCGGCAACACCTGGACCGGGCGCGAGGCGCGCGCCTGCGCCTCCACGAGGTGGGGAACCACGTCGCCCTGCTCCGGCGCGGCGCCCACGAGTTCCAGGATGTTCCACGGCGTGGACAGGAAGGCGCACGTGGGCAGTCCAGGCGCGACGTAGTCGCCCAGGCGCTCGGGTCCGCCCGCGTCGAGGCCCCCGAACAGTCGACCCATCTCGCCCAGGGGCAGCCAGCGCCGCGGGTCGAAGTCGGGCGTGAAGACGGGAAGTGGGAGCCGTCGCTCGGTGAGCACCGACTTGAGCGCCAGCCAGTCCACCTGGGAGCGGGTGTGCAGCACGTAGACCACGGGCCCGCGCTCCGCCGCCCGGCGCACGCGCTCGGCGGAGTGGTCTTCCATGCGCAGGCGCCGGAGCAGGAACGGCAGCCCCGAGAGCCAGTAGAGCGGCCCATGCACGGGCAGCATCGCTGAGCTGTGCGTGGCCGCCGCGAGCGGGTTCATCGATCCGGCCGTCCTATCCCGTGTTCAGCCCTGGGTGGGGAAGCGTTCGCTCAGCAGTCGCGACACATCGTGTGCGCCAACGGGCTTGGAGAACAGCCACCCCTGCCCGAGGTCGCAACCGACGCCACGGAGGATCGCGACCTGGTCGAGGGTTTCCACGCCCTCCGCCACCGCGACCATCCCGAGAGCGCGCGTGAGGGCCACGATCGCGCGGACGATGTGCAAGGCGATGCCGTCGGTGTCGTGCGCCGAGACGAAGCTGCGATCGATCTTCACGCTGTGTACCGGGAAGCGCCGCAGGTGCGAGAGCGAGGAGAAGCCCGTGCCAAAGTCGTCCAGCGTCAGCCGGACGCCGATGTCGCGCAGTTCACGGAGCATGGCGACGACGCTCTCGGGCCGGTCGACGAAGATGGTCTCGGTGAGCTCCAGACCCAGCACCCCGGGACGCAAGCCACTCGTCGCCTGCGCTTCCGCCACGCGCTCCACGAAGTGCGGGTCGCGAAATTGCCGAGCGGAGACATTGACGTTGACGAAGAACTGGTCGCGGGAGTGCTCGTGGATCCACTGCGCGGCGCGGTGGCAGGCTTCCCGCATGACCTGGTAGCCCAGGCGATCGATCAGCCCCAGTTCCTCGGCCAGCGGCACGAACTCCGCGGGGGGGACGGCGCCGTGAACCGGGTGGTTCCACCGCGCCAGCGCTTCCAGGCCGCGCACCTGCCCGGTGACGAGCGAGACCACCGGCTGGTAGACCACCTCCAGTCCCTCCACCTCCACGCCCCGGCGCAGGGCTTCGCCGAGCCGGCTCCGGCGCTCGCGGCGCTCGCGAGCGGCGACGTCGAGCACGTGGTGGCCACGGCGGCCGCCAGCGCGCACCTCGTACATCGCGCTGTCGGCGTCGCGTAGCATCTGCTCCACGGTGCTCTCCGCGTCGGAGCAGGCGACGCCGATGCTTCCGCTGATGAAGACGTGGTGACCCTCGATCTCGAAGACCATCGAGAGCGCGCGCTCGATGCGCGCCGCCGCCGCCGCGGCCTCCTCGTTGCTGTCCAGTTCCTCGAGGAGCAGGCCGAACTCGTCACTACCAAGTCGCGACACCATGTCCATGGCGTGCACGCAGGTCTCCAGGCGACGGGCCACGCCCACGAGCAGCCGGTCGCCCACGTGGTGACCGAGCCCGTCGTTCACCTGCTTGAAGCCGTCGAGGTCGAGGTACAGGACCGCGAAGCGCTTCACCGGGTTGCGCTTGACGCGCTCGAGCGCCTGAGACACGCGTTCGCGGAACAGGCTGCGGTTGGGCAGGCTGGTGAGCCCGTCGTGTGCCGCCGCGAAGGACAGCATCGACTCGGCTTGCTTGCGCTGGGTGATGTCGGTGAGCGAGCCGACAAAGCGCACCGCCGCGCTGTCGGGGCCGCGGAAGGCGAGGCCTCGCGCCTGCACCCAGCGGAAACTGCCATCCACGTGTCGCAGCCGGTGCTCGCTCTCGAAGTGCGGCGAGCGGAGGTCGAGGTGCTCGTCGATGAGCTCTCGCAGCCGGGAAAGATCGTCGGGATGCACCAGCGACAGCCAGTCGTGCGCCTTGCCGAAGAAACCTTGTCGATCGATGCCGACGATTCCGCACCAGCGCTCGGAGAAGTAGGCCTCGTCCTCGGGAATCTTCCAGTCCCAGAGGCCGTCGTTGGCCCCCATCGAGGCCAGCGCGTAGCGCTCCTCGCTCTCGCGCAGGCGCTGCTTGGCGGCGATCTCCTCGGTGAGATCGAGACGGACCGCCACGATGGCTTCCAGCTCACCCCCGGCCGACAGCAGGGGCGTCACCGACAGGGTATGCGGGAGGAGGCTGCCGTCCTTGCGTGCCGACACGAGGTAGCCGCGCCACGCCCGGCCGGCGCGCAGCTCCTTCTCGACCTGGGCGTAGTAGTCGGCAGGGTGGCCGCCGCTCCGGAGCAGCTCGGAGGCCGCCCGGCCCATCGCCTCGGCCTCGGTGTAGCCGGTAAGCTCGGTCCAGCGGCGGTTGACGTAGACGATCTTCCCCTCGGGGTCGCTCAGCTCGATCGCCTCGGCCACGTTCTCCACGGCGGCCACCAGCCGCCGACTAAGCGCCTCGCTGTCGCCCGCTCGCATCGACCGGCGATGCTACACCAGACCGCACTGGAAGGTGCGGATGGACCCCGTGCGAGTGGAGACGAGCGGCCCGGTGATGACGGTCATCTTGTCGCGCGCGGAGAGGCGAAATGCCATCGACCGGGCCACGGCGGATGCCCTCGCCGGCGCCTTCGCGGCCTTCGCCGCCGACGCGGGCGCGCGCGTGGCGGTGCTGTGGGGCGAGGGCGGGAACTTCTGCGCCGGCGCCGATCTCAAGGCGATCGCCGCGGGACGACCGAACCGCGTGGAGCCGGGCGAGCCCGGCCCCCTCGGGCCCACGCGCACGACCATGCCCAAGCCGGTAATCGCGGCCATCGAGGGGCACGCGGTGGCCGGCGGACTCGAACTCGCGCTGTGGTGCGACCTCCGGGTGGCGGCGCGCGACGCGGTGCTCGGCGTGTTCTGTCGCCGGTGGGGCGTGCCGCTGATCGACGGTGGCACGGCGCGGCTGCCGCGGGTGGTGGGCCTCGGGCGCGCGCTCGACCTGGTGCTCACCGGCCGTGCCGTGGCCGCGGAGGAGGCGCTGGCGATGGGCCTCGTCAACCGCGTGGTGGAGCCGGGCACGACGCGCGCCAACGCCGAGCAGCTCGCCGCCCAGATCGCCGCCTTCCCCCAGGCATGCACCCTCGCCGACCGCGCCTCGGTCTACGCCGCCTTCGCGCCTGGGATGGAGGATGCGCTCCTCGCCGAGCACCAGGGCGGCGTGGCGGCGCTCCACGCGGAGGGCATCGAGGGGGCCTCGCGCTTCGCGGCGCGGCGGTAGCTACCGGCGGCGACGCGCGAGCGCCAGGACCGTCGCGGCCATCCCGAGCGCGGGGAGAGCTTGTCCCCCGGTGTTGCACGCGCAGGCGGGGCCGGTGATCGACACGTCGCCATCGGTGTCGCCATCGCCCTGGTCCACGAGCCCGTCGCCGGTGTCGTCGCCGTCGGTGTCGGGGGGATCGACTTCTCCCTCGTCGAGCCTGGCGGTGAAGGCATAGGCATACTCGGTGTCGTTGTCGGTGTACTTCAGCGGCGAGATGATGATCCAGGCGTCGTGATCACCGAAGTCTTCGAGGCGGACCTCGCCGGCGTCCTCCACGACGGCGTACTCGTGCCTCAAGACGGCGTCGTCGGCCTCGACGATCTGCACCGCGAAGTCGACCCGCTCCTCGGTGGTGAAGCTCACGACCAGGTCGCCGCCGCCAGCGTCGGCCGCCACCTTGTAGTAGTTCTGCCCGTAGCCCTGGGGGGCGTCGCGACCAGACTCCGCCGAGTAGGGCAGGGAGCGGATGGTATCCACGAGTTCGATGTCGGAGAAGAACCGCTGCTGCTCGTAGTCCATCACGGTGTTGCGCGCGGTGAAGTCCAGGTAGCTCTCGTCCCAGTCGAGGCCGAGATCGTCGACCATGTCGTTGCCGCCGTAGGTGTAGGTGCCGGACTCCCGGGAAGCGTTCTTCCACGTTTCCTGCACCGTGTCGTGACCCCCATGGTAGTTGTCGATGTAGAATGCCCAGATTGCCATTCCGTACATGTGGTAGAAGACGTCGTAGTCCTGCTGGCTGTACGCGGCGAAGGCGATCTCTGGGTGATCGGTGTAGCCGGTGACGTAGGCCGACCAGTAGTTGACGTTGGGGTAGACGTAGTCCTCGATGTACGTGGCGGTGGCCTCCCACCACCAGAACTCGGGCGAGTAGCCGTAAGAGTACTGGATGGCGTGGTTGAACTCGTGGGCGGCCATCGTGTCGCCCCAGTAGGGATCGCGCCAGGAATCCTTGCCGGTCACGATGTAGGGCATGTACACGTTGCCGCAGCGCTCCACGGTGGTGTAGGCGCCGCCGGTGTTCTGGTTCTGGACGTAGGCGAGCATCAGGTACTGGTCGCTGCCATCGGGCTCGTTCCAGCCGAGGTCGTTCACCTCCTTTTCCCAGCTGTACTCGAGCGCGGTGAGGAAGGCGTCGGCGTCGTCGGCATCGACACCATCGTCGTACTCGACGACGAAGTGGTCGCCCACGATGCGGTTGTCGGCCATTTGACCCCAGCAGGTGTCGCTCGCGGGCGGGGGGGCGCCTGCGGCGCGGTTGACGGGCAGCGGGTCGAACAGGTCGGCCTTGAACGGGGCGAGCACGGCGGTGGCGTGCGCACGGTCGGCAGCCGGGAGGTGCGCCCAGTGCTCCTCGAGGGAGAGAACCAGCGGCGTGGCGCATCGGAGCTCGTCGACGCGATCGACCAGCGCCATCAGGCCCGCGTGCTGTCGGAGATCGGCCGCGTCGAGCGGGGCAGCGTGAGCGAGAGTTGCGAGCACAAGCATGGGCCGTCCGGGGCGCGCGGCAAGATCGCATCCTTGCTGCCCGTGCGCCAGTCAAGAAATCGCCGACTGCGCCATGGGTCGAAGGCGAGTTAGCTCTTCACGCGTCGTGTTCATCGCATTCGAGGGCCTGGACGGTTCCGGCGGGACCACGCAGATCGGCCTGTTTGCCGACGCCCTGCGCGCCGCCGGGCGCGAGGTGGTGGTCACGCGGGAGCCCTCCGATGGTCCCGTGGGCAAGTTGATCCGCGCCGAGCTCGCCAGCGGCGTGGTGGGCGACGCCGTATTCGGGCATCTCTTCGCCGCCGATCGCCGGGACCACCTCGATCGCGTGGTGTTGCCCGCCGTGGCGCGCGGCGCCGTGGTGCTCACCGACCGCTACTTCCTGTCGTCGCTGGCCTACCAGTCGCTCTCGCTGGGGCTCGACCGCGTGTGGGCGCTCAACGCCGAGTTCCCGCCCCCCGACGCGGTGGTGATGCTCGACCTTCCCGTCGACACCTGCCTCGCCCGCGTGGAGGCGCGGGCCGGCGTGCGCGATCGCTTCGAGACGCTCGAGCAGCTCCGCCGGGTGGCCGATGGCTACGAGGCGGCGATCACGCGCTGCCGCCGGCGCGGCGATCGCATCGTCCGCATCGATGCCAGCGGATCACCCGCCGAGGTGCACGGGCTCGTGCGCGGGCTGGTTTGGCCCGGGTAGTCGACCTCGGGCGCCTGCCCTACGCCGAGGCGTGGGCCATCCAGTCGCGACAGCTCGCGCTCCGGATCGCGAACGAGGTCGAAGACACCGCGTTCCTGGTGGAACACGACCCGGTGTACACCGTGGGAAGGAAGCTCGGCGCCATGGCCAACGTGCTCGCCCCTGGCGACGTACCGGTGGTGGAGGTGGAGCGCGGGGGCGACGTGACCTTTCACGGCCCCGGGCAGCTGGTCGTCTACCCTGTCTTCGCCCTGTGCGGTCGCGACCGAGACCTGCATGCATGGCTGCGTCGTCTCGAGTCGCTCTGCTTCGACGTTATGGCCGACTTCGGCCTGCATGGCGAGCGCGACCCCCGCGGCACCGGCGCCTGGGTGCGCGGCCGCAAGATCGCCAGCATCGGCATTGCTTGCCGTCGCTGGGTGACGTGGCACGGCGTGGCGCTGAACGTGACGACCGACCTCGACTACCTGTCCCGCGTCCAGCCCTGTGGGCTCGACCCCTCGGTGTACACGTCCATGGAGCGCGAGCTCGGGTCGGTTGATTTCGTAGCCGTCAAGAGCGCTTTCTCGAAACGTCTTGCCGACTGGTGACCGCGATGCCAGAAAGGAGCCGGAGGTTAAGGGTTAAGACTTGGCTCTTGACGCGGCAAGGGGCGGCGAGTCACCCGGGGAGTTAGCGGCGGGGCGCGATGATCGACCCGAATCTGGTTGCCCAGAACCCCGATGCCGTACGAGAGAGCCTGCGCCGTCGCAACGCGAGCGACGACTTGCTCAGGATGGTGGACCGCCTGGTTGAGCTGATCGCCCAGCGGCGCGGGGCGCAGACCGAGCGCGACGACAACTTGTCGCGTCGAAACAAGCTCTCTCCGCAGATTGGCGCCTTGCTGAAGCAGGGGCGCGGCGCCGACGCGGAGGCGCTCAAGGGAGAGGTGAGGGCGGCGAGCGACCGCGCCGCCGCGCTCGACGCGGAGATCGCGTCGCTCCAGGACGAGGAACAGCGCCTCTTGCTGTGGTTGCCGAACCAGGTTCACCCCGACACGCCGAGCGGCGCCGACGAGCACGGCAACGTCGTCGTGCGGCGCTGGGGCAGCCCTCGCGCCGGGGGGCGGCCCCACGACGAGATCGCGTCCACGCTGGGCATGTACGACCCCGAGCGGGCGGCGAAGCTCTCCGGCAGCCGCTTCTACGTGCTGAGCGACGCGCTTGCCCGGATGGAGCGTGCGCTCGTGGCCTTCTTCGCCGACATGGCCGAGGCCCACGGCTACCGCGAGGTGCTCGTGCCCTACATGGTGACGGCGGAGAGCATGGCCGGCACGGGACAGCTACCCAAGTTCGAGGAAGATCTCTTCAAGTTGACGGCAGATCTCTCCGGCCAGGCCGCTTACCTCATCCCTACCGCCGAGGTGCCGGTGACGAACCTGCACCGCGACGAGATCCTAGATGAGGCTCAGCTTCCCATCCGCTACTTCGCCTTCACCCCCTGCTTTCGCAGCGAGGCAGGCTCGGCCGGTCGCGACACGCGCGGGATCATCCGGGTACACCAGTTCCACAAGGTGGAGCTGGTGTGGTTCACCCGTCCCGAGGACGGCGTGGCCGCCCTCGACGCGCTCACGCGGCACGCCGAGATCGTTCTGGAACGCCTAGAGTTACCCTACCAGACCGTGGCGCGCTGCGCCGGTGACGTGGGCAACGGCGGCGCGAAGGGCTTCGACCTCGAGGTATGGCTGCCCGGCCAGTCGGCCTACCGCGAGATCTCCAGCTGCACGCTCTTCACCGATTTCCAATCACGACGCCTGAAGACCCGCTTCAAGCGCGCGGGCGACAAGAAGACCACGCTGGTGCACACGCTCAACGGCTCCGGCCTCGCTGCGGGCCGCACGCTGGTGGCCATCCTCGAGAACTACGCGCAGGACGACGGGAGCGTGGTCGTGCCCGTTGCCTTGCGCCCGTACATGGGGGGTCTCGAGCGCGTGGTGCCGCGGGCCTGAGCGGCTGAGGCAGGCGCGCCTCCCTTGACGCCTCTCGACCGGGCGTATAAGTGAGGCTTCACCCCTCTCGGAGGTGTGGCCGAGTGGTTGAAGGCAGCGGTCTTGAAAACCGCCGCCCTCGAAAGGGGGCCGTGGGTTCGAATCCCACCACCTCCTCCACAACTTTGACTCCTTCGGAGACGTGACCGAGTGGCCGAAGGTGCTCGCTTGCTAAGCGAGTGTACGCCAAAAGCGTACCGAGGGTTCAAATCCCTCCGTCTCCGCCACCTAAAAACGCACCTTCCTCGCACCCATACGGGTCAACGCTATTCCTTATGACTACGGATCAGAAGGTTGGAGGTTCGAATCCTTCTGGGTGCGCCATAAACAAACCAACGCCCGCCCGGCATGATCGCCCGGCGGGCGTTGTGTTTCTCGCGACGACCAATCGGGGCGGGTCATGCCTGGGTCGCACGGGGGCGCGGCGTCGAGCAGGGGCGGGGGCTGGAAGCACCTGGCGAGGGGGGCCGAGGACCGGGTGTGGCGGGCCGAGGCGCGAACGTAGCCGGGGGGGGGGACTAACGGCCCCGGCCTGCTGGCTGGTTACCTCGCCGTGGAGGCCGCGGAGATCATGAAGCGCGTGTTCGCGGTCGTGGCGGTCGTGGCGGTCCTGGCGGTCGTGATCGTTAGCTTGCTGGCGATCAGGGCAAATCGCCTGGAGGAAGCGCTGCGCCTCCATTCGGAGTGGGCCAAAGACAACAGCAAGGGCGGGCGCGCCAACCTCTCGGGCACTTGGCTCTGGTACGCCAACCTCTCGGGCCTCGACCTTAGGTACGCTGAGCTCGGCGGCGCCAAGCTCGATGGCGCCAACCTGAGGTACGCCAAGCTGGAGGGCGCCGACCTCACCGGCGCCAAGCTCGATGGCGCCAAGCTCGATGGCGCCAACCTCTCGGGCGCCAACCTGGAGGGCGCCGACCTCAACGACGCCCGCGCCAGCAGCGCCAACCTCGCGGACGCCAACCTCGACGGCGCCGACCTCACGGGCGCCAACCTCATGGGCGCCTACCTGCGGTACGCCAAGCTCGATGGCGCCAACCTCTCGGGCGCCAACCTCTCAGGCGCCAACCTGGAGGGCGCCAACCTGGAGGGCGCCGACCTCATACGCGCCGACCTCACGCGCGCCGACCTCGCGAGCGCCGACCTCACGGGCGCCTACCTCACGGGCGCCAAGCTCGAGGGCGCCAACCTCGCAGGCGCCGACCTGAGGTACGCTGAGCTCAGCGGCGCTAGGCTCCTCGGCGCCAACCTGAGGTATGCCAAGCTGGCGGGCGCCTACCTCACGGGCGCCAAGCTCGAGGGCGCCAACCTCGCGGGCGCCGACCTCTGGGGCGCCGACCTCGCGGGCGCCGACCTCGCGGGCGCCAAGCTCGAGGGCGCCATCGGCCTGGACCGGTAGTGGGGCGGGCCGAGGGGTGAACGTAGCTGGGGGGCGAACGCACCGGCCTGCTGGCTAGTTACCTCGCCGCGGAGGCCGCGGAGATCATGAAGCGCGTGTTCATCCTGATGGCGCTCGTGGTGGGGCTAGCGGGCGTTGGCGCGTTGGCGATCAGGGCGTATCGCCTGGAAGCGCTGCGCCTCCATTCGGAGTGGGCGAAAGACCACAGCAAGGGCGGGCGCGCCCACCTCTCGGGCGCGTGGCTCTCGTACGCCAACCTCTCGGGCTTCGACCTGAGGTACGCTGAGCTCAGCGGCGCCAAGCTCGATGGCGCCAACCTGAGGTACGCCAAGCTGGCGGGCGCCTACCTCACGGACGCCAAGCTGGAGGGCGCCAAGCTCGATGGCGCCAAGCTCGATGGCGCCGACCTCCAGGGCGCCCTGCTCCACGCCGCCAAGCTCGCGGGCGCCAACCTCTACGGCGCCGACCTCTACGGCGCCGACCTCTACGGCGCCGACCTCGACGGCGCCCACCTGAGGTACGCCAAGCTCGATGGCGCCAACCTCACGGGCGCCAACCTCACGGGCGCCAACCTCACGGGCGCCAACCTCACGGGCGCCAACCTCCACCGCGCCGACCTCTCGGGCGCCGACCTCACGGGCGCCTACCTCTACGGCGCCGACCTCGACGGCGCCAACCTCGCGGGCGCCAACCTCGCGGGCGCCAACCTGAGGTACGCCAAGCTCGCGCGCGCCAACCTCACGGGCGCCGACCTCACGGGCGCCAACCTCTACGGCGCCGACCTCTACGGCGCCGACCTCGCGGGCGCCGACCTCGCGGGCGCCGACCTCGCGGGCGCCAAGCTCGATGGCGCCAACCTCTCGGGCGCCATCCTCACGGGCGCCGACCTCTCGGGCGCCGACCTCTCGGGCGCCGACCTCTCGGGCGCCACGCTCGAGGGCGCCGACCTCACGGGCGCCAAGCTGGGGGGCGCCATCGGCCTGGACCGGTAGTGGGGCGGGGCCAGTGTGTGGGGGGGTGCTCCCCGCCCGGCGTGGGCCGCCTGTTCCCCTTCGCGCCCCCGGCGTTGCACGCGTAAACGCTGGCAAGCGCAGAATCGGCCGCCGGGGCGGCTATGCTGGGGGCATGGCCCGCAACCCGCCGATGCCCCGCCAACTCACCGGGTTGCCCTCGTAGCGGTTCACGGTGATCCGGGACACTGCACCCTCCGGCAGGTCGCCGCCTCCGCTGGTAGCCAGCCCGAACTCAGCGATGATCGCGTAGAAGTGCTGTGTCTCGAGCTGCTGCCGCGCCGCCGCGAGCCCGCGCGCGGGCACCTGCCGTGTAGCCGCGCTCGGCCCCCAGCTTCGCGGCGACGCCGACGGCCCCGGGGCCCGCCACGAGGATGGTCGGGGTGGTGCTCGACATGGCCACCTCCACACTCTGGGTGGGGCAGGAGACATCGCCGCATTCGGCCGCGCGCCGCTCCCGCTTGCGGGACGCCCGAGCGCCGCTAGCGTTTTTTGCGTGTTAGCCTGTGGCCCAATGGGTAACTGGCCCGACTACGAGATAGACCGGCTGGCGGGCGCGCTCTTGCGCGTCGACCTGTACGAGCAGCGATACCTCGCGGTGGGCGAGTACCACAGCGTTGTCAATCACCTGCTCCGATCCGCCTCGGCCGCGTGCCTTTCGGATCGGGAAGACGAGGCGATCCGCCTGATCGCGCGGGCCTCCGCGCGGATGGAGGAGTGGGTCCGCGCCGTGCGCGAGGGCCACGCCAAGGCGCAGGGCTTCGCCGACTTCGCGTGCACGCGCGGCTGGCTGGCGATTGCGGTTGCGCCCTCGGCGTCCACGGAAGACACCGCCCGCGCCTTCCTCATCGCCACCGCCATCTCGCCGCCGGGCCCAGCCCAGAACGCCCGCATGGTGGCCGCCGCCGTGCTCGGCGAGTCGCTGAGCGTCAACGCGGCGGCGCAGGGCGCGGAGCTCAGCGACGCCGGCCTCGGCCTGCCGCTCAAGCGCTTCACTCTCGCGCTCTCCGCGGGCGACGAGCCGACGATGCGCAAGGCAGTGAGCTCCTGGCTCGTCGAGAAGATGGAAGCCACGATGACGCACGAGTGGGGCGCCTACAACGAGGTGCCCATCGAGGTATCCGGCGCCCTCGCGCTCGCGGAGCGGCGGGGGCAGCCCATCCCCCTCGACAGTAACCGCGTCCTGACCCGGTTCCGAGCGCGCTGAAAGCGGCACCTGCGCGATAGCTTCGCGGCCATGAGCATCGGCACCTCGCCCCCCCGGCGCGACGGCCTCGAGAAGATCGTAGGTTCGTCGCTCTACGCCGACGACCTGCGTCCCGACGGCTGCCTCTACGGCGCCACGGTTCGTTCCTCGCGCGCCCACGCGCGCATCCTCGGCCTCCGTCGCGACCCGGCTTTCGACTGGACCGGCGTCACTCTGGTCACCGCGGCCGACGTGCCCACCAACATCGTCACCCTGATGACCGACGACCAGCCGGTGCTGGCCGGCGGCATCACGCGCCACGTCCACGAGCCCCTCGCGCTGGTGGCGGCCCCCACCCGCGAGCAGGCCCTCGCGGCCGCGCGCGCCGTCATCGTCGACTACGAGGACCTGCCCGCGCTCTTCGACCCCGAGCTGGCCGAGGGCAACGCCATCCAGATCTTCGGTCACGACAATGTCTTCAAGAAGATCTCCATCCGCCGCGGCACGTTCGGGGGACGGCAGGGTATCCGCGTGCGCGGCCGCTACCAGACCGGCCTCCAGGAGCAGCTCTACATCGAGCCGATGAGCATGCTCGCGCTGCCACGCCCCGACGGCGGCTTCACCGTGCAGGGCTCGATGCAGTGCCCCTACTACATCGACCGGGCCGTCAAGCGCATGCTGGGCGACGAGCGGGTGAACGTGGTCCAGGCCGTCACCGGCGGTGGCTTCGGCGGCAAGGAAGAGTACCCCTCGATGCTGGCCTGCCACGCGGTGCTGCTCGCCCGGGCCAGCGGGCGCCCGGTCAAGATCACCTACCGTCGCGACGAGGACTTGCGCGCCACCACCAAGCGTCACCCGTCGATCATCGAGCTCGACACGCTGGTGTCGCCCGGGGGGCACGTCCTCGAGTTCGGGGCCCGGATCGTGATGGACGGCGGCGCGTACCACACGCTCTCCACCGTGGTTCTCTCCCGCGCCATCCTCCACGTGACCGGCCCCTACCGCGCCGAGGCGGTGGCCCTCGACGGGGTGTGCGTGGCCACCCACACGCCCCCCAACGGGGCCTTCCGAGGCTTCGGCGCCCCGCAGGCCCAGTGGGCGGCCGAGCGTCACATGGACCGCGTCGCGCGGACCCTCGGCCTCGATCCCCTCGAACTGCGCCGTCGCAACCTCTACAAGGAGGGCGACATCACCGCCACGGGCCAGGTGCTGCACGATCCCGGCGGCTTCGCGGTGCTCGACCGCGCGCTCGCCGCCGCCGAGGCGCCGGTCGACGACAAGACCATCCGTCCCGGCGTGACCGCCCCCGCCATGGCCCGGGGACGGGGCCTCGCGCTGGCGTGGCACGGCTGCGGCTTCACCGGCAACGGCGAGGCGAAGATCAAGGGCAAGGTGGCCCTCGAGGTGCGCGACGGCACCGTGTACGTGGGCATCGCCAGCACCGACATAGGCCAGGGCACCGAGACCATCTTCCCGCAGATCGTGGCCGAGGAGCTCGGCATCGACACCGCGCGCGTGCAGATGTTGCCTCACGACACGGCCCAGGTGCCCGACTCGGGCCCGACAGTCGCCAGTCGCACCGCGATGGTCGTGGGCGGCACCGCCCTGGCCGCCGCGCGCGCCTTGCGCCGTCACCTGCAGTCGACGGCCATGAGCGACGAGCACGGCTTCGACGCCCTGCTGTCGCGACTAGCCCCCGACGCCACCGCGCGCGTGGTGGAAACCTACGAGGTCGACGCCAACATCCAGTGGGACATGGACACCTACCAGGGCGACGCCTACCCCTGCTACGGCTGGTCGTGTGTCATCGTCGACCTGCGGGTCGACACCGACACCGGCGAGGTGATCTACGACCGCGTGGTGACCGCCACCGACGTGGGCCGGGCGCTCAACCCCGTGCTCGCATCGGGACAGATCGAGGGCGGCACGCTCCAGGCCCTCGGCTGGGCCACCCAGGAAGAGGTGGTGCTCGACAGTCGCGGCGGCATGCGCAACGACCGGCTGACCAACTACATCATCCCCACCGCGCTCGACGCCCCGGAGATGGTCACCGAGCTGGTGGAGATCCCCTTCGCCGGCGGTCCCTTCGGCGCCAAGGGCATCGGCGAGATCCCGATGGATTGTCCCGCCGCCGCCGTGGCGCAGGCCATCGAGGCCGCCACCGGCGCCGCGCTCCACGCGCTGCCCATGACGCCGGAGCGCGTGCTCGCGGCGCTGGAAACTCCAGGGGAGTCCCGATGACTCGTTTCCGCTGCAATGGGATGGACGTGCAGACCGGCGCCGCGCCCATGTCGCGCCTCCTCGACGTGCTGCGCGAGGATCTCCGCTACACGGGGCCCAAGGAAGGCTGTGGCGAGGGCGAGTGCGGGGCGTGCACGGTGCGCATCGACGGGGAGCCGGTGATGAGTTGCCTCGTGCCGGTGTGCCAGGTCGAGGGCGCCGAGGTGCAGACGGTGGAGGGGCTGGCGCAGCCGGTGGTCCACGCGGTGCAGTCCGCCTTCCTCCAGCACGGGGCCGCCCAGTGTGGCATCTGCACGCCGGGCTTCCTCATGGCCGCCGCGGCGCTGCTCGACGAAAACCCTCATCCCACCAGGGAAGAGGCGCGCGTTGCGCTGGCCGGGAACCTGTGCCGCTGCACCGGCTACCAGAAGATCGTCGACGCGGTGGTGCGCGCCATCGCGAAGGAGGCCTGATGCTCGCCTGCACCGCCCCCGTGATCCGTCCCCGGACGCTGCGCGACGCGCTCCAGGCCCGCGCCGATCGTCCCGACGCCACCGTGCTCGCCGGCGGCACCGACGTCATGGTCTACATGGAAGCCGGCGTCCTCCAGCCCTCGGCCGTCATCGACCTCTGGGGCTGCCACGGGCTCCGGGGAATCGAGGCTCGCGGCAACGAGCTGCGCATCGGCGCCACCACCACCCACAGCGACTTGGCCCGCGATCCCCGGGTGCCGGCCGTGCTGCGCGAGTCCGCGCTCACCGTGGGCGCGGTGCAGATCCAGAACCGGGGAACGGTGGGCGGCAACATCTGCAACAGTTCCCCGGCCGGCGACACGCTCCCCGTGTGGCTGGCCCTCGACGCCGACTTCCAGCTGTCGAGCGTCCGGGGCACCCGCCGGGTGGCCGCGGCGGACTACTGGCGTGGCTACAAGCAGACGGCGCTGGCGACCGACGAGCTACTCACCGCCATCTACCTGCCCGAGGTGGAAGGCGAGGCCCACTTCCGCAAGGTGGGCACCCGCATGGCCCAGGCCATCTCCAAGGTGATCTTCTGCGGGCGCCGCTCGCACGGCGTGGCGCGACTCGCCTTCGGCGCCGTGGGACCCGTCCCGCTGCGCGTGCGCGCGGCAGAGGACGCCCTGGTGGCCGGGGCGCCGGTCAGCGAGGTGGTGCGGCTGGTGCGCGAGGGCATCGTGCCCATCGACGACGTCCGGTCGACCCGGGACTACCGGGCGCGGGTGTCGGGGAATGTCGTGGGAAGGTGGCTCGGGTAGGCTGCAGGCCGTAGGTGGTGGTGGCGACCAGACGGACGTGGCGTAGGACGTTCGCACACGACGCATGTTTCACCGAGGCGACGGCGGCGCCGAGCACGATCTCCACGTTGGCCCCCGCCGGGTCCTCGGCATCCATGAACGCGTCTTCCTCGTTGACGCCCGCGTGCTGGAGACGGAGACAGGTCGTGGCCGAGGTGCCGCCTTTCAGCCGCCGGTACTGCAACTCCCCCTGGAGTAGGCGCCCACGTCGAGCACATCCTCCTTCGCAGCCTTGAAGCGGGCGGTCACAAGGGTGAGATCAAGTAGACGCTGGGCGAGGGAACTCACGGTTGTACCCCACGACTAGGGGTTGGGTCGCGACCTGCGTCGCAACGGGACCCTACCAAGCAGGGAGGCCGTGGGGGGGGTCGCGCCCAGTTTCGATAAAGTCGCCGTACACGCGCGACGGGAAGCTACGCGCCGTACAACCCCCCGATCACCCCGCCATACCTCTCCGCGATCACCCTCCGCTTCAGCTTCATCGTGGGCGTGAGCGTCCCGTTCTCCACGCTCAGCGGCTCCAGCAACCACGCCCACTTCTTGATGCGCTCGAAGGGCGCGAGGGTCGCGTTGAGCGCGTCGACCCGGGCCTGCACCAGCGCGTCGCGACCCTCGACCGGCGCCTCGGGATCGGGGGCGAACAGGGCCACGAGGTAGGGACGATCGTCGCCGATGACCACCGCCTGTCCCACGGGACCGCCCTCGAGCGGCTTCTCGATGTTCACCGGCGGGATCTTCTTGCCGCCGGCGGTGACGAGGATCTCCTTCTTGCGGTCCGTGATCCGCAGGAATCCCTCGGCGTCGAGCGTGCCCACGTCGCCCGTCCGGTAGTACCCGTCCGGGGTGAAACTCTCCGCGGTGGCGGTGGGGTTGTTCCAGTAACCGACGAAGAGCCCGGGCCCCTTCACCTCCACCTCGCCGTCGCTGGCGATGCGGATGTCGGTCCCCGGGAGCGCCTTGCCCACCGAGCCGAAGCGAAAGGCCTCCAGGCGATTGACGGTCGCGGGCGCGCTGGTCTCCGTCAGGCCCCAGCCCTCCATCACGTCGACGCCGAGACCGTGGAAAAACCGCGCCACCTCCGGGTCGAGCCGGGCGCCGCCACACACGAACATGCGCAGGTCGCCGCCGAAGAAAGCGCGCACCTTGCGGTACACCAGCTTGTCGTAGAAGGCCCAGCGGGTGGCGAGCCACCATGGCACGGGACGACCGGACTCCACGCACAGGCTGCGCTCCCGGCCCACGGCCATGGCGGCGGCGAACACCCGCTGCCGCGCCGGCGAGGCCCGGGACACCTCGCCCTCGATGCGCGCCTTGATCTTCTCCAGCATCCGCGGCACCGAGGCGAGCACGCTGGGGCGCGCTTCCTTCACCACGTCGAGGAAGTCCTCGATGCGAGGGCAGAACCACGCCTCCACCTCCTCCAGGAGCCCGCGGTACACCGTCACCCGCTGCAAGGAGTGGGCGAGTGGCAGGAACAGCACCGCCCGGTCGCCGGGCTCGAGCGGTACCGCCTCGCGGCTGGTCACCGACACCGCGTGGATGGCGCCGTGTGTCAGGACCGCGCCCTTGGGGTCGCCGGTGGTCCCCGAGGTGTACACGATGGCCGCCGGGTGACCGGGCTCCACCTGCGCCGCCCGCTGCCACAGCTCGGCACGGTCGCCGTCGGCGTGGGGACAGTCCCAGGTGGAGCGGAAACGCAGCTCCGGGGCCTCGATGCCAGCCAGCCGATCGAGCATCGCCGGGCTATCGACAAACAGCGCCTTCGCGCCCGAGTGTCGCAGTTGCCAGCCCACCTGGTCCGGCGTGAGCGTGGCGTAGATGCCCACGGTAATCGCCCCCCGGCAGAGGGTGGCGAAGTCGAGCGCCGTCCAGTTGGGGTGGGGCGGGCCGAGGATGGCCACCCGGTCGCCCGGCTCGATGCCGATCTCGTCGAGCCAGCGGGCGGCCGCGGCCACGTTCCGCTCGCAGTCCTCGCCGTTCGTCTGCTTCCACGAGCCGTTTTCTTTCACGCGGGCGTAGGGGCGGTGCCGGTCGCGCTCGATCTTGGCGCGGAGCATGGCGGGGATGGTGGACATGCCACCGGTTATCCGCGCGCCCGTGGCCGCAACCGCCTTCATCCTCGCCGCCGGGCTCGGCACGCGCCTGCGCCCCCTCACGTTGCAGGCGCCCAAGCCGCTGTTGCCGGTGCGCGGCCGGCCGATGCTCGACCACGCGCTCGACCAGGTGCGCGCGCACGGGCACCGCGAGGTGGTGGTCAACGCCTTCTGGCTCGCCGAGCAGGTGGTGGAGTGGGCGCGGGGCAAGGACGGCGTGACCGTGGTGGTGGAGCACCCGGCGATCCTCGGGACGGGCGGCGGCCTGCGCAACGCCCGTCGCTGGCTGGCCGAGCGCTTCGCCGTGGTCAACGGCGACATCCTCGCCGACGTCGACCTCACCGCGCTGTGGCAACAGCCCGCGCCGGCGGTGATGGCCCTGCGCCGCCAGTCGTCCCGCGTTCACACGCCGGTGGGGCTCCGCGGCGGCGTGGTCACCGGCATCGACGGGGTGGCGGGCGAGGCGAGCCCGGAGCTACACTTCACCGGGATCCACGTGCTCGATCGCAGCGTGCTCGACCTGGTGCCGCCCGAGGGCGAGGCCTGCATCGTGCGCACCGCCTACCGGGCGCTCGTCCCCGAGGGGCGCGTGCGCGGGATCGTCCACGAGGGCGAGTGGACCGACATCGGCACCCTCGCCGAGTACGAGGCGGCTCGAGGCTAGATGCTCGGCCTCGTCTCGCTCGCGCTGGCGCACGTGCCGCACCAGCAGGTCAACGCGCTGGCGCCCACGCCGGAGCTCGACGGCAGCGCGCCCTGGTTCGCCCTGGTGCAGCCCTACGCTACCGCGCTGATGCGCAGCGACGACGCGGGACGCACCTGGTACCACCACGGGGGCCCGCCCGCCGGCGACAGCCCGCTGGGCCTCGCCCGCACCAGCGACGGCGTCGTGGCCGTGCTCGGGTCTAGCCGGTACTGGTGGTCGAGCGACGATGGCCTCACCTGGGCGAGCGAGCCTCACCCGGGGAGCGTGATCCAGATCGGCTCGGCGGGGCCCGAGTTCTTGCTGGTGGGCGAGTCGGGCATCTGGGCCTTCCGGCCCGGCGAGGTGCCCGCGCGGGAGAGCGAGGCCCCCTCGTGGCAACTCGGCCGCGGGGTCCTCCCCACCGCCATCGACACCGGGGGCATCGCCTCGGTCCGCGTGGCGCGCGAGTGGCTGGCCCTCCCGGCCCTCGGCGAGGGCATCACGGCCACGGCGGCGGCCGGCGACGCGGTGTTCGCGGGCACGATGTCCGGCGCGACCTGGCGCTGGGACGGGAGCACGTGGACGCAATGCGGCACGATTCCCGGCGACGGCGACTACGACGCGGTGGTGGCGCTCGCGATTCACGGCACCACCCTCCTGGCCGGCACCGGCCTCGGCGCGCCCCACGCCACTGCCATCGACTGCGCCGCGTGGACCGACCGGACGGCGCCCGAGCAGACCCAGTACGCCAGCGACGGTGGTGCAAGCTCGGTCTTCGAGTCGGTGACGGCGCTGGCTACCCACTCCGCGCGCGTGGCCTGGGCCGGCTGGACCGGCATCTGGACCATCGACCACGGCCGCTGGCACCATGCCCCCGCGCTCGCGGCCGACTTCACCCGCGGCGTCGCCATCGACCACGATGAAAGGGGCGGGCTGCGCTTGCTGGTGGGCAGCTACGGCGCTGGGGTGCTGCGCAGCGCCGACGGCGGCCTCACCTGGGCTGCGCCCTCCCACGGGCTCGGCGAGTCCAACATCCAGGACGTGGTGGCTTTCCCCAGCGACACGCAGCGCGTGCTGACGCTGGCCAACCACTCGCTGTTCGTGTCGGGTGACGGCGGGCAACACTTCGACGCCACCAGTGTCGACGGGCTCACCCAGAACCTCGCCCTGGAGCAGGGAGCGCCCGGGGTGGCGTGGGCCCACGCCGAGAGTGGCCTGTGGCGCACCGGCGACGAGGGCCGCACCTGGAGCAGCCGGCCCGACGTGCCGACCGGGGCCGGCGGCAGCCTGGCCAGCGCCGTGCGCACGACGACGGCCACCTGTGTCGCGATGGCGCGCCCGACCACCGTGACGTGTACCGAGCCCGGCGGCGACGACTGGTCGACGGCGGTGGCGATCGACGAGCGCGCGGCGGTGGCGATGGTGGGCTGGCCCGCAGGGTCGCCAACCCGCCTCCTCCTCTTCTCCGGCACCGCCGTGCGCCGCAGCGACGACGACTTCGCCAGCGAGACGCGCGCCACCCTGCTCGAGGCCGACAGCTTCGCCGCCGCCGCCGTGGCCGACGATGGCACCGTCGTGGCTGCCACCGCGGGCGGCTCGATGCTCACCAGTCACGACGGCGGCGAGACGTGGACCGCCCTCGCGGTCCGCATGCCCGCCCCGGTCACCGGGCTCGCGCCCCACCCCGGCTTCGCCGGCGCGCCGGTGGTGCTGGTGGGAAGCTACGACGGCGCCTGGCTGCTCTCTCGGCTCGAGGCAGGCGGCCAGCTCGATGCGTTCGCGCCGCGCCAACGCATCGACGACGCGTCGAACTTTCTCACCGCCACCAGCTGCGCCCCGGCCGACGACGACGCCCGCGGCGACCTGGACACTCTCACGGCGCTCTCCCCCGGCTGCACGCTGCGCGGCTGGGTGCGCGCCGAGTCGCTCGCCATCCGGGCCGCCGGCACCGGCCTCGCCACCCTTGCCATCGACGGTCGCGAGCCTATCCCCTTCGACGGCGGCGGCGACGAGGTGATCGACGCCCTGGCCGTCGCTCTCGATGGCGGCTGGCACGAGGTGGAGATCGCCGGGGTCGACGGCGCGGTGATGCTCGACAGCGTCGAGGGCAGCTGGCCTGGCCTCACGCTGGAGGACGTTTTCGGCGACACCGGCGACACCGGCGACACTGCCACGGACAGCGGCCTGGCTGCCGCGCGGCGCCCCCGCGAGGAGCCCTGCGGTTGTGAGGACGGCAACGCCGCCGCCCTAATCCCCCTCGCGCTGTGGCCCCTACGCCGTTATCGGCGGAAGCTCCGAGGTGACCGGTGAACGAGGAGAAGAACGAATCTGCCCCGCTCGATGTCGAGAGCGCCGTCCGCGCCCGCTACTCCGAGGGCGCGGCGCAGCGCGTGGAAGCGCTGTGCTGCCCCGTGGACTACGACCCGAAGTACCTGAAGATCCTGCCGCAAGAGGTGCTCGACCGCGACTACGGCTGCGGCGATCCCTCGCGCTATGTCCGCCCGGGTGAGACCGTGCTCGATCTCGGCAGCGGCGGTGGGAAGATCTGCTTCATCGCCTCGCAGATCGTCGGGCCCGCGGGCAAGGTGATTGGGGTCGACATGAACCCCGACATGCTCGACCTCGCCCGGCGGAGCGCCCCGGTGGTGGCCGAGCGCGTCGGCTATGCCAACGTGGAGTTTCGCCGAGGCAAGATCCAGGATCTCCAGCTCGGTGCCGACGCGGTCGACGCCTACCTCGCCGAGCACCCCATCAAGACGATCGACGAGCTCGCCGCCTATGGCGCGTGGGAGAAGGAGCAGCGGCGACTGTTCCCGATGATTCCCGACAACTCGGTCGACGTGGTGGTGTCGAACTGCGTGCTCAACCTCGTCGACGACGCGGCCAAGCCCCAGCTCATCCGCGAGATCTTCCGCGTGCTCAAGGTGGGCGGCCGCATCGCCATCAGCGACATCATCTCCGACGAGGTAGCGCCGCCCGAGCTGCGCAACGACCCGGTGCTCTGGTCGGGCTGCATCAGCGGCGCCTTCCAGGAGATGGAGCTGCTGAAACTCCTGGAGGAAGTGGGCTTCTACGGCATCTCGTGGGACAAGTGGGACAGCACGCCCTGGCAGGTGGTCAACGGCATCGAGTTCCGCTCGGCCACCGTCACCGCCTACAAGGGCAAGGAAGGCCCCTGCATGGAGGGTCTCCAGGCCGTCATCTACAAGGGCCCATGGCGACAGGTGCAAGACGACGACGGCCACGTGTTCCGCCGCGGCGAGCGCGCAGCGGTGTGCGCCAAGACCTTCAAGATCATGACTAGCGGACCCTACAAGGAGCAGGTGATCGGCGTCGAGCCGCTCGTCGCGCCCGCGGATCTGAAGGGCTTCGACTGCGCGCGCACCCTGCCGCGCCACCCGCGGGAAACCAAGGGACTCGACTACGACGTGACCACCGAGGCCGCCGCCTGCTGCGCGCCCGGCGACAAGTGCTGCTGATACAGTAGCGCCCGTGGCACGCATCCTCCTCACCGGCGCGACCGGCTTCGTCGGACGCACGGTAGCGCGGCGCCTCGTCGGGAAAGGCCACTCGCTCGCCTGCCTGGTGCGCGCGAAGGATGGGCAGGTGCCTGCCGCCCGGCTTGCCGCCTGCGGCCTCGCCGCCGACCTGGTTGAAGGCGAGGTGGGTGGGCAGCTGAAGGCGGTGGCCCGCGAGCGCTGGGACATCGTCATCCACTGCGCCGGCGACACCACCTTCTTCCCGCGCGACGCCGAGGTGTACCGCCGCGCCCACGTCGATGGCGCCGTCGACCTCGCCCGGAAGGCCAACGCGGGCGTGTTCCTGCACGTGTCGACCGCCTTCGTGTGCGGCATGCGCACCGGGTGCATCCTCGAGTCGGAGTCCGACCTCGACCAGTCCTTCCACAACCCCTATGAGGAAACCAAGCTCGAGGCCGAGCTTGCTCTCCGCTCGCTCGGCCTGCCCGACCTGCGCGTGGCGCGCCCCTCGATCGTGGTGGGCGAGGCCCCCGACACGACCGGGGCCGGGCCCACCTCCGCCGTGTACGGCTTCGTTCGCCTCGTGAGCCAGCTCGCCTGGCACAGCAAGCATGCCGACGCCCAGCTCCGCATGCCCGGCCTGCGCGGCGCGCGATTCAACATCGTGCCCGTGGAGTACGTGGCCGAAGGCATCGTGGCGCTGGCCGAGGCCGCCGGGGCGCGGGGCGGCAACTTCCACCTGGTCGCCGACGCGCCCACGCAGGACGAGTGGTTCTCGGCGCTGGCCGAGCGCCTCGGCATGCCGGGGCTCAGGGTCGTCACCCCCCGCCGGGGCACGATGCGCCAGCCCACGCGCCTGGAGTCGCGCGTACACGGGATGCTGGGCCGTTACCTCGACTACCTCGCCCACGACGCCACCTTCGACAGCACCGAGGCCGCCCGGGTGCTCGAGCCGCAGGGCATCCACCAGCCAGTGCTCCGCGCCCGGGGGCTGGTAGACTTCATCGATCGCGCCCTCGGGGTCTGATACCTTGCAGGCATGATCCTGCTCTTCGCACTCGCCTGCCAGGACGCCGGCGACTCCAAGGACCAGCCCGGCGAGAGCGGCAGCACTGCCACCCCCGACGACGACGACGACGGCTTCACCGAGGCCGAGGGCGACTGCGACGACAACGACGGCAACGTCAACCCCGGCGAGGTCGAAGTCTGCAACGGTCGCGACGACAACTGCGACGGCGAGGTGGACGAGGGCGTGGAAAAGACGCTCTACGCCGACAACGACGGCGACGGCTTCGGCAACGCGGCAGAGACGACCCAGGCCTGCGGCGTGGCCGATGGCCTCGTGGAGAACGGCAACGACTGCGACGACACTGACGAGAGCGCCTACCCGGGGGCCCCTGAAACCTGCAACGAGGTCGACGACAACTGCGACGGGCGCGTGGACGAGGGCGTTTCTGACACCTACTGGGCCGACGCCGACGACGACGGCTATGGCGACGCCGCCGCCGAGATCACCGCCTGCGGCCCCCAGAGTGGCTACACCGACAACGACGGCGACTGCGACGACACCGACGACGGCGCCCACCCCGGCGCCGAGGAAGTCTGCGACGAGGCCGACAACGACTGCGACGGCTCGGTGGACGAGGGGGTGACGAGCACCTACTGGGTCGACCTCGACGACGACGGCTACGGCGATGCCGGCGCGGCCGACACCTCCTGCGCCCAGCCCACCGGCTACGCGGACAACCCCGACGACTGCGACGACACCGACGCCGACGTGTCACCGGGGGGCACCGAGATCTGCAACGGGGTGGACGACGACTGCGACGGCACCGTCGACGGCGCCGACGCCGTGGGCACCGCCACCTGGTACGACGACGCCGATGGCGACGGCTACGGCGACCCCGCCGTCGCCACGACATCTTGCGACGCGCCCCCGGGGACGGTGGCCAACGACGACGACTGCGACGACACCGAGGCCGACGTGTCACCCGGCGGCACCGAGCTCTGCAACGGCGTGGACGACGACTGCGATGGCACCACCGACGAGGACAGCGCCACCGACGCCACCACCTGGTACCTCGACTACGACAGCGACGGCCACGGCGGCAGTCGCTACAGCACCGTGAGCTGCGACGCGCCCAGCGGCTACGTGGCCAGCAGCGACGACTGCGACGACACCACCGCCAGCGTGTCGCCGAGTGCCAGCGAGAGCTGCGATGGCCTCGACAACGATTGCGATGGCAGCACCGACGAGGGCCTGGCCACGCGGACCTTCTACGCCGACGCCGACGGCGATGGTTTCGGCGACGCCACCGACAGCACCACCGACTGCACCGCGCCGGTCGACTACGTCTCTGACAGCACCGACTGCGACGACGGCGACGACACCATCTACCCGGGCGCCACCGAGCTCTGCGACAGTCTCGACAACGACTGCGACGGCTTTATCGACGAGGGCGTGCTCGGCGCCTCCGCGGCCTGTCCCGCCGAGGACTGCGCGGAGATCCTCGACAGCGACCCCTCCGCCCTCGACGGGGCCTACAGCCTCGACCCGGGCACCTACTTCTGCGACATGACCACCGACGGCGGGGGCTGGACGCAGGTGCGCGACGACCAGCCGGTTTACGGCACCGGCTACGAGACGGCGTACTACAACAGCGAGGGTTTCACCTGGGCGGAGGTGCTCTTCGCCTACGACACCGGCTCGGTGCACGCCCATTGCACCTACCCGGGCGACCTGACGGGGTGCAACAACCTCGGCTTCCAGTTCGGCAGCGAGGCCTGGGGCGTGCCGCTGAACTGGGGATCGTCCATCTGCGGCATGTCCACCACGAGCTACACCTCCGCCACCGACTACATCGGCGGCTACGACTTCGTGATCTCCCGCTCGACCAGCACCGACACCATCCGGCTGGGCACGCTGGAGGGGATTGCCTCGTGCACCACGAGTGACAACCCGGGGACCGCGTACGTCGACATTCTCGTGAGGCGGTGAGCGCCCGCGCGGGCGAGGCGGGAGGCACGCACTTTTCTTGACGACGCTCTGTCTGCACTAACTGTGCCAGCATCACCCAGGTGCTGCCATGCCCGCCGAGTTCGACCTGACCCGCGCCCCCGTCCGCCTCACGGCTCCAGCGAAGCAAGATCTCCGCGCCGCGATGCCGAGCACCCGCTACGCGCGGATCACCGCGCGGCTGCGCGTCCTCGGGGTGGAGGGCGGCGGGAGCGCAACCATCAATCTGATCACCGGCAACCAGACCGACAGCTACGACGGCTGGGTGGTACTGGCCTCCTGCACGGCCACGACGGGGATCGTCAGCGAGCGGGTCGACGCGATGGGCCCGCTCCGCTTCATCGCCTGGGAGTTGACCGCCCTCTCCGGAAACGGCGCGCGTGGACGTTGTCGTGCGGCGGTGACTACTTGGCTTCCGCCTGGATCTTCCCCGCCTCGGTCGGGTGATACCCGTCGCGCAAGCGCCAGGCCTGGTACTCCTCGGGGTAGCCCGTCCCGCCCTGGATGTAGTAGTCGCGGTAGGCGTTGTGTACACACATGGAGATCGCGCCCGCGTCGTTGACCGTGTGGAAGGAACAGTTGTCGACCCGGTCGTGGTCGAGGCGCTCGCGGTCCTGGAAGTTCTGCATGAAGAAGCTGAGCTTTCGCACCTTGCCGCGCGCCTTGACAATCGCGGGCAGGTTCTCCGCCACTCGCTTGCCCCAGTATTTCAGGCCCGGCGCGAGGTACCCGCGCTTCACCGCCGCTTCCAACACTTGCCCCACGGCGCGGCGGGGGCGCGTCCGGTCGAGGTAGATGTCGTCGAACACCTTGAGCATGTCTTGCAACACCGCCGGGTCGTCGAACAGGTCGACCACCTGCTCGCCGTCGCCGATCACCCCGGCGTAGCCGATGCGGTGGCACTTGGGATGCCCGAAGAGCACGTTTTCCCACGAGAGCTTCACGCCGAGGGCCTCGTCGATGGTGCCGCCCACCGTGTCGAGCGAGATCGTCTGCTTGCGCGCACGGGTGAGCCCGCGGCCAGTGTCGGCCTGTAGCTGGAAGCTCGCCATGCCCACCACGTCGGCATTCTGCTTGTAGAAGCCCACCAGCGTGGGCACTTCCTCGAAGTTGCGCGCGAAGACCGTCTGGTTGAAGATCACGTTGATGCCGAGGCCGCGGGCGCGCTCGATGTACTCGCTGCGCACCTCGCAGAGCTGCGCCTCCGAGGTGAATCCCTTTCGCTTCTCGGTGAGATCCACGTGGAAGGCCACGTCGACCAGGCCCACTTCCTTGAGGCGGGTGAGCAGCTCGCGCGTGGCGTGGATGCCGTTGGTGAACAGAGACGGCACCATCTTCAGCTCGGCCACCCGCTTGACGATGCGCACCAGCTCGTCGTGATTGCGCAGCGTGGGGTCGCCGCCGGTGATCTGCACGTTGGTGCCCACGCCGTACTGCTCGCGGATGAGCTGGGCGCGGTGCATGATCGTCTCGAGCGGGATGTCGGGCGTGCTCTCCGAGTTGGGCGACAGGTAGCAGATGGAGCAATCGAGGTTGCAGCGCTGGGTCACCTCGAGGGCCACGCAGCCGATGGTGCGCTTGGCCCCCAGCACCTGGTGGGGAAGCCGGAACTCGGGAGAGATGCGCTGGCGGGTCCAGTCAAGGCGCTGGCGGAGGTGCGCGATCTCCTCGTGGGCGTAGGCGTACATGGCGGGCTCCAGGTCTCGGGTAGGCTATCACCGGTCGCACGACCGGCAGGGCGACCGCCCACCTAGGGCCGCGAGAGGGCCGCCTGCACCGCGTCGGGCCGGTTGCTGATGATCACGTCGGCGCCGAGGTCGCGCACCCGCAGCGCGTCGGCCTCGTCGTTGACCGTCCACGCGAACACCGGGAAGCCCGCCTCGTGCGCGGCGGCCACCACCTCGGCCGAGAGGTACTTGTAGGCAAAGCCCACGGCAGTGGCGCCGGAGGCGCGGGCCGGCTCGATGTCGGCCGGGGCGTAGGGGGCGCGGGTGCCGCCCGGCAGGTCGGGCGCGAGCGGCACCAGGAGATGCACGGCGGGGACGTCGGGCATGAGCGCGCGCGCCTCGGCGATGAAGGCGGCCTCGAAGGAGAAGATCACGACCTCGTCGCGCTGCCGGGCGCGGTCGACATCGGCAGCCGCGAGGGCCACGAGATCTTTCCCGGCCTTGAGCTCCAGGCAGAGCACGGCACGGCCCTTCAGCAGTGCGAGCAGCTCGGGGAGCAGGGGCAGGGGCTCGCCCGCGAAGGCCTCGCCGAACCAGCGACCGGCGTCGAGGGCGCGCAGGTCGTCCCAGGCCGTGTCGGCGATCACCCGGTCGACCCCGGTGGTGCGGCGCGTGTTGGCGTCGTGACTCACCACCACCTCGCCGGTCGCGGCCACGTGCACGTCGGTCTCCACGGCGATCGCCCCGCGCGCGAGGGCCTCCCGGTACGCGGCGAGCGTGTTCTCCGGGGCATAGCTGCTGGCGCCGCGGTGCGCGACGACCCAGGGGGAACCCGGGTGGCGGGCGGCGAGGGCCCACGCCGGGGAAGCGGCCACGGGCGGCTCGACGCCGGGTCGCTGGGCCGCGCAGGCGAGGAGGATGGGGAGCATGGCGCGAGGATAGCGCGTGACCACGCCCCGGCGGTGCTGGCGCCCGGTCGCTGGTGTTAGCCGGGGGCGGGTGTCGCTCACCGCGAACGCCCCAGGCGAGAGGATGAACGCCGATACCAACCCCACCCTCCCGCGGCTGTTCTCCTCCGTGGAACTCTGCGCGGGCGGCGGCGGGCAGGCCCTCGGCCTCGAGGCCGCGGGTTTCGAGCACGTGGCGCTGGTGGAGCGCGACGCGCACGCGTGTGCCACCCTGCGGCAGAACCGGCCGAAGTGGAACGTGATCGAGCGGCGGCTGGAAGAGTTCGATGCCCGGCCGTTCGCGGGCGTCGACCTCGTTGCCGGGGGCGTGCCCTGTCCCCCCTTCTCGAAAGCCGGGAAGCAGCTCGGGGCCGGCGACGAGCGCAACCTGTTTCCCGAGGCCCTCCGCGTGGTGGCCGAGTGCCGCCCGCGCGCGATCCTCCTCGAGAACGTGCGCGGCCTGCTCGACCCGGTGTTCGCCGAGTACCGGCAGTGGCTCGGCGGCCAGCTCGCCGACCTCGGCTACACCGCGCAGTGGCGCCTGCTCAACGCGTCGGATTTCGGCGTGCCCCAGCTTCGTCCGCGCGTGGTCATGGTGGGGTTGCCCACGCGCGCGCTGGCCTCCCATCCCTTCGCGTGGCCCACGCCCTCGCCGCACCCGCCGCCCACGGTGGGCGAGGCGCTCCTCGCGATGATGTCCGCGCGACAGTGGAGCGGCGCCGCCACCTGGGCGCGAGGCGCCGCCAGCATCGCCCCCACCGTCGTGGGCGGCTCGCACAAGCACGGCGGCCCCGACCTCGGACCCACGCGGGCCAAGCGCGCCTGGGCCGCCCTCGGCGTCGATGGCATGGGCATCGCCGACTCGCCCCCCCCGCCCGACTTCATCGGCATGCCGCGGCTGACGGTCGCCATGGTGGCGCAGCTACAGGGCTTCTCGCCGGAGTGGCGGTTTGCCGGCCGAAAGACCCATGCCTATCGGCAAGTGGGCAACGCGTTCCCTCCGCCCGTCGCCAGGGCGGTCGCCAGCTCGGTCGCGACGTGGCTCGACGCCTGCCCTGCCCCCCGGGCGCGCACGGGCGCGTGAGCGCCCGCCTCTTCCGCGCCGCCGCCTCCGACCCGGCGATCAGGGCGCCGGTACTGCCGCGGGTGTAGCGGCCCCGAGCGCCGTCCACGCCGCGTAGAAGCTCGCGGGCTGCACGCCGGTCACCACGCGCACCGTCCCCGGGTGGTAGCGCACGTAGCCGCGCCGCAGGGGGCCGCTGGCGAGCGCCACCCCGCGCGGTTCCACGATGAAGCCGTCAACGCCCGCGTAGTAGAGCGCCGCCACCACGTCCCAGGGCACCACGCCCAGGTGCCCGTTGAGCAAGGGGCCGAGGCGGAGCCAGCCCTGGCAGAGCGGCTCCATCCACGGCGGCAACACGCGGAAGTGCGCGGCCCGGAAGAGCACGGCGCGGCAGGGCTCCATCGGCACGAGATCGGTGCACCCCGCGAGCGCGGCGGCCGCCGCGGCCTCGTCGAGCGCGAAGTTCAGCTCGGTGGTGTGCAGCGGTCGCAGGTTGACGAGGCGACGGTCGGTCCCCCCGAGCAACACCAGTCGCGACCAGCTCGCGCCGCGCGACAGGGCCGCCGCGATGTTGGTCTGCGGGCCGATGGCGAGCACGTCGCCCCGGTGGGCCAGGAGGCGCTCCACGGCGGGCGTATCGACGTCGCCCGGTCGCGACGCGCCCCGGAAGACCCGGATCGACCAGCGGGCGCCGAGGTCGGTGGCCACCGCGTGTACCCGGGGGAGCGTGCTGTTGCCGAACACGGTGGTGATGGCCTCGATCTCGATGCCGCGGGCGAGGAGCGCCCAGAGCGCCAGCGCGTCGTCGACGTCGCTCATCGGCAGGCCGAGCGCGGGATCGCAGTCGACGATGAGGCTCACTCGCCCCCGTTACACTCGCGCGGTGATCCTCGCCCTGGTGCTTGGCTGCGCGCCCGGTCCCGCCGACAGCGGCGAGCGCTTCGACTACCCGCTCGACGACAGCCTGCGGTTCAACCACCTCCAGGCCGTCGGCACGCACAACAGCTACCACATGCGCACCCCCAGCCTCGAAATCGAGGCGTGGGACTACGAGCACGCGCCGCTCGACGCGCAGGTAGGTTCGCAAGGCGTGCGCCAGTTCGAGCTCGATGTCTGGTACGACGGCCACGGTGGCTTCGACGTGTTCCACGTGCCCGCGCTCGACGCGACGAGCACCTGCCCCACGCTGCGCGACTGCCTCGACACGATGCGCCGCTGGAGCGACGACAACCCCGCGCACCACCCCCTCTACACCCTCCTCGAGGTGAAGGACGAGTTCGACGCCGTCGACCCCGCCGAGCTGCTCC
>VGRE01000014.1 GCA_016875435.1 Deltaproteobacteria bacterium | reverse complement strand
GATGAGCAGGCCTTCGGCGGCGAAGGCCGCGGGCGCGACACGCGCGACAGCGAGGCACCGTCGAGTAGACCCGCCACTGTCGCCGGGCTATCGGCGCGCTCGGAGCACCCCACATCTTCCCCACACGCCTGCGGAAAACTGCGGTCGAATCGTGCGCTCGCTGCGGCGCCGTCGCGCGGGTTCGTCGGCGAGAACACAGGCTAAACCTTACTCTTTCGGTCTACTGTGCGGAATCCTGTAGACTCTTTCAGTTCTAGTCCCCTCCCCGGCTGGGTGGCTGCACTGGTCGCGGTCGCGACGCTGCTGTCGCTGGAGGCCTACGCTCGCATCGGCTACCACGCGCCCGGCGAGATGGTGGCGCGCGCACGAGCCGCCGCCGCGGAGATGCGGGCCGACACTGTCGACGTCTCGCTCTACGGCACCTGCCTCGGCGAGCAGACTCTCGATACCCGGCTCCTCGGCGGGGTGCTCGGCGAGGGGGGCCGGGTCCACAACCTCTCCTCGACCGGCAGCGGGCCGCTGGACTGGTACCTCGCGCAGAGCAACCTCCTGGATCCCGCGAAGCTCGACGCCATCGTGATCCTCTACGTGATGGGCGACCTGTACCGGGCGCCATCGCCCTGGCAGAGCCAGGCCATGGACCTGGCCCGCTGGAGCGACGTGCCCGACATCGCCCGCTGGAGCTGCGCCACGCTCGCCTGCCAGGCGGAGTTCTACCTGCGACGGGCCTCCTACTTCTATCGCTACCGGGCCTACTTCGGGAACTGGGCGTGGTGGATGGCGGGCGCGCGCAGCCTCTCGCGCGATCCGCCGGAGGGCAAGCCGCCCGGCGGCGGGCGATCCGCCGCCGAGGAGGCGGCGCTGCACTACCTGGGGCGTCTCGTCACCCAGTCGCACGCGGCTGGGATCCCCGTGTTGTTCCTACCCATGCCGGTGTCGCCGCGCAGCGGGCAGGCGCGCAGCGGCGACCAGGCCCGGATCGAGGGCTGGTTGCGGGGGCTGGGCGGGCGGATCCTGCCGGCGCCGGAGCTCCACCGGGGCGACTACGAGGACGACGTGCATCTCAATGGCCAGGGCAGGGCCAACTTCACCTTCGCGGCTGGAGAGTTGATCAAGCAGGCGCTGGCCGATCTGCGATAGCAGCACCCGGTGCGCGCACCGGTGCCGGTCAACATCGATGGACTCGACGCCAACGGCGTGGCCACCGGCCTCGACGAGCGCGGGCGACGCTGGTCGGTTCGCGGCGCGATCCCCGGCAGCCTCGTGCTCGCGGGGGGGCGCGCGGCCCACGGCGCCTTACTCTCGGTCGCGCGGCCCCACGTCGACGCGATCCCCGCTCGCTGCGCGCTGTTCGGCACCTGCGGCGGCTGCCTCTACCAGTCCTTGCCCGTGTCGCGACAACGCGAGGAGAAGTTGCGCGCGCTCGTTGCCCTGCTCGGCGGCTGCGGCGCGATGCGGGGCACCGGCGGCGAGGGCTACGGCTACCGCAACAAGATCGAGCTGAGCTTCGGCCCGCAGCGGTACATGAGCCGCGCCGAGATGGCGAGTGGTGCCACCGGCGAGGCTGGTCACTTCCTCGGTTTCCACGGGCCCGGGCGCTTCGATCGCGTGGTGGACGTGCCGGCCTGCGCCATCGCCGATCCGCGCATCAACGAGGTGCTCGGGCGCGTGCGTCGCGACGTCCACGCCTCGCCCTTTCCTCCCTACGACCCGCGGTCCCACGCTGGCTTCTGGCGCCACCTCGCGCTCCGCGCCGGTCGCGACGGCGTCCTCGCGCTGGTCTACACGGCGGCCGGCACCGCCGAGCACGAGGCCTGGCTCAGGGTGCACGCGGCCGGCTGGGGGGCCGCCGGGGTGCTGTGGTACACCACCGACCGTCCCACCGACGCGGCCGTCGGCGATCTGCGACAGGTCTTGCACGGTCGCGACACGCTGGCGGCTGCTCTCGGCGGGGCGACGATGGTCCTCAGCCCCACCGCGTTCTTCCAGGTGAACGACCAGGGCGCGGCGGTGCTGCTCGACACCATCGCCTCGGCGCTGGGAACCGGGGGCACGCTGCTCGACCTCTACGCCGGGGTCGGCGCCCTCGGCCTCGCGCTCGCCGGGCGTTTCGACCGCGTGATCGGGGTGGAGCTCAACGCCGAGGCGGTCGCGGAGGCAAATCGTAACGCATCCTCGCTAGGCGTCGCGGCAGAGTACCGCGCCGGCAAGGTGGAAGAGCTGCTGGCGGGCGTGCTCGCCGAGGCGGGCCGTCCCGTGAAGGTGCTGGTCGATCCCCCCCGGGGGGGGCTGCACCCCGCCGCGCTACGACCCCTTTTGCACCTCGACGCCGACACTCTCGTCTACGTCGCCTGCCGCCCCAGCTCCCTCGCCCGCGACGGCGCCGCGCTCGAGGCCTCGGGGTGGCGGCGGGACGGCTGGACCGCCGTCGACCTCTTCCCGCACACCGCCCACGTCGAGGTCGTCGCCCGCTTCACCCGCGATAGGTCGCCGGCGTGCCCACCGGCGAGCGGATTCTGAGCACGCCCGCCGCCCTGCCCCACTTCCCCCGTCGCCCCCGGTGATTCCATGATCCTCGCATTCCTGCTCGGCTGCCCCGACAACGAGGGCACCGACAAGGCCGGTCCCATCGACACCAGCGGCCTCGTCTGCGATCGCATCCACGGCACCGGCGGCGTGGTGATCTGGGACGACATCAGCACCACGCCCCACTTTCCCGACGAGGCGCCCGACGCCGAGACGAAGATGAGCAGCGTGGCCGGCCCGCTCGGCGACGGCGTGTCGTGGATCGGCATGTTCGGTCCACAGGTGATGGTGTCGGACGACAGCGGCTGCAACTGGGACTTCAACGGCAGCGGCCTGCCCGTGGGCGGCGACTGGGATCTCGTGGCCGCCGGGAACACCGTCTACGCCTTCGACCGCCTGTCCTCGCAGGGCGGCTACTCCAAGGACGACGGCATGAGCTGGACCGCCTTCGACAGCGGCGGCACCTGGCTCTCCGAGGTGGTGGCCGACCCGGCGGTGGCGGGGCGCCTGCGCGGCGTGCAGGCGCGCGGCGTGGTGACCAGCGAGGACGGCGGCGCCAACTGGGTGCTCACCGGCCCGGCGCCCGCCGAGGGTCTCGTGGGTGGCGTCGCGTGCGCCTCCGGCCTCGACACGATCTTCGTCGTCACCGCCACCGGCGGCTACCTCAGCAAGACCGGCGGGCAGACCTGGGACGACATCTCCGCGAGCGTGGTGACCGACAGCTTCGTCCCCAGCCGGGCCGCGATCCACCCCGACGACGCCGACGTGCTCTTCATGTCGGGACGAGACGACGACGGCGCCGTCATCGTCCGCAGCACCGACGGCGGCGCGAGCTGGGACGACGCCGCCAGCACGCGGCAGGTCGATCTCGACGTCGGCGCCCCGCTCTGGCCGGCGCCGGGGACGGGCTCCAGCCTCGCCTCGGCCTTTGGCTCAGGCGGAGGCGACCCCTACATCAACGTCTACGAGATCACCGTGTCGAACGTGGCCACTTCGCACGTGGGCGCGTACGTGGGCGTGACCGACATCGCCTTCCGCGACGACGGCGCCTGGGTGTGCGCGGTACACGCGGTGGAGTGAGCCGCTACGGCGGGACTACTGCGCGCCCTTGACGTCGTCAGGCGTCACCGGCCCGTCGTTGTTGCCCCAGCTCAGGCGCTCGTAGGTGGCCACGGCGGCGATGTCGTAGTCGGTGAGCGGTGCGCCGCCCTTGGGGGGCATAGCGCCGCTGTACTTCACGCCATTGACCTCGATCTCGCCGGAGAGGCCATCGCGAATGATCTTGGCGTGGTTCGCGGCGCTGCCGTAGAACGAGCCCGCGCCCTTGAGCGGGGGGAAAACCCCGGCGAGGCCCTCGCCGTTGGCCTGGTGGCAGGAAGCGCAGGCGTTGGTGTAGACGCCTTCCCCATGGGCCTTGAGCGAGTCGGCGTCGGTGGGACCATCGGCCTTGCTCCACGAGCGGCCGGTGGAGCTGGCCTTCTCGTAGGCGCCGAGGGTGGCGTCGGGAAGGAAGGCCGGCGAGGAGCAGTACCGGTAGCCGGTACGCTGGCTCGCTACCCAGGCGTTGCACTGCCCGACGTGCCGCGAGGCAAAGCGCGCCTGGATCTCGGGGGGATCCATCGGCCAGGTGCGAGCACAACCAGCCAGCAGGGCAACGAGCGCGACGAGCGAGCGCGAGGACATGTGAGGACCTCTCCGGGGGCCGCGCTGTCTAGCCCGCCGCGGCGCGCGCCGCACGCACCTGGCCGCGCACCCACCAGGCCACGCCGCCGATGAGGACGAGGGGCATGAGACTCAGGACGATCGACATCTCGAGGTAGGCGCCTTGATCGTTGCCCTGCCCGGCACCGCACACGGCGCAGGCCCAGGCGGGCGCGAGCCAGGCGAGGCTCACAGGTACACCCGCCAGTACAACACCGGCCAGAGCACCACCACGAAGTACCAGAAGATGCGACCCGCGGTGAACTCGTCGACGCTGAGTCGCCCGGCGGCGAGGCGCGCGCGGAGCGCGACCAGGACCCCGAGCCCGGCCAGCACGTGCAAGGCGTGCGTGCCGACGATCAGGTAGAAGAAGGCGCCGTGGGTGCTCGACTGCATCGTGAGCCCCTCGCGCACGAGGCCCACCCACTCGTAGCCCTGGGCCACCACGAAGAACCCCCCGGCGGCCATCGCGCCCAGCAACGGCGCCCGCGCCCGCCCCTCGACGTGACGGCGGCCCGCCAGCCACAGGAGTCCGGCGCTGGCGAGCAGGACCGCGGTGTTTACCGCGGTGGCCTCGATGGGCAGCCGTGGCTGGCCCGGCGGCGGCCACATCGGCCAGTTGGAGCGCGTGATGGTGTGCGCGCTGACCAGGCCCCCGAAGAACATCACCTCGGTGAACACGAAAACCAGCATCGCGATCACCTCGCTCGGCACCACCGGCCGTCGCGCGCGCGGCGCCGGGTGCACCAGCCGGAAGTCGCGTTCCGGGGGCGCGTCGGTCACGCTAGTGACCAGCCTCGGCGGCCGGCGCCTCGTGCCCCGCGGCGGGCGCGGCCTCGTGGTGCCCACCCTCACCGGCGGCGTGGGCCGCCTCGCGGCGCTCCATCTCGGCGCGGGCGGCCACGTTCACCCAGCGGCTGCCCTCGTGGTTGAGCACGTCGGGCGACACCGCCGCGAAGAAGAGCACCATCAGGGCCAGGCCCGCGATGAGCGCGTAGTGAACCACCGGCTTCTCGATGTCCACGTGCATGAAGTACCTCACGACGAGGTAGGCCTTCACCAGCGCGATCCCGAAGCCCACGATGATCGTGACGAAAAACCACGGCGTTAACGTGCCGAACACGCTGATCAAGAACAGCACGAACAGCGCTGCCCAGACCTTGATGTAGAACTTGCTGTGGTCGTGGTGTTCGGCGTGAGCGTGGTCGTGGTGAGCGTCGCCAGACATGATCAGCTCGCGATGTAGAGGAGAGGGAAGAGGAAAATCCAGACCACGTCGACGAAGTGCCAGTAAATCCCGGCGAACTCGATGCGCTGGAGTTCCCTGCCGTGCCAGGCGTCGTAGGCCACGAAGCCCATGACGATCATGCCCACCAGCACGTGGGTGCCGTGGATGCCGGCGGCGGTGTAGTAGAAAGCCCAGAAGCCGCTCGACGTGATCGTGTAGCCGTGGGCGATCTCGTTGCCCCACTCGAAGGACTTGATCACGAGGAACACCAGGCCACCGAGGATGGTGCCCACGAAGAGCTTGGCGGCCTTCTTGCCGTCGCCCATCTCGGCCGCGTTGTGCGCGAGCACGGCGAGCAGGCTCGAGGTGAGCAGCACGATGGTGTTGACCGAGCCCGCCACGAGGTTGGTGTGCTCGGCCTGGTAGGCCCACTCGGGGTGGCCGATGCGGTGCATGATGTAGGAGGCGAGGACGCCCCCGAAGATCACGATCTCGGAGACGATCAGCCACCAGATCGCGAGGCGCCCGGTGGGCATCCCCGTGGCGCTGCGGGTGGTGGCAATCGGACGGAAGGCCATGGTGGGCGTCTCCCTAGGGAACGTTCTGGGGGTGGAAGTCGTCGTCGCGACCCGGAGCGCTGTACTCGTAGGGGCCGCGGTAGACCGAGGGCATCGTCTCCGGCGTCCAGTTGCCGTGGCCGGGCTGGGCGCTGGGGGTGGTCCACTCCAGCGTGGTGGCCTTCCAGGGGTTGGTCGGAGCCAGCTTGCCCTTGAAGATGCTGTTGATGAAGTTGTAGACGAACAGCACCTGGAAGATCAGCATGATGACCAGCGCCACGGTGGCGAGGATCCGCAGCCACTGCAGGTCGGGGGTGCCGAGCTCGGCGAAGTTGTTGTAGTTGTAGATGCGACGGTGGTCGCCCGCCAGCCCAGTGAAGAAGAGCGGGATGAAGATGAGATTGAAGCTCAGCACCGTGCCCCAGAAGTGGATCTGGCCGAGCTTCTCGTCCATGTAGCGGCCGAACAGCTTCGGGAACCAGTGCGTCACCCCGGCGAAGGTGCCGATGATCGCGATGGGGTAGAAGGTGTAGTGGAAGTGCGCCACCACGAAGTAGGTGTCGTGGAGGTAGATGTCGGCGCCGCTGGCGCCGAGGAAGATGCCGGTCACGCCGCCGATGAGGAAGCAGAAGATGAAGCTGAGCGCCCACAGCATCGGCACGCTGAACTTGATCGATCCGCCGTACAGGGTGGCGATGTAGAGAAACACCATCTCCGCGATGGGGATGGAGATGAGCACCGTGGTGATGGTGAACACGTTGGCCATGCGCGGGTCGATGCCGGCCACGAACTGGTGGTGCGCCCACACGAAGAAGGAGAGCACGCCGGTGGCGATGCCCGTGTAGAGGATCGCCCGGTAGCCAAAGAGCTTCTTGCGCGCGAACACCGGGATGATCTCGGCGCAGATGCCGATGGCCGGCAGGAGCACCACGTACACCTCGGGGTGCCCGAAGAACCAGAACAGGTGCTGCCAGAGGATGGGGTCGCCGCCGGCCACCGGATCGAAGAAGTGCGTGCCGAGCTGCTGGTCGAAAAGCAGCATGATCGCGCCGGCGATGAGCGGGCCCACCGAGGCCATGAACAAGATGCTGGCGATGCAGATGAACCACACCACGATGGGCACGTCGTGCCACTTCATGCCCGGGGCGCGGGCGTTCATCGCGGTGACGACGAAGTTGATACCACCGAGGAGGAAGGCCGCAAACTCGACGGCCACCGCCGCGAGCCAGATGGAGGAGCCGGCCGGGGTTAGGCTGTACTCGGCCTTGGCGGAGAGCGGGGGGTAGCTGGTCCAGGCGCCGCCGAAGCCGCCGCCCGGGACGAACCAGCCGACCACCACCAGGATGGCGCTCAGCAGGAAGAGCTGGTAGCTCAGCCGGTTCAACCTCGGGAAGACCATGTCGTCGGCGCCGATCATCAGCGGGATGAGGAAGTTGCCGAAGGCCGCGATGAGCACCGGCATCGCCACCCAGAACACCATGATGCTGCCGTGCTGGGTGACCAGCGAGTTGTACTCGGTGGGCGACACCACGCCGAAGAAGGGCACGCTCATGCCGGGGAAGGCGAGCTGCATGCGGAAGGCGTAGGCGAAGAAGCCCGCCGCCACCGCCATGATCATGCCGGTCAGCATGTACTGCTTCGCGATGTACTTGTGGTCGGTCGGGAAAAGGTACTTTTCCGAGAAGCTCATCTCGTGGTGGTGGTCGCCGTGCGCCGCGTGACCATGGTCAGCGTGCGCGTGCTCAGGGTGCGACATGCTTGGTTCCTCGGAGGACTAGTGCTGGGAGGAGCTCGCGACCCAGGCCGCGTACTCCTCGGGGGTGTGGACGATGACCCGCGCGCCCATGATGCCGTGGCCGATGCCGCAGATCTCAGCGCACTGGATGTCGTAAGTGCCCACGCGGTTGGGCTCGAACCAGCCCATGATGTCGCGACCGGGGATCGCGTCCTGCTTGATGCGGAAGGCGGGCACTGAGAAGCTGTGCAACACGTCGCGAGCCTGGAGGCGCCAGTGCACCAGCTTGTCGACCTCGAGGTGCAACTCGTCGACCGTCTTGATGTCGTCGCTGGTGCCGATCTTGTTGTCGGCGCCGGGGTGGACGAAGCTCCACGCCCACTGCTGGGCCACGACGGTGACTTCGGCATCGGCGGGCGGCAGGTCCTGCTTCACCTCGTACCAGACCTTCACGGCGGCCGCGATGATGACGATGTCGCACACGATGATGGCGTAGTGAGGCCACTCCACCCACTTCAGCAGGTCGTGCTCGGTGCCGGTGACGTACAGCGCCTTCTTCCCGGGTTGCGCCCGGTACTTGAAGAGCAAGTAGAAGAACGCGACGTTCGACAGCACGTACCAGAAGCCCACCATCCAGAAGATGAGCCCGAACACGAAGTCGATATCGTCGGCGAAGGTGGAGGCCGGCACCACCAGCCACTGGGTGAGGTGCAGCATCGCCTAGTTCCCCGTGATGAGGAGGATGGTGAATGCGGCGCCCGAGAACGCCACCACGCCGATGAGGAGCCACTTCGTCCAGAAGCGGGCGGCCACGTCGCCATCTTCGAAATGTTCAGCGGACATTGCCCCTCCTATCTCTTGCCGAGGGTGGCGACATGCGCGAGCACGTCCTTGATGGCCTGCCCGTCGGGCAGGGTCTTGGCCATCGGCGCCATCTGCGCGCCGCGGGCGTCCTTGGGGTGCGCGCCGCGCACGCCCGATTGGAACTTCTCAAGCTGATCGCGGAGATACCAGTCGGAGGCGCCCACCAGAGGGGGCGCGCCCAGGGCCTCGTTGCCCATGCCATCGGTCCCGTGACAGGCGGCGCAGGTGCCGTAGTAGCCGGCGCCGGCCTCGGCGTTGCCGCCCTGGAGCTCGGTGGCCGGGTTGGCCGGGGGCAGCTTCGCCACGTAGGCGCTCACCTTCGCCACTTCCTCGTCGTTGACGAGCGTGAGCGCCATCGGGCGCATGCGCATGCCCTGGATGTCGTCGAAGTGCGTGCCACGCAGGCCCTGGCGGAAGCCCTCGACCTGATGCTTCACGTACCACTCGGGCAGGCCGCCGATGGCGGGCGCCTTGGCCACGGCGAGCCCCTCGCCCTGGGCGCCGTGGCAAGGGGCGCAGTTGTTGGAGAAGAGGGTGTCGCCGGTGTGCACGCGGGCCTGGGCCGGGTCGCACCCGGCGGAAAACGCGGCCATTGCCAGCAGGGTGGCCACGGAGAGGACACGGCATCTGGCCGTTCCGAAGGTTCCGAGCTTCACGGTAGGACGCTCCGATGGAGGGGGGCCGCCGTTGGCGCACTCGATGAGCGAGCCGGAAGGGCGGGGCGAGTGGCCGATGGCTCTACTCCACCTTCGACCGCAGATCAAGGTGCGCGGCATCACCCGTGGAGAGCGGCAGCAACGGCGAGATCGAGCAACATCGCGCCGAAGAGAAGGAAAAGGTAGCGGATCGAGTCGCGGAACACCGCGTAGTCCACCTGAGGATCGTCGGCGCGCATCGACACGTACACCCGCCAGGCGAACCAGCCCCCCGCGAGGAGCGCGACGGCGCCGTAAAACATGGACAGCATGCCGAGGGGAACCGGCGTGAGGGTGGTGAGCAGGAGGAGGATCGCGTAGACCAGCGACTGCCGCCGGGTGGAGGCGTTGCCGACCACGCTCGGCATCATCGGAAACCCCGCCGCCGCGTACTCCTCCTTCCGGTAGATGGCGAGGGCCCAGAAGTGGGGCGGCGTCCAGAGGAAGACGATGAGGAAAAGTACCCAGCTCGCCCACGTGAGCTGGCCGCTGAGCGCCGCCTCGGCGATGAGCGGCGCCGTCGACCCCGCCGCGCCCCCGATCACGATGTTCTGAGGCGTGCGCGGCTTGAGCCAGATGGTGTACACCAGCACGTAGAAGAGGATGGTGGCGAGGCCCACGCCCGCCGCGAAGGCGCCGCCGACCCACCACAGGAGCAGGGTGGAGAGCACGGTGAGCCCGAGGCCGATGGCGAGGGCGTGCCCCGGCTGCACCGCCGCGGCCGGCAAGGGCCGCCGCTGCGTGCGCGCCATGCGCGCGTCGGTGTCGCGCTCGAGGTAGGCGTTGAGCGTCGACGAGGCCGCGCCCGCGAGGGCCGTCCCGAGGATCACCCAGGCCATGCGGCCTAGGGTGTGACCCTCGGCCCGCACGAGGCCAAAGACCGGGAGGCCCGTGAACAGCACCAGGAGCAGCACCCGGGGGCGGGTCATGTCCCACCAGAGACGAAGCTGCGTCGCGACTGACCGCGGGGTAGCAACGGCCTTCACTTCGCCACCGCTCGCCAGGCGAGGATCGAGGTGAGGGCGACGATGCCGTGGGCCAGCGCGGCGTGCAGCACCGCCAGCTCGGCCGGCATGGCCAGGAGAACGTTGCTGATGCCCACGGCCACCTGTCCCAGCACGAGCGCCAGCACCCAGGTGCCGAGCCCGCGCGCGCGCCACGCGACGATCCCCGCCGCGACCAGCACCGCGTAGGCGCCGAGGCGATGCGCGAGTTGCAGCCCCACGATGCCGGTGAAGGTGGGGAACCACACGCCGCCGTTGCAGGTGGGCCACTCGGTGCAGGCGAGGCCGGCGTAGTTACTCGACACCAGCCCGCCGAGCGCCATCTGCACCGTCACCAGTACCGCGAGCGCGGCCACTGGCCCGCGCGGAGGCGCGCCGCCGCCGGTGCCTCGCAGGCGAATCGCCAGGCCGACGAGCCCCACCATGAAGGCGTTGCCGAGGAGGAGGTGCGTCGTGACCGACCAGTACGCGAGCAGCTTGAGGACGGTAAGGCCGCCGAAGACGATCTGGGCGCAGAGAATGCCCGCGAGGACCAGCAGGTGCGCGCCCAGCTCGTGCCGCAGCTCGCGATGCGAGGCGATGTAGGCGGAGAGGCCGGTGAAGCCAAGCGAGACGCCGCCGGCGAGCACCCGGTGCCCCCACTCCAGGAGGATGCGGAAGTCGAAGCGCGGCAGCAGCTCGCCGAAACACAGCGGCCAGTCGGGGCAGGCGAGGCCGGCGCCATGCACGCGCACGGTGCTGCCGAACACCAGCAGGGCGTAGGTCACGGCGGCGAGCGCCACGAAGCCCGCGCCGAGGCGGTGTCGGACGTGCTCGGGGGCGCCACTGCCGGCCACCTTGGCCTCCGGAGGGGCGCGCGCATAGCCTCACCCCCCCGGCCCGGCAAGACGACGGGACGCTCAGGCCGGGGCCGACCGCGTGAACGACGCGCTGGCCCAGAACCCGAGCACCATGAGCGCGCAAGCCGCCCAGGTGGTGGCGTACTCCCCGTGGGGGCGCTCGTGGGTGACGATCTCCCACCCGGCCACGGGAGGCTCGCGGTCGGCCGGCGATCGGCCGCGCGCGTAACCGTCGCCGTCGACGAGCAACCATCCCTCCGCGTCGGCTCGGGCAAGGCCGCGGTAGGCACGGGCTCCTGGCACCCCCCGCTCCGCCGCGAGCACGGCGTCCCACAGGGCTTCCGGCACGAAACCCACGTCGACGCGTACGCCGGCCACTGGGACCACCATGCGGTAGCCCTGCTCGTAGGCGGGCGACACCGCCGCCTGTCGCGACACGGCGGTCCAGTCGGGCACGCCGCTCACGGTTGCCCGGCGCCCGCCGGGATCCGCCGGGGGTGCAGTGGCGTCGAAGGGCTCGGCCGCGAGCCGATCAGCGGCCTCGGCTCGCGCGAGGCGCGCCTCGCCCATTCGCCGCAGCTGCCACGCGCACAGCGAGCCGAACACCGCCAGCGCGACCACAGTGGCGAGCGTAGGTACCAGCCTGGGATGGAAGCGCCACATCGGTGCGGCGACTAGCCCGGGCGCGCTAGGTGGGCCCGCCATGCTGCCCCTCGTCGCCCTCGCCCTCGCCGAAGACCCCGAGCCCCCGCCCTGGGACATCGCCGCGCCGCACGGTCCTGGTCGCGACGTGTCCTTCACCGTCACCGAGGGCACCTGGCTCTCCGTCGACGTGGCGCCGACCGGCGACAAGCTGGTCACCAGCCTGCTCGGCGACATCTACGAGATCCCGCTGGCCGGCGGCGCGGCCAAGCGCCTCACCGAGGGACTGGCCTGGGACAGCGACGCTACCTACAGCCGCGATGGCGCACGCCTCTTGTTCAACTCCGACCGCAGCGGCAACGAGAACCTCTGGTCGATGGCGCGCGACGGCACCGACGCCCGCGTGCTCACCGAGGAGGAGGAGCACCGCTGGACCGACCCGGTGCCGGCGCCGGAGCCGGGCTGGTTGCTCGGGCGCAAGCGGATGACCGACACGCGGAGCATCGGCGTCCAGGAGCTGTGGCTGCTCCACGAGGCGGGCGGCGCCGGGGTGAAGCTCACGAGCTTCGAGGCGCACCCGCACGCAGGCGAGGCCGCGTTCTCGGCCGACGGGAGGAGCATCTGGTTCAGTACCCGCGCCGGGCGCTTCAACTACGACGACAACATCCACGAGGGGCTCTGGCAAGTCGCGCGCTACGACCGCGAGCTCGGGGAAACGACCACCGTCACCTCGCTCACCGGCGGCGCGGTCCGTCCCACGCCCTCGCCCGACGGCCGAAGCCTCGCGCTCGTCACCCGGGATCGCGCGCAGACGGTGCTGATGCTGATGGACGTGGCCACCCGCTCCATGCGGCGCCTCGTCGCCGACCTCGACCACGACCAGATGGAGGGTTTCGAGCTCCGCGGGGCCTACCCGCGCATGGACTGGACGCCCGACGGGAGGGAGATCGTCTACTGGGCGAAGGGGCGCCTCTGGCGCCTCGACGTCGCGACACTACAGCGGAAGGAGATCCCCTTCACCGCGCGGGTCGACACTCGCATCACCGACGCCGCGCGCCGCGACCGGCACCTCGAGCGCGGCGAGCTGGCTGCCAAGGTGATCCGCTGGCCCCAGCGCGCCGCCGACGGCACGGTGTACGCTGCCGCGCTCGGGCGCATCTGGGCCCTGGGCGAGCGAACGCGCGCGGTGAGCCCCGAGGCGCAGTCCGCCTACTACCCGGCGCTCAGTCGCGACCAGAAATCGCTCACCTACGCGACCTGGGACGACGTGGCCGGGGGCCAGGTGTGGGCCGGTCCCATCGGGGCCGCGCGGCAGGTCACCCAGCTACCGGGCCACTACGCCTCGCCGGTGTACTCGCCCGACGGGAAGTCGCTGGCCTTCCTCCGCGGCACCGGCGCGGCGATGGCCGGGGAAGACCTCGGCGCAGAGCCTGCCTTCGACCTATTGATCGCTCCTGCCGCAGGAGGCGACGGGCGGCGGCTCCGCAGCATCCCGAACCGCGGCAGCAACAACCGAGGGCCCCGGCTGCAGTGGAGCGCCGACGGCCACCGACTCTACTGGATCGAGGACGAGCACCCCGAGCCCCGGGCCCACGAGGAGACGGTCCTGAAGTCATGCGATCTCTCGGGTCGCGACGTCCGTTCGCACGTGCGCTTCGACGCCGCGCAGGAGGTTCGACTGTCGCCCGACGGGCGCTGGCTGGCCTACAAGCACGAGCACCAGGCGTGGATCGCGCCGATGCCAGCCCTCGGCAACGCCGAGGTCAAGGCGGCCGACCTGCCCAGCCGCAAGCTCACCGACGTGGCCGGCGACTGGATCGACTTCGCCGGCGAGGATCTCACGTGGAGCCACGCGGATCGCCTCTATGCCGCGCCCATCTCGGGCCTGCTCCAGCGCGACGCCGAGGAGCTTCCGGTCGCGACCGAGCACACTCTGAGTGTGAGGACGGCTCGCACGGGGGGCCGGGGGACGATCGCCTTCACCAACGCCCGCATCGTCACCATGGAGGACGAGGGCGTCATCACCCGGGGAACCATGGTGGTGCACGACCGCGAGATCGTCGCCGTGGGCGCGAACGTCTCGCCGCCCGCCGGCGCCACCGTGATCGACCTCGGCGGCAAGACCATCCTTCCCGGCCTCATCGACGTGCACGCCCACCTGCACTACGCGAGCGGCGACGTGTTCCCCGAGCAGGAGTGGCGTCACCTCGCCAACCTCGCCTACGGCGTCACCACCGTCTTCGACCCGTCGGCCTCCACCGACCTGGTCTTCGGGCAGGCCGAGCTCGTCGACACCGGTCGCATGATCGGCCCCCGCGTGCTCTCCACCGGCTTCATCCTCTACGGGGCCGACGACAGCCAGGGGGCCAAGATCGGGAGCTACGAGGATGCCGAGCGCCACGTGCTGCGCCTGCTTGGCTACGGCGCCTGGGGCGTGAAGTCCTACCAGCAGCCGAAGCGCAGCCAGCGCCAGTGGGTCGTGGAAGCCTGCCGCAAGCTCGGCTTGCTCGACGTACCCGAGGGTGGCGGCGATCCCTGGAGCAACCTCGGCATGATCCTCGACGGGCACTCGAGCATCGAGCACGCCTTCCCGCTCGCCCCGGTGTACGCCGACGTGAAGGAAGTGTGGGCGCGCTCGGCCACCACCTACGTGCCGACGCTGCTGGTGGCCTATGGCGGACCCTCCGGCGAGCACAGTTTCTACCAGTCGGAGCGCACCTGGGAAGACTCGCGGCTCGCCCGCTACCTGCCGCCGGCCGTCACGCGCTCGCGTGCCTACCGGCTGCCGCTCTACATCAGCGACGAGAAGGAGTTTCACCACCGCAAGGTCGCCGCCGATGCCGCCGTACTGGCGCGCATGGGGGCCAACGTGGCGCTCGGCGCGCACGGGCAGCTCCAGGGGCTCGGCCCCCACTGGGAACTCGAGGCGCTCGGGGGCCCGGGGGCGATGACGCCGCTCGAGGCCTTGTACGCCGGCACCATGGGCGGGGCGAAGCATCTCGGCCTCGACCAGGACATCGGCTCCCTACGTGCCGGGAAGACCGCCGATTTCTTCGTCGTGGACGGCGACCCCACGGTGGACCTCCGCGCCGCGCGCAACGTGGTCTACACCGCGCGGGACGGTATCGTGTACGAGGCGCTCGCGATGAACCAGATTCACCCAGCCGCGCCGGCGCGGAAGGCCATGCGCTGGGAAGTGGCCGAGCGGGCGGCGAACGACGCGCAGCCCGTGCAGCGGCGCTGACGGCTCGCCGTTGACGCAAGGCAGCAGGCCCAGGTGCCGCGCCCTCCTGATGGCCAGCGCCACCTGGCGCTGCTGCAGCGCGTTGAGGCCGGGGGCGGGGGCGGGCGGCCTCCGGGCCTTGTCGGCCCGGCCCCTACGAGTCTCGGGACCGGCCGCCCTTCCAGCGCGGCGCTACTCGCGGTTGACGTAAGGCAGCAGGCCCAGGTGCCGCGCCCTCTTGATGGCCAGCGCCACCTGGCGCTGCTGCAGCGCGTTGAGGCCGGTCATGCGGCGGGGCAGGATCTTGCCGCGCTCGGTGAGGAAACGCTTGAGGCGCGCCGGATCCTTGTAGTCCGTGATGTCCTCGTGGGGCTTCTTGGTGAGGTCGGCCATGGCTTCTCCGAATCTGTAGAGCCCGCGCGGCTAACGAGAGCCGCCGGGCATGTCAAACGGTCTCCAGCTCGTCCTGCTGGTGGGTGAGGATCGTGCAGTCACTGCGCGGATGACCGGAGCACAGGAGCGTGAATCCATTGGCGATGTCGCCCTCGCCGAGGATCGACTGGTCGTCGATGTGGACGCTGCCGCGCTCCAGCTTCCCAGCGCAGGTTCCGCACGCCGCCGAGCGGCACGAGTACGGCAGCGCGAGGCCTCGCATCTCGGCGGCCTCCAGGATGGGCTGGTCGTCTCGACACGGGATCGTGACGTCGAGTCCTTTCTCGGGGTTGTGAAGGCGGATCTGGTAGGTCGGCATCCTTTCTCTCAGAGTGCGGGTTCGAGACCGAGCTCGCGCAATAGCCCGTCGGCCTGGGTGACGGCGTCGAGGTACCAGAGCAGGTAGCGCACGTCCACGTGGATGGTGCGCGCCATCGCGGCATCGAAGACGTAGTCGCTGGCGATGCCCTCGACGTTGCCGTCGAACGCGAGGCCCACGAGTCGTCCCTTGGCGTCGAGGGTGGGCGATCCCGAGTTGCCGCCGGTGATGTCGAGGTCGGAGAGGAAGTCCACCGGGACCGTGCCGAGGGCGGGGTCGGCGTAGCTTCCCCACTGCCCCCGCTCGATGGCGTCAACCAGCGCCGCCGGAGGATCGAATGGATGGGGGCCCATCTTCTCGATAATTCCATGCACCGTGGTCTGCGGGGCGTAGGTCACGGCGTCGCGAGGCCGGTAGCCCTGGACCGTGCCGAAGGTCACCCTGAGGGTGCCATTGGCATCCGCGTACACCCGCGACGCGTCGAAAGCGCGCATCGCCTCGGCGTACCGGGGTCGGAGCCGGGCGTAGGCGCCTGAGTCGTCTTTCGACTCGCGCTCGCGGGCATCGTCGTAAGGACGGAGGGCGACGGCCAGGCCGATGAACCCGTCGCGAGACGCCTCGAAGGCCGCAGGCCCCTGCTTGAACCAGGCGAGGCGGCCCTCGGCCGTGGCCAGGGCAGGATCGGCGAACAGCCGCGCGGCCGCAGCCCGGGCCATTTCCTCGGGACCGCCGGTGGCCCCGCTCGCGTTGACCCAGGCGAGCAGCTCGGCCGAACCGCGCCCCGGAGGCAGGGCGATCGCGCGGGCCAGGAAGTGCTCGAGCAAGCGACGCTCGGCCTCGAGGCTGAGGTCGGCCTGCATGTCGGCGAGGCGCGCCACGAAGCGGCCCTCGTCGCGCGCCTGGTAGCCAACCTCCCGCTTGGCGTCGGGCTTCTGGCGCTCCCTCGCCCACCGGTAGAGCGACCGCGCCGTGGCCAGCAGGTCGGACCGGCCCACCCAGCCCATCACCCGGTCGCGTTCGAAGTCGGGGTCACGCTGGCTGACGCGGGCCGCGAGCTCTTTTAGCGCTGGACCGTAGGCCGCGGCGCGCGCGCTGTCGGCATCGATCCAGCGCCGCAGGGCCTCGTCCCGAGCCGTCGCGACGCCAACAACACTTGTGCGCTTGAAGGCCTCGAGCGTCCAGCGCGCGTTGAACACCCCGTTACTCAAGGAAAACCGGGGCACGTTCACCTTCACCGCCTCGCTCGGCAGCTCGCGAGCCACCGACTCGAGCATGTCGATCGCCCAGGTGCCGTCCTCGATGTAGGCGGGAAGCTGCAGGGTGGCGTCACGAGACACCTCGCCGGCAGTGCGCCAGCGCTCGGTACTACCGGGGTAGCCGGCAACCATGACGAACTCGCCGGGCTGGACACCCCGGGGCGAGACGACAAGCCGCTGGGGCGGCGCGTAGGGCACGTTGTCCGGCGAGTAGTCTGCAGGTTTACCGTCGCGACCGATGTAGGCCCGGAGGAACGCGAAGTCGCCGGAATGGCGTGGCCAGTGCCAGTTGTCGATCTCGTCGCCGTAGTTTCCCACGGCGTCGGGAGGGGCCATCACCACGCGCACGTCGCGAAGCTCGACCTGCCGCACGAGCGTGTAGCGCAGCCCCTCGAAGTAGCTCGCCACCCGGCAACGAAGGCCGCCCGGCCTCTCGCACTGGGCAACGAGTTTCTTGGTGCGCTCGTCGATCAGCGCCTTGCGCTGGGTGTCGTCGGTCTTGGCGGGGATTTTCCCCGACACCTTCTCGGTGACGTCCTCGAAGGACTGGGTCACGAACACTCGCGCGCCCTTGCCTCCCGACCGCTCGTCCTGTCGAGTGGGCGCGTAGAAGCCAGTCTCGACGAGGTCTTCGCCCTCGTGCTGGGCGCGCTGCAGGTACCCCACGGCGCAGTGATGGTTGGTGACCAGGAGGCCGAGGTCACTGACGAAGCTCGCCGTGCACCCGCCGAGCGACACGACCGCGCCCAGCGGCGCGGCGCGCAGGTCGGCGAGGCGCGCCGGATCGTCGAGGTAGCCAGCGGACCGCAGCGGCTGTGCGAGAGACAGGAGCTGCGCCGGTTCCCACATCCCTTCGACGGCGGCGGCTTGGAGGGCGAGGGCGAGGAGCATCCCGCGCGTTTATCGCGCCGCCGCTCAGCGCAGCCCGTCGAGCGCAGCCCAAGTGCCGAGCGCCCGAACCTCATCGGTGCCCACCGGCGCCAAGTCCGGGAGCGACCTGCGTTCCAGCGTGGCGCGGAAGGTGTTGGCCACCAAGAGTTCGCCGCCCGTGGTGACGAGGTACCGCATCGGTCCCGGCTCGTCGCCGCGGTGGCGGTAGGGCGGGGCACGCAGCTCCGCGAGGGGGAGGCGCCCGACCTCAATCAGGGTGTCCGCGTCGAACACCACGAGTTCCTCCGTGGCCACCCCCACGATCCACCGGTCGTTGCCGGCCACCACGGACACCGTGTCGGCGAGGGCGCCGCTCGGGGCGAGCGCGGTGTCGAATCGTTCGTGTCCGACCCAGTAGCCGCCCCCCGTCGCGACGATGGGGAACGCGGCAGGCCCCCCCGACCAGCTCGTCGTGGCCCCGGTGCCCACGTGGACGAGGCGGCGCGCCCGGAGGTCGGCGACGACCGCCTGGCCGTCGACCTCGATCACCTGGTAGTGCCCGCCGTCGCCACGCGGCAGGAGGGGGTCGCCGAACACGGCCAGTTCGCTGCCCTCGGCGTCGACGAGCGCCATGTCGTGCGGGTCGGCAACACGGAGCGAGCCGCCGACGATCGCCCCACCGGGAAACTCGGTGTGGCTCGTGCAGATCCCCTCGGGGCACTCGGGGTGGAGCGTGCCGCCGAGGTCGTACCGGGCCACCTCGTCGAGGGAGTCGAGGTCGTAGCCGCGCACCTCGCCCTCGTCCTGGCAGGGCACGTAGGCCACGGCCGCGTCGATCACCGCGAAGAAGGGCCAGCCACACGTGGCCGGCGTTCGCACGTCTTCAACACCCGGGTCGAACCAGAACAGCTCGTCGGTCAGGTGCGAGGCCGACCACACGCGGCCCGAAGCGTCTTCCGCGACGGAGTCGAGCACCAAGCCGATCGCCGGAGACCGCATCAACTCCACGCCCGCCGCCGGATCGATGAGCGAAACCGTGAGCTCGTCTTCGTTGGTGACCCACCAGCCGTCGGTCCCCCGCGCGAGGAAATGCGCCGTCTTGCCGACGTCGAGCGACCACACCTCCTTGAGGTCGGCGTCGAGCCGCACCACCCGCGCCGGGGCCCCCTCGTAGGCGCCGGAGGCAGGCCGCTCCGCCCCCTCCCGCACGACCACCACGACCCCCGAGTCGTCGGGCTCGAGCGAGAAAGGGTCCCAGCCCGGGGTGGCCGTCGCCACCACGGCGCCATCTCCCCAGGCATCGACGCGCCCGCCCAGGCGGTCGGCCACCAGCAGCCGCCCACCCACCAGCCGCACGTCGTCGACCTTTCGGGCCGAGGTCTCCGCACGCCAGCCCGGCGCGGCGCCGATGCCCTTGACCCCGACCCAGCCGCGATCCGTGTCGACCCAGCCCAGCTGCCCCTCGGCGACGTCGAAGGCGGCGATGGCTAGCCCCGAGGCCCAGACCTCGATCCAAGCGCTCTCTTGCCAAGCTTGTACGCGGCCGTCCTCCAGCGCCACGTACAAGGTCCCCCCGGCCACACGCGCGGCGGTGAACGGCAGCTCTGTGGCCACCGGTGCGAGGGGTGCGTGGTCGGCCAGGGTAAAACGCCAGAATCGGCCTGCCTCGGCGTCGCTCACCCACAGGGCGTCACCAACCTTGTAGAGCCGCGGCATCGCGGCGTAGGTGGCCCCGGCGTCGCGAAGGTCGAGCGCGCCCGTCCACTGCCCCCCCCGGTCGAGCATCGTCACGAAGGGCGTGTGCAGGTTCGACACGTAGAGCGTGTCGCCGTTCCAGGCGTTGTCGTACGCGCCGGCCGTGCCCGCCGGCGGGCCGAAGCGGTACACCCCAGGCGCCGCGCTGCCGGCCCCGGAGGTATCGAGCGCGCCGCTGTCGCCGAACGGCCCGGTGTCGGACGCCAGCTCCCCGCCACCGCTGCAGCCAAGGGCAACCAAGAGCGGCAGCAAGGGTCCCCCGTGGGCGTGGCGACGCATGCGGGCTTGTATCGCCGCCGCGCGAGTTAGCCCCCGGTGCCATGGCGAACGGCATCCTCGTCTCGCAGGATCTCCGCGATCTCGCGGCCCAGGGCGCGATCCGGGCGCTCTACCCGCTGCGGGCCGACCAGGTGCAGCCCTCGTCGATCGACCTTCGACTCGGCGCGCGGGCATGGCAGCTGCAGTGTTCTTTCTTGCCCGGCGCGGGCGGGATCGCGCCAAAGATCGGCCGACTCGCCATCGACGAGGTGAAGCTGCACGCGGAGAACCCGGTGGTTTTCCGCGAGGGCGGCGTGTACCTGGCGGAAGTGGAGGAGGTCCTGGAACTCCCCCCGGAGGTCTGGGGCCGGGCCAACCCCAAGTCCTCGTCGGGACGCCTCGATGTCTTCGTGCGATTACTGACCGAAGAAGGTCATAGTTTCGACACCGTCCCCCCGGGCTACCACGGCAAGCTCTACCTGGAGATCACGCCCCAGAGTTTCCACGTGGCCGTGCGCCGCGGCGACACGCTGGGCCAGCTTCGCCTCGCGCGCGGGCGTCCTCGGCTCGGCGTCGAAGAGATCGAGCGCCTGCAGGCGGCGAGCCCGGCGGTGTACTGGTCGGACGGCCGCCCGGCGCCGGTGGCCGACCCCGACACGCCCGGCATCGAGATGTCGGTCGACCTGCACGAGAACGTCAACGGCATCGTGGGCTACGCCGCCCAGCGCTACCGGCCGCCCATCGACCTTCGCCGCCGCGACCTCGACCGCTTCCGATACTGGACGCCGGTCCACGCCGACCAGAGCGGCGAGGGTTTCGTGCTCGAGCCCGAGCAGTTCTACATCTTCGCCACCCGCGAGCGCTTGCGCATCCCCCCGGAGCTCTGCGCGGAACTCGTGCCTTTCGACGCCACCAAGGGCGAGCTTCGCACCCACTACGCCGGCTTCATCGACTCCGGCTTCGGCGTCGATCCCAGCGGCAAGGGCGCCCGCCTCGTGCTCGAGATTCGCACCCACGACGTGCCCTTCCTGCTCGAGCACGGCCAGCCGCTGTTCCGCATCGAGCTTCTCCGCAACCGCGCGCTGCCCGACGTGCTCTACGGAGCCACCGGGAGCAACTATCAGATGCAAGGGTTGAAGCTGGCGAAGCAGTTCGGTTAGGCCTGGACCCGACCAAACGCCTCCCCCATCTCCCTCAGCGGCGCACACACCTGCCACGGCAACTCTCGCATGCGCCATCCCCAGTTGCCGCTGGCCGCGCCGGGCGTGTTCATGCGCGCGTCGCTGCCGAGCTTGAGCACGTCTTGCATCGGCGCGATCGCCGTGCCGGCCACGCTGGCCCAGGCCTCGCGCATCAGCGCCCACGCGGGGTCGGACCCGTCGCGACCGGTGTACACGCGGAAGCGATGGCGAGTGGTCTCGTCGGCCGACTTGTACCAGCCGGCGGCGGTGTCGTTGTCGTGGGTGCCCGTGTAGGCGATCCACCGGTCGTGACCGAAGTTGTGGGGCAAAAACGGGTGCGCCGCGTCGGTGCCGAAGGCGAACTGCAGGACTTTCATGCCGGGAAGCCCCAGCTCGTCGCGGAGCGATTCGACGTCGGGCGTGATCTCGCCGAGGTCTTCCGCCCACAACGGCAGGCTCCCGAGTTCCTGGGCGAGCGCGTCGAAGAGGGCGCGTCCCGGCCCCGGCACCCACTCGCCCTTCCGCGCGTCGGGCTCGGCCGCCGGGATCGCCCACGAGGCGGCGAAACCCCGGAAGTGGTCGAGGCGCACCGCGTCGCAGAGCGCCAGTTCGCGCTGCAGCCGCGCGCGCCACCAGGCAAAGCCCGAGTCGGCGTGAGCCTGCCAGTCGTAGATCGGAGAGCCCCAGCGCTGGCCGGTGGGCGAGAAGTAGTCGGGGGGCACGCCGCTGACCGGGTCGGGCGCGTGGCTCGCGTCGAGCCTCCAGAGCCGCGGTGACGTCCACACGTCGCAGGCATCCCGCGTGACGAAAATGGGCACGTCGCCGACGATCCGGATGCCGCGCACCCGCGCCGCATCGCGCAGCGCCGTCCACTGCCGTTCGAACAGGTACTGGACCGCCACGTGCACGGCGATCGCCTCGCGATGGGACGAGGCCTTGGCCTCCTTCCAGGTCCACCACTCGTTGTGGCCCTCGGTCTCGGCCACCGCCGCGTACAGCGCCCAGGACTCGAGCCAGGCCTGCGACTGTGCCCATGCCTTCACCTCGGCGCTGTCCCCGATGCGCGCGGCCGCCGCGCGAACCAGCGGCCACTTCCAGGCCTCGACCGCGTCGACGTCGACCACGTCGAGGCCCCATGGCATCGCGACCGGGTCGACCAGGCCATCGGCCACCAGCGCCTCCACCGCGACGAGGCGCGGGTCGCCGGCGAACGCGGAGGGAGAGCTGTACGGGGACGCGCCGGGCCCGACCGGGTGCAGGGGCAAGACCTGCCAGGTGTCGAGCCCGGCGTGGGACATCCACTCCAGGAACGCGTGCGCGTAGGCCCCTAGCTCGCCGATGGGGCCAGGGCCGGGCAGGCTCGAGGGGTGGAGCAACACCCCCGCGTGACGGGGGGAGGCTGGCACGTTGTGCTAGCGACGGAGGCGGCGACCGCCGCCGCGCTTCTGCAGCAAGCCCTTCGCGCGCATCCGCTGCTTGGTGTGCTTCGCCTTCAGCTTGGCACGGTGGCGGCTGCTCTTGTTGCGCTTCCTGGGGGCCGGGGTGCGAGCCATGATCAACTCCGAGATGGTACGGGCCGGCCGGCTAACCACCCTCCTACACGCCGTCGACCGGCGCCTTCATCGTCCTCCCCAGCCGCTCGTACACGCGCTGCATCTGGCGGAGCTTGTAGAGGTCGTGACGGCTCTCGCCCGTCTCGTTCGCCACGTCGGTGGCGCGGTCGACCACCTGGAACTCGGTGAGCACCGAGACGACCTCCCCGAGAAGAGCCCGGTTCTTCGGCGTGTTGATCCGTGGGAGATCGTAAACGCGCACGGGAAGTCCCGCCACGAAGTTGATGGCGCGGAAACCGCTCGTGTGAGGGTTTTCCGGCGCGGGCGCGAGGCCGGGGACGGCAGCGACACCCTGGATCGCCGCGAGCTCGTTCTCGGTGAGCAGGTTGTTGTGGCTCTCGCCGGGGATCACCGCGGGGAAGGGCAGGAGGTTCCGAAACAGCCACCCGATGGTCGACACGAGGTCGCGACGGGTCTCGGTGACGACACGGAACCGCAGCTTGTCGAAGACGGTGGCGGCCGTGCTCTCTCGCTTCGCGAGGAGCTTGGTGATCACGCTGGGCCGGGTCTTGCGGTTGCCATAGAAGGCGAGCACCGGGTGGCCCTCTTCCCGCATGCGACGCGCCGCCGCCAGCACCTTCGCGTTGGCGAGCTCGATCAGGTCGTGCTCTCGCACCGCCACCTGGTAGCGCAGCTCCTGCATCTCGAGGTGATTGATCACGTGAACGAGCTTCAGGATCGCGCAGTACTGGATGCGGTAGCGGCTGAACCGGTCGCGCATCGACGCGCGCAGGAAGGCGTCGCGCACGTCGCGCGGGCGGCGCACCTCCGAGGCGAAGTGAAGCTGGACGTGCTCCTCTAGGTACTCGACGGCCTGGTTGTACAGGTAGCGCAGCCGCTCGCGCGCCCAGCCCTGCTCCACGAGGTCGCATCCCCACAGCCTCAAGAAGCCGTTGACCTCGTCGTGCGAGCGGAAGTTCAGTCGCGACCACTCGACCACCGACCCGCCAGCAAGCGCCAGCCGGATCGTGTCCTCGTCGAGGGCCGTCAGCGGCGTTTGCTCGGCGGCTGCCGGTATCGAGTCGTCAAGGTCGAGGGGATCGGACCGCACGGCGGGGGCTTATCAAGTTAGCCCCTGGGACCATGAGTCAGATCGGCGTCCGCACCGTACTGAAGAACGCCTTCGAGGTGTTCTTCCAGAACTTCGGCATCGTGCTCTTCATCTCGGTCGTCGCCGGGGGCGTCGGCAGCGCAGTGGCCACGATGGCCGCCACCGCCTTCGCCGACGCGGTGGACATGAAGGGGCAGCAACTCCTGGTGGTCACCCAGCTCTTCAGCGTGCTGGTCCTCACGGTGTGGTCGGGCTTCGTGGGCTCCTGGGCGGCCCCGGCGCAGATCTACCTGTGGGTGCAACGAGAGAAGGGCAAGCCGGCGTCGCTCTACGAGGCCGTCAACTTCGGTCTCAACCGCTTCAAGCGCGTCTTCGCCGCGCACTTCAAGGCCTACGCCATCATCGCCGCGGGCAACATCGTCATCGTCCCCGGCGTGCTGTTCGGCCTCATGTTCGCCTTCGTCGACGCCATCGCCACCCTCGACGTGCAGGAAAAGAGCCCCCTCGCGCGCTCTCAGCGGCTCACCTCGGGTCGCCGGGGCACGATCTTCCGCACCATGGCGGTGTTCCTTGCGTGGTGGATTCCCTACCAGCTCCTGATCGTGTTCCTCGCGCAGTCCACCAACCTGCTCTACGCCAGCCTCTCCGGCGTCGTCGACCACATGGTGCTGATCCTCATCGACCTGTGCATGGTGCAGATCTACCTGGACCTCTTCCGCAAGAAGCAAGCCCCCGCCGAGGCACGCCCGGTGGAGCAAGCCGGCACCACCGACCCCGCCGCCGGGGCCTACGCGCAGCTGCCGCTCACGGGGAGCGACGAGACGGTCGGCTAGACCGTCCACCTCGTGCCCTTCCTCTGTTCGCTCGAACCCGGCTGGCAGGGCCCGCTCGACGGGCTGTCGGCCGGGGCGGCGCCCCACGCGCTGTCGCGACTATTCCCCACGGGATCGGTGACGGTGGTGGTGGCCGATCACGCCGCGCTCGACCGCTGGATCCGGGCGCTGCGTTTCTTCTCTCCCGGCCGCCGCGTGCTGGCCTACCCCGCCGACAACGGGCGCCCGTGGGACGGCAACGTGCGCGACCCCGAACTCGCTGCGGCGCGAATCGTCGCGCGTGCCTCCAGTGGCGCCGTCGTGGTGGCGGAGGCGCGCGCCCTGCTCGCCCGGGTGCCGCCGCTCGACGGCCGGGAGATCCGCCTGGGCGACCGCCTCGGTCCCCAGGCCCTCGTCCGCTGGCTGGTGGCCCGAGGCTACCTCGCCTCGCCCCAGGTTGACGGCCCGGGGACGGTGGCCCTGCGCGGAGGTGGCGTGGAAGCCTGGGGCATCGGCAACGACCGCAGCACCCGGGTGCTCTTCCTCGACGACGAGGTCGAGGCGGTGCGCGGCCCGGCGAGGTTGCTCCCCGCGCGCGAGGCGCCGCTCGACTCGGCCAGCGCGGAGCGCGCCGCCGCCTACGTTCACGCCGTGGCCAACGAGCGCGGGGTCGTCGGACGCGACCGGCGCCAGGTGCTCGCCGACTTGCGCGAGGGCACCTGGTTCGCGAGCTGCGAGGATTACCTGCCCGCCCTCGCCGAGTGTGGCCCCCCCGAGTTGCCGTTCCCCGTGCTGGTACACGAGCCGCCGCTGGTCGAGGCGGCCCTCGCCCGGGCATGGGACGACGTGGAGCGCCGGCTCGATGCCCTCCGCGAGGAAGACAAGCCGCTGGTCCGTCCCGGCGACCGGTACGCGCCGGTGACGATCGACGGCCGCGCGCTCCGGGCGGGCGGCCTCGGCTTCGACTCGCGCTCGAACGCCGATCTGCGCGTCGGCAGCCAGGGCGACCTCGCGCCCGTCGTCACCGCGCTGCGAAAGCGCGCCGCGACCGGTGCGAGCGTGGTGCTGGTGGCCGACGACGCCACGCGCGCCAACCGCATCCGCCAGCTGCTGGAGCCACACGGCCTCGTTCCCGGCGACGCGCCGTCGCCGCGTACCGTGGCGCTGGTGGTGGGCGACCTGCCCGAGGGCTTCACCGCGCCCGACATCGCCTTCGTCACCGCCGACGAGATCTTCGGCGAGAGGCTACGCACCGAGAGCGTCTCGGTCGCGACACGATTTCGCCGCGCGGCGGCGGTGGGCCTCGGCACCGTCAACCGGGGCGAGCCGGTGGTCCACGCGCGACACGGCATCGGCCTGTACCGCGGCCTCGCGCGCATGCCGCTGGGCGAGACGGCAGGCGACTTCGTGGTGGTGGAGTACCGCGACGGCGATCGCCTCTACGTCCCGGTCTTCCGCCTCGACCTGCTCGCCCCCTACCGCTCGCCCGGCGAGGCGCCCGCGCCGCGGCTCGACAAGCTGGGCGGTGGCACGTGGGAACTTCGCCGGGCCAAGGTGCGCGACGCCGTGCTCAAGCTCGCGGCGGAGATCCTGCGTATCCACGCGGGACGCAAGCTCGTCCAGGCGCCGGCGTTCACCGGTCTGGACGCCTTGTTCACTAGGTTCGAAGAGGCCTTTCCATACATGGAAACTCCCGAGCAGCAGGAGGCCATCGAGGCCGTGCTCGGCGACCTCGCCGCTGGCACGCCGATGGACCGGCTAGTCGTGGGCGACGTGGGTTTCGGCAAGACCGAGGTGGCGATGCGGGCAGCCTTCCGCGTGCTCCTCGAGGGCTACCAGGCGCTGGTGCTGGTGCCCACCACCGTGCTCGCGGCACAGCATCTCCGCAGTTTCAAGGCACGCCTCGAGCCGTTTGGCGCGCGAGTCGAGGGATTGTCGCGGCTCGTGGATAGTTCAAAAATCCGGACTATCGTCAGCGACGTATCTTCCGGAAAAGTGGACGTTCTTGTCGCCACGACCGCCGCACTCGGTCGCAGCGTGCGCTTCCGCCGCCTAGGCCTGGTCGTGGTGGACGAGGAGCATCGCTTCGGCACCAAGCAGAAGGAGGAAAGCCGTCGCCTCGCCTCGGGCATCCACTACCTCGCCCTCTCGGCCACCCCGATCCCGCGCACGCTCCACATGGCGCTCGGAGGCCTGCGCAGCCTGTCGCTCATCACCACGCCCCCCGAGGGGCGCGTGCCCATCCACACCGAGGTGGTCCGATTCGACGCGACCCGCATTCGCGAGGAGATCCTCGCCGAGAAGACTCGCGGAGGGCAGTCTTTCATCGTCCACAATCGAGTGCAGAGCATCGGCGGCGTGGCGCGATGGCTGGCCAAGATCGTGCCGGAGGCCAGCATCACCGTGGCGCACGGCCAGATGAGCGCCGAGAAACTGGAGTCGGCCATGGCGCGCTTCGCAGGAGGCGAGGTCGACGTGCTCCTTTGCACCGCGATCGTCGAGAGCGGCGTGGACTTGCCGAACGCCAACCTCATGCTGATCAACCGGGCCGAGAGCTTCGGCGTCGCCCAGCTCTACCAGCTCCGCGGGCGGGTGGGCCGCGCCGACGTCGGCGCCCGCTGCATCCTGCTGGTCGGCGGCACCGGCGTGGCGAGCAAGCAGGCGCTGGGACGCCTCCACGCGCTCATGGAGGCCAGCGCCCTCGGCTCGGGGTTCGGCCTCGCCAGCCGCGACCTCGAGATGCGCGGCGGCGGCGAGATCCTCGGCGAGAAGCAGCACGGCCACATCGCCGCCATCGGCTTCGACGCCTACGTCCAGCTGCTCGACGAGGCTGTCCACCGGCTCCGCGGCGATGCGATGCAGCCGCCGGTCGACACCGAGGTAGAGGTGCCGCTCCCAGCGTTCTTGCCGGAAGACTGGGTGCCCGACACCGCCGACCGACTCGACGCCTACCAGAAGCTCTCCCTCGCGCCCACCGCCACCCGCGTGGCGGGGGTGTTCGCCGATCTCGAGCGGCGCCACGGGCCCCCGCCGCTGGAGGCCCAGCACTTGCGACGGGTCACCGAGCTGCGCATCTCGTGTCGCGATCTCGGGGTGTCGAAGTGCTCGATGCTCAAGGTGCGTGCGCTGTTCGTGCTCAGCCCGCGGCACGCGCTCGACCCGCAGCATCTGGTCGAGCTCTGCACCCGGGAGCCGGCGCGCTTCCGGGCGCAGGGTTCCGATGGCATCGAGGTGCGGTGCACCCCGGAAGAGGCCCGGGATCCCTTCACCTTCGTCGACTGGGCCATCGGTCGCCTGCAGGGCTAGAAAAAAACCCGAAAACCGCTTGCAGGGCCGGGGCAGGTGGTGAATGATCCCCGCGTCGGCAGGAGCCCGCTCCCCCCGGGGAACACACCTGACGGCATCCCAGTCTCGCACGTCGCGGTCGCGTTCGAGTCAACGTCCCGTCCGAATGGAGTGCTACCGTGCCTACCGAAGAACTGTTTGGTACCTACAACTTCCTCCTGGAGATCCAGGGAATCGTCGCCGACAACAAGATCATCGTCGGCGGCTTCAAGTCCGTGTCCGGCATGGACAGCGAGACCGAGATCGTCGAGTTCAAGCAGGGCAACGACATCGTGGTCCGCAAGAAGCCCGGCCGCACCACCTACGCCAACATCGTGCTCGAGCGCGGCTACACCGCCACCGACGACCTCTGGACCTGGCGCAAGAACATCGAGGACGGCAAGATCGACCGTCGTTCCGGCTCGGTCATCGTCCTCGACCAGGACGGCACCACCGAAGTCGCCCGCTACAACTTCTACGAAGGCTGGCCCTGCAAGTGGAACGTGCCCGACATGAACTCGGACAGCTCCGCGATGGCCATCGAGAAGATCGAGATCGCCGTCGAGAAGGTCGAGCGCGGCTAGCCGCCTCGCGCCTTGGCGCCACGACGCGGCCCGGGAGCAATCCCGGGCCGTTGTCGTTTCAGCCCTGCAGGAGGGCTAGCCCCTCGAACACGGTGGTGGGCGCGTCGACCTCCTCGCTGCGCTCCTGGTCGGCCGCCAGCTCCGACACCTGGTGCAGCAACGTGTGGACTTCCGTCTCGATCAACGCGCGGAAACCGGCCACCTGCTGTCCCCCGGCGACGAGGAGAGCGTCCACGACTCCTTGGATACGACCGGTCGCGAGGTCAACGGGCGGCAACTCGTCGACGACGACGTAGTCCTTCAACTCCGTGAGGATGACGTTGCGGGTGCGAGAACCTGGGCGCACGACGAGGTTCGCCGGGGCGAGACCGTCGGGACCGCAGTGACCGGTGGGACGGAGGCCGCGGGCGCGCGCCGACTCGGGGTCGTGGTACAGGCTGTTGACGACTCCTTCTTTGAGCAGGGCAACGGCGATCGGCGGCACGCCGCGATCATCGAAGGTGCACGTGCGGAGCCCACTGGCGAGGCCGGCGTCGTCGGTGAGATGTAAGGCCGGCGAGGCCAGCGCCTTGCCCCGGAACGCCGCGAGGAAACTGCGCTCGATCGCCGTCGCCGCAAAAGCCGGGGCGATGCCCCTCACCAGCGCGGCCATGGCGCGCGGGTCGAGTACCACGGGAAGCGCTCGCGAGGGTACCGGCCCTGGCGGGACCAGCGACTCGAGCCGGCGGCGAAGGTCGGTCCCAAAGGGCAAGGAGGCGATGTCGGAAAAGTGTCGCGACGCGATCCGGTGACCAAGCGTGCGCCCCGCCAGCGAGGCCTCGGCCTCCAGCGAGTAGCTCGTGGCGCCCGCCTCGAGTTCGACCTCGCGCGTGGACAGGTACGCTCGCACCTCGCGACGCTCGCGGTACTCGATGCGGTGGAGCGCGACGTCGCCCCGCGCCAGCGCCCGCTCCGCCGTCTGCAACACCTCGTTTCGATCCGCCTCGGCGATGCCGGCGTGACGCCGATCGTCGATGCCCAGCGGGCCGGTCACGGCCGGCATCCGGTCGGCGGGGCCCGCCACCGCCGAGGGCTCGGCAGCGGCCGCCGCCAGGAGGGCGTCGCCCACGGCCTTGTCCCCACTCGGGCCCCGCCCGACGCCGCCACGCCCGCCGTCCAGCCAGGCCCGCACGGTGTACGTCGTCACCTCGCTGCGCTGGGGACGGCCGCGCCACGCGGTCATCACTCTCTCCTCGGACTGGCTGCGCAGCACCTCGCAGGCGCGGGCGCCACCCTTGCGGGCCTGGTCGACGAGGGCGCGAAGCTGGGAACGGTCTTCCATGGCGGCGACAGTATCGGATACGCGCCCGGGATGCTGTCCCTGCCCCTGACGCTGGCCTGCGAGACCGACGAGCCGGTCGCGCTCGACCGGGCGTCCGCCGAGAAGTTCACCAGCGAGGGCGCCGACGCCACTGTCGATACCCCGCCCCCTCGCATCGTGGCGGTGGGCGACGTGCATGGCGACCCGGCGGCACTCCTGCACGTGCTCTCGCTCGCCGGCCTCGTGGATGCCAGCGGCGCGTGGAGCGGCGGCGCCGCCACACTGGTGCAGACGGGGGACATCACCGACCGCGGCCCCGACAGCAAGGGCGTCATCGCCACCCTCCGCCGCTTGCAGGCCGAGGCCGCCGCCGCCGAGGGACAGGTGGTGCCTCTCCTCGGGAACCACGAGGTGATGAACATGCAGGGCGACCTCCGCTACGTGAACGCGGAGGACACCCTCGGCTACGGCGGCGAGGCCGCCCGCGCCGCCGCCTTCTCACCCGCGGGTGACGACGGGAAGTGGCTACGCGGCAATGACGCCGTCGCGATGATCGACGGGACGGTCTTTTGCCATGGCGGCGTGACGCCGCGCTGGGCGGCCGCCGGGGTGTTGCGCCTGAACCAGATGGTGCGCGCCGCGATCGACACCCCCGCGCCGGGCCCCGGGGAGCCCCGCATCGGCCTCGCCGACGTGCTCGGTCCCGACGGCCCGCTGTGGTACCGCGGCTACCTGCTCGAGGAGGAGCCGGTGGCCTGCAAGGAACTCGACCACGCGCTGCAGGTGCTCGGCGGCGAGCGCCTGGTCGTGGGGCACACCACGCAGGAATCCGGCGAGGTCGCGGTGCGCTGCGGCGGCAAGCTCTACGGCATCGACACCGGGGTCTCCGCCCACTACGGCAACCACTACGCCGCCCTCGAGATCCGGGGCGACGCCGTGCACATCCTCTCCCCGGCCAGCGCGACCGCCCCCCTCCAGCCGCCCTCCGCCCTCCGCCCTCCTACAACTCCAGCGGAAAGTCGCTGACGTCGGTGGCCAGCGACCCGTTGTCGATGGCGTTGTAGAGCTCGGTGTTCATGTCGTCTTCAGCGGTGCGGCTCTCGTCGGACGGGTCTGTGGCCACGATCCAGTAGTTGAGCACCGTGGCCCAGCAGCCGTCGAGCGCAGTGACGCCCGCCGCCGTGAAGGTGACCATGCCCCCGCGGTTGGTCGTCCCCGAGCCCAGGATCTCGTAGTTCCACCCCCGGTCGTCGAGCCCCACCTCGACGCCCTCGAGCCCGGCGCCGCGCTGGTCCACCACCTTCGCCGTGACCTCGATGTCGTAGGCCACCGGGTCGCCACACTCCACGCCCCCGTCGTCGCCGGTATCCTGAGTGTCTTCCTCGCCAGGGCCGCAGCCCGCGAGCGCCAGGGTCAACCACCAGCGGGACATGGGCACCTCCACGAAATAGAATGCCGGCCCGCGCGAGGCTACGCCGCGCGCGGTCGGTCGGCCAGCCGACAAGGGGCCGCCGCACCACGTTCCCCACCGGAGCCGCTTCATGCCGAATCACCCGCAGCGCGAGGCCACGCTGGCCCGCGTGAACGCCGCCGCCCACGAACTCGCCGCGAGCTTCACCCCCGCCGAGGCCGAGGGCTACAACGCCTTCGTGCGCGCGGCCGTGTCACAGATGCGGACCCTCGTGCTGCTCGAGCACTCGCCCTCGGAGCTGGCGAGCGATTGCCTGGGCCTGTGGCGCTTCGCGAGCGCGGGCAACAAGCGCGTGTCGGTGGAGGCGGGCGGCGACGGCCTCGTGGTGCGCTCGGTGATGGCCGACCAGCCCTTCATCGTCGACACCCTGCGCCTCGGCCTGCGCGAGGCGGGCGCAACGCGCATCGGCGGCTACAACCTCATCGTCCGCGACGGTGAGGGGGCCAGCCAGTCGGTGATCCGCTTCGAGGTGGAGGGCGTGGAGGCCACCGCCGCCGGGACCGTCGAGGCCGATCTGCTCTCCCGACTGGCGATCGCCGAGGCGATGGTCGGCGACTACGAGGCGATGACGGCCCGGGTGGAGAAGACCGCTCACGCCGCCCTCGGCCAGGGCGGCGACGAGGGACCGGAAGCCGCCGAGTTGCTGCGCTGGCTGCTCAGCGACAACTACGTGTTCATGGGGCTCACCGCGGGCGACGAGCGCCTCGGTGCCGACCGGCTCGCCGGGGGCGCGCTCTGGCCCGCGGCCCCCGACATGCCGTCGCACGGCGTCGTCAGCCTCCGCAAGACGCCCACCGAGTCGCCCGTACACCGTGCCGGTCGCGTCGATCTCATCCGCGTCAACCTCGACTCCGGGCCCGTGCTCTTGCGCGGCATGTTCACCCACCGCGCGCTCACCCAGCCCTGCCGCCACCTGCCGATCCTGCGCCGTCGTCTGGAAACCGTGCTCGCCGACACGCGCCAGAGCCCACACACGTGGCGTTACCGTGGCCTCGCCAACATCTTCGACGCGATGCCCACCGAGTGGTTGTTCTCGGCGACCACCGA
>VGRE01000013.1 GCA_016875435.1 Deltaproteobacteria bacterium | reverse complement strand
CGGTGTCCACCGGCGCCTCCGTGCAGTACACCGCCACGGTCACCGTCTCCGCCTGTACCTGCCCGTCGGCGGTGACGGCGACGGTGATCTCGGCGTTGTGATCGGCGGCGCAGGTGTCGAGCACGGAGAACGGGACCGGCGAGACCAGCAGCGTGCCGTTGCTCGGGACGGAGCCCGCGACGGCGGCCGCGCCATCGAACACCAGCTCGGGGTCGGTGCTGGTGACGACCAGGCTCACGTCTTCGAGGTCGCCCGGCCCGCTGTTGGCCAGTTCGACCACGATGCCCTCGGCTTCGCCGCGCTCGATGATGCCGTCGCCGTCGAGGTAGAGGTCGGACACCGACAGGTCGTCCGGGTGGCCGGCGAGGATCGTCGGCAAGTCGAGCCGGGGGTAGTCGTAGGTGGTGGCCCCACGAGTGTCAGAAACCACGCTGTCGCTCCGGACCAGCCAGTCGGCGAGGCTGCCCGGCTCGGCGCCGGGCACGCGCTGGGCGAGGATCGCGGCGGCGCCGACCACGTGGGGGCTGGCCTGCGAGGTGCCGGCCATCGTCTCCCCGCCGGCCACGATGGTGGTGCCCGGGGCGGCGAGGTCGACGAGGTTGCCGCCGTTTGACGAGCAGTTGAGGCTGTCGGCGCCCGGGCTGCCGTCGGTGCAGTAGCTCGCGCAACTCGAGTCGGTGCAGTAGCTGGACGACCCTGCCGCCGCGTCGTAGCTGTTGGCCACCGCCATGACCCTTCGCAGGCAGGCGGGGAAGCTGACACTCTCCTCGTCGCCGTCGTTCCCGGCGGCGGCCACGAGCAAGAGTCCCGCCGACCACGCCGTGTTGACGGCGGTCTCGGTGGCGGTGCCAGTGCCGGAGCAGGTGGACGACGTCCGGTAGTCATAGGTGCCGAGCGACAGGTTGACCGCAACCACGTTGTAGGTGCTGGCGTAGAGCACCACGTCGTCGAGCGCGGCGGCGATCACCGCGTCGGTGGTGCTGGAACAGCCACTGTCGGCGAACACCTTGTAGGCGAGGATGTCGGCCCCGGGCGCCACGCCGCTGTTGCCGGCGGCGATGGCGGCCACGTTGGTGCCATGCCCGTGGCAGTCGCTGGGGTCGCCGTCGTCGTCGCCGAAGTCGTAGCCGTAGGCCACCTTGCAGGCGCCGCCCAGGCAGCCGCCCACGTCGGCGTGGGTGTAGTCCACGCCAGTGTCGATGATCGCCACGGCGGTGCCGCCGCCGTCCACGCCGTAGCTGCCCAGCGCGACGTCGGCCCCCACCAGCGGCACGCTCTGCGCCACGTTCACGCGGAGCGTCCGGTTTTCCACGATGGAGATCACCCCCTCGCACCCCCGCGCGCGGGCCAGCGACGCGGCGTCGAGGGCCACGTGGAGCACGGGGTTGGCGTAGTAGTCACGGCGGTTCTCCACCGGTCGGATACAATCGAGCGCGCGCGACCGGACGGCGGACACCGCCGCCACCCAGCGGTCGAGATCGCGCGGGCTCCCCGGCGGCGACTGCCCAGCCGGCAACTCCAGAGTCACAATCGCGTCGAGAAGCGGCGTCAATCCGCGTACCAGTAGGCGCCCACCGCATCGAACGCGAGGGTCATCGACAGCGCCTTGCACTCGCCCTCGTCGGGGTCGTCGAGGTCGGCGTTGTAGCTGAGCACGGTGCCGAGCAGCTCCGCCACCACCGGGTCGACGTTCTCGGTCTCGGCCACGCTCTGCAGGTAGCTCGTGGGCACGCCGCCGCCGAGGAAGCCCGCGTAGAGGTCGTCGCCCTGCGGGGTGATGCTGACCGCGCCGCTCCTGATGGGCAAGGTCAGGTAGGCGTTGAGGATCTGGGCGGGGATATCGGTGGCCACGCCGGTGGTGGTGAAGGTGCCGTCGCTGATCCTCCCGTCGTCGGCCTCCGTCACCGGCGCGCCGGGATCGGGGTCGAAGGTCTGGCCGTCGAGCAGGAGCCCGTCGGTCCCGAGCATCGCGTCGCCGGTGGCCTGCCCCACGCTCAGGCTCACGCACTCGTCGTTCTCCCAGCTATCGACACCGCCAAGCTCGAAGCTGATGAGCAACTCGCCGCTGTCGATGGCCGACTGGATGAGCCCCTCGATGGTCTCGACCTTGGCCTCGGTGGTTTCCAGCGTGGGCACCAGGCGCGAGAAGTTGTTGTCGATGCCCTCCACGCCCCCGGGCGACACGTAGTCGCCGATCCCGCAACCCGACGAGCCGCCGCTCGTCGACACCGCGCCGTCGAGGTTGAAACCCTCGCTCAGGCCCGCGTCGTCGGCGATCACCAGTTCGATGGTGCGCACCACCACCAGCTCGCTGTCGGCGCTGCTGCTGCACGTTCCGCCGTCGCCGGTGTCGGGCGCCTCCGCGCAGGCCAGGAGCAGCCAGGACATCAGGCCTCGATCTCGGTGAGGCTGTCTTCGGAGTAGGCCTCGCTCGCCGGGTCGCCGAAGCCGGTGGCGAGGATGTCCATCGATCGCATCAGCGTGAGCATCAGCTTCGAGGCATTGTCGGCGGTGTAGCTGCGGTAGTGGAGTCCGGTCTGGATCGTGCCGCAGGCGCTGCCGCCGATGACCACCGGGATCTCGGTGATGTCGTGGGTTTGCCCGAGCGACACCTCGGTGGTGCCGAGGATGGCGCAGTTGTCGAGCAAGGTGCCGTCGGCCTCGGGAATGCTGTCGAACTTCTCCAGCAGGTAGGCGAACTCCTCCATGATCTGCACGGTGATGGCGTGCACCTCGGGCTGCTCGCCCGGCTCGTCGTGGGTGAGGTTGTGGTGGCCGGCCGAGGCCCCGGGAAACAGCGGGTTCGACACCGGGTCGGTGAGGTAGTGGCCGAACACCCGCGTTTGATCGCAGGCCATCGCCATCGCCAGCATGTCGACCATCGCCCGGCTGCGGGCGCTGATCTGGGGGCGGCCGTCCTCGTCGGGGTAGCTGGCCTCGGGCTCGCTGTCCGGTCGCGCGCAGCTCTCCAGCGAGGGGGGGTCTTCCTCGAGCTTGGCGAGGCGCTCCTCCAGCTCGCGCACCCCGGTGAGGTGCTGGTCGAGCCGCGCCTTGTCGGCGGCGCCGAGCTTCGATTGCAGGGTGGCGATGTCGCCCATCACGCTGTCGAGCACGCTGCGGCGCAGGCCGAGCGTGGGGTCGACCACGCCCTCCTCGCCGGGCTCGCGGAAGGTGGGACCGAAGAGCTTCTCGTACAGCGTGTAGGGGTCGGTCTCCGGGGGGTTGCGCGAGTTGGGGCCGTTGTAGGACATGCCGGAGCAGTTGGTGGCCGCCGTCTGGATCGAGGCGTAGAGCGTGTCGGCGCCGATCTCGGCGGCGATGATCTGGTCGATGGTGGCGGCGCCCATGGTGTCGTTGCCGTCGGACGACACGAGGTCGTAGCCGCTGAGCAGCCCGGCGGCGCCGGACAGGTGGGGGACGACATTGTCGACCTTCACCGCGAGACCCGACACCACGCAGATCTTCGACTTCACGTTGACCAGCGGCGCCAACTCCTCGGTGAGCGCGTAGTCGGCGCCGTCGCTGGCCGGCGTCCACTGGTCGGGACGGTTGCCGTTGCCCCAGAAGAACAAGCCAAAGCGGCGCGGGATGGCGCCCCCGCAGGCGAGCGCGGCGCCGTTGCCGTCGAGCAGGTAGTCGAAGAGCGGCAGGCCCACGAACACCGCCGAGCCCTGGAAGAAGCCCCGCAAGAAGCGGCGCCGCGGGATGGCGATCCGTTTCATTCCGCCACCCCCGCCGTCCGGAAGGCCTGCCCGGTGGCGATGTCGCGGAGCAGGAACTTCAGGCGGTAGTCCTCCACGGCGAAGCCCTCGGCGTGCCAGTCGACGATGTCGTCCTCGCCCTCGCCCCCCACCCGGCCCTGCGCGTAGGCGTAGAGCGTCTTGTTGACACAGGGGGCGAAGGCGCTGTGATCGGCGATGGCCGCCGACAGCGCCCAGGCATCGTCGAAGTCCACGCCGTCGAGATCGCCGCTGGCGTCGATCTCCACCTCGTTCTCGGTCGTTCGCCAGCGGCCGATGCCATCGAAGTTCTCGAAGCCGAGCCCGATGGGGTCCATGTAGTTGTGACAGGCGGCGCAGGACGGGTCCTCGAGGTGCTGGGCCACGCGGTCGCGCATGGTGGGCGTTTCCTCGGTGGTCTCGGGGATCGAGGTGTTGAGCCCCGCCGGGGGCGAGGGCAAGGCCTGGCAGAGCAACACCTCGCGCACGAAGATGCCGCGCCGGGTGACACTGGTGCTGGTGGCGTGCGACTGCAAGGCGAGGAAGCTCACCTGGCCGAGCAGTCCCCGTCGACCGCCGCTCTCGGGCAAGGTGGTGGCGCCGAAGCCCTCGCGGGCGGGCGCTGGCACGTCGTAGAGCGCCGCCAGCGTCCGGTCGAGGTGGGTGGCGCGAGTGGTGAGGATCGAGCGGAAGTCGCCGTCGTCGTCGAAGACGATGGCCTCGGCGTCGAGGAGCGTCTGTTGCCGGGCCGAGGCGCCGAGCCCGTCGCTCATGTAGGTGTAGATGGCCGGGTCTTTCGTGAGATCGTCGAGGTCGCTCAGCATCCAGGTGTCGGTGATGAAGGCCGCCATGCCCTCGCGGGCGCGCTCGTCGGCGAGCAGGCGGTCCACCTGCGCGGCCAGCCCCTCGGTGGTGAGCAAGGAACCATCGGCCGCCGCCGCGAACAGCTCGGCATCGGGCATGGTGTTCCACAAGAAATACGACAGCCGGGAAGCCATCTCGTAGGCGGTGTAGCGGCGCTCGCCGGGGCGCTCCGGGTCGTCCTCCCCCGGCTCGGGACGGAACAGGAAATGGGGCGACTGCAAGAGCGCGGCGAGGGCGTAGGCGAGGCCCTGGTCGAAGTCGTCGAGCGTGGCGGCGGCGGTGTCGGCGATGCCGACGAGTCGATCCAGCTCGTCGCTCTCGAGGGGACGGCGCCACGCGCGCGGGCCGAGGTCGGCGAGGACGGCGCGGGCGCAGTCGCTGTCGATCGTGCTCGCCGGGGTGCAGGGGACGAGCGCCGAGCGACGGGACTCGTCGGCCAGCACCTGCTCGGCGATGTCGAAGGCGTCGGCTTCGTAGCGTTCCACTCCGAGCGACGAGATCGAGGTGACCGAGGCGCCCACCGCGTAGAGCCCCGACACGCGGGTGTCGGGCTCGAGCTCGGCGGGGATGACCAGCCCCTCGCCGAAGAGCGCGGCCACGGTGGACTGGTACTGGGCGTAGGTGAGGCGGCGCAGGACGGGCGGCTGGGCGGTGAAGGCCGGGGCCTCGCCGCGGACGGCCTCCGGCGCGGCGCGGTCTGGCGCCGGGTCGCAGGCGAGGAGCAGCAGGGCGAGCGGCACGGCCGAGTATGGTACCGCGACCGGGGTCACTCGACGGTGGCGAGATCGTCAACAGCCGCCTCGCCGCGGAGCACGTCGAGGGCGTGGTCGTCACCCGTCGCGAACCGGGCAAGCGCCAGCGCATAGGCGTTGACGATGTCCCAGCCGCGCCCGGGCTCGATGGTCCCGCCGTCGTCGAGGCTGCCCGAGAAGTCGGTGAAGGCGTTGTGGCCGGCGGTGGCGATGTCGACCCAGTGGTGCTCGCAGCCGCCGCAGGCGCCGTTGGTCTCCGACAACGGAGGCGAGAGCGCCGCCCAGTAGCTCGCGCCGTCGGCGTCGCGCTCGGGGTCGACCGCGCCGGTCATCAACAGGGTGGGGACGGCGAGGCCCTGGAGGTTGTCCTCGAACATCCAGTAGTTACCCGGCGCCATCGCGACGATGCCAAGCACGCGGCCGTCGCGACCACCGGCATCAAATCGCGAGACCCAGTCCGCGGACCAGTCGCTGCACACGCTGCCGCCGGTGCCGGCCTCGCAGGCGGCCTCGATCTCGCCGGTGTCGTAGGCGGCGCCGCCGCTGGCGAAAATCGTGTACCCGCCAAAGCTGTGACCCATCGCCACCACCTGTCCCGTGGTGGCGGGGAGGCCGGGAAAAAGCCCGGCCTCCTGGGCGTCGATCACCGCCGAGAGGTCGAAGGGGCGCTGAAGGTAGATGGCGGTGCTCCGGTCGCCGCCGTCGAAGGTCGTGTTGTTGGCGTGGTCGGGCGCGAGCACGACGAAGCCTCGCGACGCCAGGTGTTCCATCAGGAAGCTCGACAATTCCGCGAAACCCTGGTGCCCGTGGGAGAAGGCCACCACCGGGAACTCGCCCTCGGCGGCGGGAGCGCTCTCGCTGGCTCCCTCGCTCTCGATGGTGCCGTAGAGGTACTGCGCGGGGCCGTTTCCCTCGCCGCTGGCGGGGTACCACGCGGCGGTGCGCAGCGCGCGCGGGTTCCCCTCGGGGTCGGTGTAGCTCACCTCGGCCTCCACGTGGCCCACGGCGTAGGTAGACGGGGCCGCCGCCGCGTCGTCGTCGGGAGGCGTGGTGCAGGCGAGGAGGAGCATGGCGCAGAATCTACCCGGGCTGACCGTCTTTGCCTGCGCCGCCGCCGACCTCGTGCCCGGCACGGCGACTACCCGGGCGGCACGAACTACCGAGTGGGCGGGCTCGGCTTGGGGGTGGCGCGGGCGCTCAGTCGCTGACGCCGCCGGTCACCACCTGGCAATCCATCGACAGGTCGGGGAGGTTGTCCTCCGTGATCGGCGAGGGCTGTCCGTAACGCTGCACCATGAGGAAGTCGCTGATCGTCGCCTGGGGGTCGGGCGGGAAGTAGTGACCGAGGTCGTGCTCGCACAGGTCGACGAAGTGGCCGTCGCCCGCGAGCTGGTCGGCGAATTCGAGGGTCAGCTCGTGGAACTCCACCACGTAGCCACCGGCGTTGTAGGTGTCGTCGTCGCCGCCGAACACCAGGAGCGCGGGGAAGGCGTAGGCAGGCGTCGAGTAGGGCACCAGGTCGCCGGTGCCGCCCGACCAGGTGGCGATCGACGCCAGCGTGTCGCCCCGGTGAATGCCCAGGTAGGTGGTCCACAAGGCGCCGGCGCTCATGCCCACGCTGTACACGCGGCGCACGTCGGCGCCCAGTTCCTGCACGAGGCAAGTGCGCAGGTCGTCGTAGAGGGCGAGGTCGACGCTGGCGTTGCCGGTGAAGCCCCACTCGAAGGGCATGCTGTCGTCGGCGTCGGGCACCACGGCGATGATCCCGTTCTCCTCGGCGAAGCTGTCGATCTCCAGCCAGCTAACCATGCTGCGCGCGTTGGCGCCGAGCGGGTGCCACACGAAGAGCACCGGCATGTTGGCAGGGCGATCCTCGGGGTAGAAGATCCGCGCCTTGCGCTCCAGATCGGCGCTGGTGAACTTCACCTGCCCGGGCTCGTCGAAGCTCGGGCAGCTCCCGGCGGAGGGGTCGGCCAGGTCGGCCGGGGGCGGCCCCTCGTCGACGACCTCGGCCGAGTCGGTGTTCTCGGCGGCGAACTCGTCGTCCTCGGGGGCAGCACAGGCGAGTAGCAGGAGCATGCTCGCCGCTAACGCGCCAGGCAGGCATCGAGGCGGCTCGTCCCCGACTGGAGGGCCTCCACCTGGGCGTCGAGGGCCGCGCCGAGCTCGACCGCGCCGGCGAGCTGCGAGAGATCGCTCACCGGCGCCATCTCGGCGGGGTCGGCCTCGAGGTCGTAGGCCGACTCGCCGCCGGCGCAACTGCGGACCAGCTTCACCCGCCCGGACACCGCGTACACCGCCTCGGTGCGCAGGGGCTCGTCGTCGTTGCGCCACCACCCGCCGTAGGCCATCGAGGCGCCGCCGGCCGCGCCGTCCACGCCGTCGAGCGCGGGGAGCCCCATCGCCGCGAGCGCGGTGGGCAACACGTCGATCCCGCGGACGATCCCGGCCACGGCGCCGGGCTGCAGTCGGGGGTGGTAGGCCAGCAACGGCACGTGCACCAGTTCCTCGCGCAGGGACGAGCCATGCCCAAAGTAGTCGGTGCGGTCGTCGTCGAGCGCCTCGCCGTGGTCGCCCATCACGATGAGCAGCGTGTCGTCGAGCCGTCCCCTGGTGGCCAGCGTGGCCAGCGTGGCCTCCACCTCGGCATCGACCGCGAGCGTCTCCGCCGCGTACAGGCCCGCGAACCACTCGCGCGCCAGCGCCTTGTCCGCCTCGCTCATGTCCGGGTAGGCGGTGGTCAACTCGCGTTGCCCGTCGCGTGTCGGCGGCCACGGGTAGTCGGCCGTGTCGATGAAACGGTCGGCGTACTGGGAGAGCGGCAGGTAGGGGTCGTGGTTGTCGACCGGTTGGAAGTGGATGAAGAAGGGCTTGTCGGCAGCGAGGGCGTTGAGCCAGGCCCGCACCTCGGGCGCGATGTCGGACGCGTCGGTCTGTCCTTCCTCGCCCGGGTTGGCCTTCACGCTCTCGAAGCCGGCCATCAGGCCGGACTCCTCGGAGATCCAGCCGTTGCCCGACACCTGCAGGGTGCTGTGCCCGAGGCTGGCGAAATGCCCGGCAAAGGTCGGCGCCGTGACCGGAACGTCGATCTCCGGTGCGCCGGACTGGCTGTCTACTCGCAAGAGCCCGTGGTGCTCGGGGAAGAGTCCGGTGAGGATCGAGGCGGTGGTGATGCCGGTCCAGTTCCCGGTGGCATAGGCGTTGTCGAAGCGCACCACGTGGTCGGCGCGCGACTGGAGGCAGGGCATCGTCACCCGGTCGCCGCCATAGAACTGGACCACGTCGTGACGGAAGGTGTCGTTGACGACGAGGAGCAAGGACTGCGGCGCGTCGCCGTCGAAGCGCAGGCCCTCCACCGGCTCGTCGACGATGGGCAGCAAGCTGTCACACGAGGGCGTCGATACCGGCGCGGCCGAGTCGGGCGGACCGGGCTCGCAGGCCAGCAGCCCGAGGATCACGCGGCGCACCGGGCGGCGAAACGCGCGATCGCCCTCGGGAAGCCGAGCGGGTCGTCGAGGTAGGGCGCGTGACCCGCGCGCTCGTCGATCTCCACCACCGCACCCGATGGCAGGCTGTCGCGGAAAAAGTCCGCGTGTGTCGCGGGCAAGATGCGGTCGAGGGCCCCCCACACCACGTGGACCGGCACGTCGAGCGCGGCGAGATCCTCGGCGGCGAGCAGGTCGCCCGGGCCGATGCGGCCGAGCAGATCGCGGATGGCGGCGCGCGACATGCGCTGGCGAACGCCCCAGGCGAAGGAGTGGCGCACCACGGGCGAGGCGCGGGTGAAACGGTCGACGAAGCGCAGGGCGGCGTCGTGGTCGGGGTACTCGAAGCCAGCGAGCAGGTTGGAGAACTCCTCGTCCGACATCGGCGCGCCGGCGGGCGACGCGAGCATCAGTCCCAGCACGCGATCGGGACGCAACAGCGCCAGGCGCACGGCGGTGAGGCCGCCCAGCGAGTTGCCGAACACCACCACGGGACGCTCCAGCAGTTGGTCGACGGCGGCGAGGGTGACCCGTCGCATGGCGGTTGGGCACATGCCCCCCGGGGGCGCGGGCGAGAGCCCGTGGCCCGGCAAGTCCAGGGCCAGGACCTCGGAGACGTGAGGCAAGAGTCCCGCGATCACCGCGATGTAGTCGGAGGCCTGCGAGCCGAGGCCGTGCAGCAACAACACCGGCGGGGCGTGACCGCGCCCGGCGGCGCGCAACACGTGTACCGGGGAACCGTCGCCATCGAGGAACGCGCTCCTCGCCCCTCGCGCGCGCACCAGCGCGACCGCGGCGGAGTCGACGATGTCCATGAGCGCGGTCATGGGATCGCAGTATCACCCGGTAGTGGTATGCTTCGCCCGATGCGCGCCCTGCTCCTCGCCCTCGCCGCCTGCAGCCAGCCCACCACGGCGGTGGTCGACGAGCCCAAGGAGCAGGAAGAAGACTCGGCCGACCTGCCCCCGGGCGACACGCGCCCCGACAGCGCCCTGTCGGAGACGGGCGAGCGCCCAGTCGACACCAGCCGCGACACCAGCCGCGACACCGGCTGGGACCCCGCCCTCGACAGCGACAGCGACGGCATCACCGACACCGAGGAGGGCCGCGCCGAGGCGCGCGACACCGACGCCGACGGCATCGCCGACTACCTCGACAGCGACAGCGACGGCGACGGCCTGTCTGATGCCACCGAGGGGGCTGGCGACTTCGACGGCGACGGGCTCGGCGACTACATCGACGAGGACAGCGACGACGACAGCCTGCTCGACTCGGTGGAGGGCAACGAGGACTGGGACGGCGACGGCGACGACAACTTCCGCGACCCGCGCAACGACTCGAGCCTCGGCGACATCACCTTCACGGCCATCAGCACGGACTTCAACTCGCCGATCGGCATCGACTACCACGAGTCGGCCTTCGACATCGTGATGTCGGTGAACTACTCCAGCGGCGCCCCCCACGCGCTGGAGACGGTGGCCGCCGACGGATCGCACAGCCAGTTCTCGGCGCTCGCCAACGTGACCAGCGAGGTGAAGATCGCCACCGTCCGCTCCGGCAACAGTGGCGGGTTCACCACCGGGGACCTGTTCGTGGGCAACGGCTCGGACGGGCAGATCGTGCGCGTGAGCGCCGATGGCAGCAGCGTGAGCAACCCCTGGGTCGATCTCCCCGGCGACAACAACGGGCTCATGCGCGGCTCGCTCTACGTCGATCGCACCGGCGTGCACGCCGGCCAGCTGGTGATCGCCACCACCGACGGCGAGGTGTGGACCATCGACAGCAGCGGCTCGCCCACGATGCTGGCCGACATCAGCGGCACCCACCTCGAGGGCTTGGTGGTGGTCCCCGACGCGCCGGCCCGCTACGGCCCCCTGGCGGGCATGATCCTCGCCGGCGCCGAGGAGGAGCGCTTGCTCTACGTCATCGCGCCCGACGGCACGGTGAGCAGCTTCGATTGCGGCGTGGAGGTGGAAGACATCGACATCATCGTGCCCTACGAGAACTTCTTCGGGGTGAACTACGGCACTCGCTCGCTCCTCGGCGCGGTCGGCATGGAGTTCCTGCCCATCGCCGGCGACATCCTGCTCGCCGAGGAGTACCCCAACGACGTGGGCCTGTACCGGCTCTACTACGACGGCACCGACATCCTCGTCGAGGAGCTGAGCGCCGCCCCGGCCAGCGCCACCATCGACCAGTGGGAGCACGTCACCTTCGCGCTGGCGGGCATCCAGGAAGTGCCGCTCGACTGAGGTCCCCTGGCAGCACACGAACAGTAGTCGGGTGGACCCTTAGACGGCCGCCCGGGCCCGGGCGCGTGCTTGCGAGCTGGGGGTGGTGAAGGCGTGTGCCCTGGCCAGGCCCTAGGTCGTGATCACCCGGTCGAAGCTCAACCAGCGCCGCATCAGCGTCTTGGTCATCTCGCCGTTGGCGGCCATGTTCACCGCCGTGGTGCCCATCTTCACGTAGTTGGCCGCGTGGGCCATCTGGATGAGTGGCCAGGGGTGCTTCTTGAGGAAGTCGCTCTTGGCGAGCGGCTTGAGCATCGCGCGAGGCACGAAGGGCTTCGACAGCATCTGGGTGAGCGCGATCCAGAAGGTGTCTTCCACTGGGCGCGGGTACTCCAGGTTGATCCTGTGCTGGTAGAAGGTCTTGGTGGCGGTGCCCTCGATGTCGTACTCGCTGATGAGGCCCGACTCCAGGAGCTTGTGGTTGAGCTCCGAGCCGGGGAACACCGTCATCGAGAACAGGTAGAGGTCGAAGGGGTGAGGGAACTCCGAGATCATCTCGAAGAGCTTCTGCTTGTCTTCGCTGGTGCTCACCGGGTCGTCGAAGATGAGCTGGAAGTGGCCCTTGATGCCGAGCTCGTGGAAGAGGGTGGCGATGTCGCCGATGGTGCTGTTCTTCACGCGGCGATCGTAGAGGTGGCCCGTCACCCGCTCGCTCGACTGCACGCCCATGTACACGCTGACGAGACCCGCGTCGCGAAGCATGCGCATCCGCTCGGCGTTGACCAGCTTCGGCTCGATGAACACCTCGAAGGGCAGGCCCACCTCGCGCGGGTAGCGCTCGCAGAAGTCTTCCAGCCAGTCGAGCTGGAAGTTGAACACCTCGTCGTCGAAGCGGATGCGCTTGAAGTCCCAGTGTTTCCGCGCCTCGTTGATCTCGTCGACCATGCTGGCCGGGGAGCGCACGCGGAACCACTTCTGCCCGGGGTAAACGTCTTTCTTGTAGGTGCTGTTGTAGCAGTAGCTGCACTTGTAGATGCAGCCGCGGCTGCCCATCATCTGGAACACCGGGTCGCCGTGCATCGGGTCGCCCTTCTCGACCTTCTTGCCCCAGATGAAGTACTTGTGATCGTGCGTGGTGTAGTCGCGATAGGTGAGCGTGTCGAGGTTCTCGATCAGCGGCAAGAGCGCGTTCTTCCTCACGCCGTCGCTGGTCTGGAAGAGCATGTTGCCGGTGGCGAGCACGTCGCCGCCGTCGCGGATGCGGTCGCCGAGCTGCTGCAAGGCGATCTCGCCCTCGCCCTGGAGCACCATGTCGGCGGTCTGGATGCACTGGGCGCCCATCAGCGTGGGGTGCATGCCGCCCCAGAGCACGGGGACGTCGAGCACGTCGTGGAGGTGGTCGGTGAGGATGCGCGCCGCGTTGTAGTAGGCGCTGGCGCGAATGCTGATGCAGACGAAGTCGAGCTGCTCGTCGCGCACCACGCCCACGAGGTTGTCGAGCTCCGCGTCGGTGGCGGGGTCGAGGTGGTTGGAGATCCAGTCCTTGAAGTAGATCTCCGCCACGTGGTGGCCCGCCTTGCGCAGCGTGCCGGCGAGGATGCGCACCGCGTTGTTCTCCACGTCGTACATCGACACGATACCGACGCGCACGGGGCGTCCCTTGGCGGTGTCCACGAGGCGAGCGAGACGATCGTTCATGCCAGATCCCGTCCAGTAGCCGCGCAAGGGTAGCACCGGCGAGGGCCCGGCGCTGTCGCGCGTGCTACCCTCGCGGCGCTTTTCCCCGGACCCCGCGCATGGATCGACCGACGCTCTTTGGACACCCCACGGGGCTGTTCAACCTCTTCTTTGCCGAGATGTGGGAGCGCTTCTCCTACTACGGCATGCGCGCCCTGCTCGTGTTCTACATGCTCAAGGGCTTCCTCGCCTACGGCGACAGGGAGGCGTACGCGGTGTACGGCGCCTACACGGCCCTGGTCTACATGACGCCCTTCTTCGGGGGCTTGCTCGCCGACCGGCTGCTGGGCGCGCGCCGCGCGGTCATCCTCGGCGGGCTCCTGATGGCGGCGGGTCACCTGACCATGACCATCGAGAGTGCTGGCGCCTTCTACGTCGCCCTGGCGCTGCTGATCGTGGGCAACGGCTTCTTCAAGCCGAACATCTCCACCATCGTCGGTTCGCTCTACCCCGAGGGCTCCACCAAGCGCGACGCCGGCTTCACCCTCTTCTACATGGGCATCAACCTCGGCGCGGCGATGGCGCCGCTGTTGTGCGGCTACGTGGGCGAGCGTTTCGGCTGGCACTACGGCTTTGGCCTCGCCACGATGGGCATGCTGGTTGGCCTCGCTGTCTTCGCCGTGCCGACGCGCATTGCGCAGCTCTTGATCATCGTGGGTGCCATGCTCACGGCGGGGTCGATGGTGTTCTTGCAAGACGATGCGATTCTGCTCGCCGTCAACGCCTTCGTGGCGCTGGCGCTGGTCGCGAGCGGGGTCATCGCCTTCCTGGCGCTCAACAAGGGCGGCATCCCCGACGACGCGGGCCAGGCGCCCGCGGGCGCGCCCACGCAGCTCTTCGGCCTGCCGGTAGCGGCGGTGATCGGCGGCGGCGTGTTCCTGTCGGTGCCGGTGCTCGCGTGGCTGGTGAGCAGCGCGCGGAGCGTGCGCCTGGTGCCGAAGGAGCTGATCGAGGGGCTCCAGGCGGGGAGCAACCCCTTCCTCCAGGTAGCCGCCAGCTTCCTGGGCGAGGTGGCCACGCCGCCGGGGCTGGTGCTCTTCGCCAGCGGCGCCGTCGCGCTGGTGTTCATCCTGCGCAACGCCCTGCGGGCGGAGCTGGTGGAGCGCCAGCGCCTGTTCGTGGTGGTGGTGATGATGTTCTTCTCGATGTTGTTCTGGGCATTCTTCGAGCAGGCCGGGAGTTCCATCAACAACTTCACGGATCGCAACGTCGACCGGGTGCGCGAGGACCGCGCGGTGGCCGCCAGCGAGGTGGGCTCCACCCTGGAGCTCGAGCTGAACCAGGAGCAGGTTGGCCGGCACTTCTCGGGTGAACTGCTGGTGAACGGGGTGGCCTCGGGCCTGGAGTGGGGGGCGGACGAGAAGCTCAGCGTCGTGCCGGGTGCCGCCTGGTCGCCGGGGGTACTCTCGCTCACCCACCTCGACCGCGCGCGCGAGGAGGCGCGTCGGCTAGCGCAGGAGGCCGGCAATGGCGGCGGCGCCAAGGTCGAGGCCAGCGTCGCGGCGCGCTGGCAGGTGGCGCCGGGCGACGTGGGCATGGGCGTCGGGGGCTCCGAGATTCCCGCGTCCACCTTCCAGGCGGCAAACCCCGTGTTCATCTTGCTCTTCGGCCTGTTGTTCACCGGGCTGTGGGGCTTCCTGGGCGCGCGTGGCTGGGAGCCCAACACGGCCGTGAAGTTTGCCCTCGGGCTCGGGCAGCTCGGCCTGGGCTTCGGGGTGCTGTGGCTGGGCGCCGAGCAGGCGGATGCGCGCGGAATGGTCAGCATGTCGTGGTTGATTCTGGGCTATCTGCTGCACACCACCGGAGAGCTGTGCCTGTCGCCGGTGGGGCTGGCCATGGTGACGCGGCTCTCGCCGGCGAGGCTGGTGAGCACGGTGATGGGGGCCTGGTTCCTCGCGACCGCCTTCTCCAGCCTCCTGGCCGGGATCATCGCCACCTTCACGGGTGTGGGTCACGGCGGCGGCGACGAGCGCACCGTCCCCGCGCCCATCGACACCCTGGGCGTGTACGCCGGCGTGTTCGGCCAGATCGGCGTGGCGTGCATCGTGTCGGCCGTGTTCCTGCTGGCCATCTCGCCCATCCTCGTGCGCTGGATGCATGAACAGCCGGGCGAGGCGAGAGCGAGCGGCGGCCACTAGTTGACGATCCTGCTCTGGCTGGCGGCCTGTGCGCCGGCCACGCTCCGCCCCGCGCACTCCCTCGGCAAGCTGGAGGGCGCGGGCAGCGTGGCCGCCTTCTGGCAGCCGGGCGAGGCGCTCTACACGCTGGAGTGCGACTACTTCGCCGACAGTTGCCCCGGCTTCGCCGCCCCGGTGCAGATGGAGTTCCGCGTGGGCCTCGGGCGCGGCTGGGAGATCGGGGTGCGCGGGCTCACGCCGCCCAAGGGGGTGGACGTCAAGTGGAGCGTGCTGGACGAGCGACGCCACGAGACGCCGCTCTCGGTGGCGCTCGACGCCGAGGTGAACGTCGACCTCGCCTTGCGACCCATCCTCCGGGGACAGGTGCTGCTCAGCAGCAACCGCCTGCTCGGTGACGACCTCGCCATCCGTCCCGCGCTGAACGTCGGCTACTGGAAGGAGCCCACCCTCGACGACGCCGACGCTCACGGGATCGGCGGCCTCGCGGGCGTCTTCGTTCCCGTGCGGTTTCTCGACGAGCAGTCCATCGCGCCCTACGTCGCGACCTCGTACTACTTGCCGTGGGGGCGACCCGGGGTGGTGATCCTGTGGGCGGGGGTCGACCTCGGGCCGTGGTTGGAATGGACGGGGCTCGATGAGAAGGAGCTTGGCGACTAGCTGCTCTCGCCTGCTCGCTAGGACTCCTTCTCCGCCTCGTCGAACATCTTCTCGGCGGCGGCCTGCACCTTGGCGAGCAGGTCGTCGTCGTCCACCGGCTCGAACTCCTCGCCACCGTCTTCGTCTTGCGCGTAGTGGAAGACGAACACGCTGGTGTTCTCCTCGTCGCCCTCTTCCTCGGCGTCGACCAGGAGCGCGAAGCTCTCCCCGTCGACCTCGACGGTGCCGATGAACAGGTAGGTGGTCTCGTTGCCGTCTTCGTCGACGAGCACCACCAGGTCTTCCTCGGCGAGCTCGCCTTCCTCGTGGTCGTGCGCGTGATCGTGCTCTTCGGGGGGCTTCTTGGCCACGGGGGCTCCTGGATCGGGCGCGGCCTAACCGTTCATCCCGCTGGGGCCTCGTACTTTCTGCCCACGCCGACGCCGATCGTCGGCAGGACGTGCCACTGGCTGTAGTCGACGTGGGCCCACGTGGCCGACGAGATCACGCTGGCCCCGAGGCCGAGCCGCACCCGCCCGGTTCGCCAGTGGGCGCCGAGCACCGCGCCGCGGGGCAACAACAGCGAGGTCTGGAGGCCGCCGTGGACGCCCAGGCCGTGTTTCCACGGCAGCTCGTAGGTGAGCGATTGGGAGGCAATCGAGGTGCCAAGGTACAAGTTGGTGACGGGCAACTGCCACTGCACCGACACCTGCTCCACGAGGCGGACCGCAGTCTGGGTGAAGGCCACGGGCGCCTGGGGCAGGTCGTAGTTGATCCAGGTGCCGGGGTCCTCGGCGAGGATGTCGACCCGGTCGAAGCGGAAGGGCTGCGCGAGGGCGATCGCGACGAGCAGGATCATGGGGCGTCGCCCGCCGGGTAGTCGGTGATCAGGGCCTCGACGGGCCACTTGCCGAAGGCCTCCAGGCCGGCGGCGGTGTTGAGCGTCCACAGCTGGATGGGCAGGCCCGAGGCCACCGCGTCTTCCACCCGGCGACGATCCGCCACCTGCCAGGGGATGTTCAGCTCGTCGACCTTGGCGTCGTTCGCGAGCTGCACCAGGTCTTCCGTCCCCAGCGTGGTTTGCAGCTCGTGGCCGATGGCCACCAGCGTGGTGCTCTCGCCGTCGGGGAAGCTCGGCCAGCTCCACGACGTGACGACGCTGCTGTCGAGCTTCTCGACCTCCTGGAGCGGCTCGGGGTACTCGGCCGACACGTAGTAGTCGTTGGGCAGCTCGCGCGCCCAGAACTCCTCCATCACCACCCTCGCGTAGGTATCCGGTGGTCGCGACAGGTCGCCTTCCCACTTGATGTCGATGTGGAGGTACACGTCGGGGTGGCCCTCGATCATGTCGAGCAGCTCGGCCCAGGTCATGATCGGCTCATCGACCAGCGCCTGGGTGGGGAAGTCCTCCACCTCGATGCCGCCGCAGAGGTACCCGGCCCGGGCTTCGGCGGCGGTGATGTCCTTGAAGTACACGCGATCGGCTTCTTCCTCGCCGAGGCGCGTGCCGTCGGCGAGCGTGCAGATCTCGGGGTTCACGAAGGGGTCGTGGTGGATCACCGCCACGTCGTCGCGGGTGAGCACGAGGTCGAATTCCAGCGTGCCGAAGCCGGCCTCCAGCGCCTTGGCGCAGCCCGTGGCGCTGTTCTCAGGGTAGTAGCCGGCCGCGCACCGGTGGGCCTCGATCCTCGGCTCGCCCTCCGCGTCGACGAGACCGCAGGCCAAGAACCAGAGGAGGAACACCGTGTGCCCATACCCGTGATATCGGTGGCCGACCACGGAGTACCCCATGAAGTTCGTCAAGTTCCTCGCGCTCGCTGCTTTCCTCGGCCTGTCCGGCTGCTACAAGGCGACGGTCACCTTCGAGGGCGGCAGCCCCGGCGCCGAGCAGCGCGTGAAGGTGCATGCGCTCATCGCCGGCCTCGTCAGCCTCAACGACATCGACGCCAACAAGGTGTGCGGCGACAAGGGCGTGTGGTCGGTGTCGAGCCGACACAACGTGATCGACATGCTCCTCGGCATGCTCACCTCGGGCATCTACACCCCGGTGACGGTGCTCGTCACCTGCAAGGGCTAGCCGCCCTCGCAGGGTGAAAGTTGGATTAGTTCGCCGAAGGCGCGGCCGAGGTGCTTCGCGGCGCAATCCGCGTAGCCCGGCGGCATCACGTCGCTGGGGTTGAGCTCGGGTGCACCCCCGAGCTCTAGTGTCACCGGTGCACGCAAGGGCCCGCACGCCGCTTCCACCGCGCAGGACAGCTCGCGCTCGACCTGCGGCGTGAGCGGTTGCGCACCCGGACGTAGCTCTGCCGGGATGTGTCGCGACTCGAATACAAAGGGCGCGGCCACGCTCAGCACGCCCCCGAGCACGGGCAGGGCCAGGAGCGCCCAGGTCCAGCGCGGCGCTGCCACCTACCCGTTCTTCCGCTCGAACTCGCGCATGAAGCCCACCAGCGCGCTCACGCTCGCGGGCTCGAGCGCGTTGTAGAGCGAGGCGCGGATGCCGCCCACCGAGCGGTGTCCCTTGAGGCCGTCCATCGCCGCGGCCTTGGCCTCCTTCACGAAGCGCTCCTCCAGCTCCTCGCTGGGAAGCCGCCACGTGACGTTCATCACCGATCGGCAGTCCTTCGCGGCGTGCGGTCGCCAGAAGCCCGTGCGGTCGAGCTCGGCGTAGAGCTCCCCGGCCTTGGCCTCGTTGCGCGCGATCATCGCGGGCAGGCCGCCGTTCTGTTCCATCCAGGCGAACACGCGCTCGATCACGTAGATCCCCACGCAGTTGGGCGTGTTGTAGAGCGAGCCGTCCTTGGCATGCACCTTGTAGTCGAGCATGGCCGGGAGGCCCTCGGGCACCCGCGACAGGGCCCACGGCGACAGCATCACCAGCGTCACGCCGCTCGGCCCGAGATTCTTCTGCGCGCCGGCGTAGACGAGGTCGTGCTTGGCAATCTCGACGGGCACGCCCGCGATGTCGGAGGACAAGTCGGCCACCAGCGGCTTGCCTTGCGACGAGGGCGTGCGCTTGAACTCGGTGCCGTAGATGGTGTTGTTCGAGGTGTAGTGGAGGAACACCGCCTCGTCGCGGACGGTGTAGTCGTCGTCGCCGGGGACACGCTTGAAGTTGTTGGGCGCGTCGTCCCAGATCGCCTTGGCGTTGCCGATGCGCTTGGCTTCCTTGATGGCCTTCTGGCTCCAGGTGCCGGTCACCAGGTAGTCGGCGGCCTCGCCCGGCCGCAGCAGGTTCAAGGCCGTCATGTAGAACTGGAGCGAGGCGCCGCCTTGCAAGAAGAGCACCGTGTGGTCGTCGGGGACCGACAGGACGCGCTTGATACGCGCCACGGCGCCGTCGACCACCGCCTGGAAGGTCTTGCTGCGGTGGCTGATCTCCATCAGCCCGATGCCGGAGCCGTTGAGGTCGAGCAGGTTGTCGCGCAGTTCCTCCACCACCGACACGGGGAGCACGGCGGGGCCGGCCGAGAAGTTGTGCAGGCGAGCCATGGGCTACTCCTTGAGGGCGACCAGGCTGGCCGCGAAGATGTTGGGGAGGGACTGGATCCGGGCGAGGGCGTCGGCGCCGATCGCGCCCTTGACGGCGATGCGCGCGCAGGCCGCCTCGCCGCCGCTGAAGATGATGTTCTGCATGTCTTCCACGTTGACGCCGCTCTCGCGGAGCACGCCGAGCACGCCGGCGAGCACGCCCACGCGATCCGCGTGACGGACGACGAGCTGGTGCGTGGCCGGGGTGCGGGTGGAGAGGTTCACGCAGTTGGGGATGGGGGCCCCGGCCTTGTAGGCGGCCACGATGCGCACCACCTCCTCGCCCACCGCCTCCTCGGCCTCGTCGGTGCTGGCGCCGATGTGGTGCGTGCCGTACACCGAGGGGTGATTCGCGACGGGGTGGGTGTAGTCGGCCTGCCCCGCGCTCGGCTCGTCGGGAAACACATCGAGGCCGACCTTGAGCTTCTTCTCGTCGATGGCGCGCAGGAGCGCGTCGTGATCGACCACCTCCGCCCGCGCCGTGTTGACGAAGATGGCGCCCGACTTCATCGCCGCAAACACGCTCTCCCCGATGCGCCCGCGCGTTTCCTTCGCGAGCGCGAGGTGCACGCTCACCGCGTGGGCCCCGGCCACGGCGGCCTCGGGCGTCTCTGCGCGCGCCACGCCCAGCGCGGCGGCGGCCTCGGAGGTGAGCGACCTCGACCAGGCGGTGACCACCATCCCCAGCGCCAGGGCCCGCGCGATGAACTCCCGGCCGATCTGTCCCGTCCCGAGGACGGCGATCTTGCGGCCATTGAGGCCGCGGGCGCTGCCGAGGTTCTTCTTGTCCCACTTGCCCTCGCGCAGGCGGTTCACGTTGTCGGGGATGCGACGGTCGCAGGCGAGCAAGAGCCCCACGGCCAGCTCGGCCACGGCGATCGCGTTTTTCCCCGGGCAGTTGGCGACGTACACGCCTCGCGCGCTGGCGGCGCCGAGGTCGATGGTGTTGACCCCCGCCCCGGCACGAATCACCAGGGACAGCGCCCTGCCCGCGCCGATGTCGGCGCCGGTCACCTTGGTGCTGCGGACGATCACCACCTCGGGGTCCAGGTCGGCCACCTTCGCGGTGAGCGCCGCGTCTTTCGCCGAGGGATCGACAGTCACCACGCCGCCAAGATCTTGGAGTCGCCCGGCCACGAAGGGGGCGAGCTTGTCGACCACGAGGATGCGCACGTTGGCTCCGGGGGCTGCGTCCTGTATGCCGCCGCGCCGCGATGCCCAACCGCGCGCGCGGCGGCGCGACTTTGTTGCCGCGGCGGCAGGTCGTCACCCCCCGCGTGGTGGTACAACGCTGCCGTGGCGCGAGTCCTTCTTGTCGACGCTGGTGAACCGTCCCGGCGGGCTTTGCATCGCGTGCTCGACAACGGTGGGCACGTGGTGGAAGCGACCGCCGACGCGAGTGGAGCGATCAAGGCGCTCGAAAGCCGTGATCTGGATGTCGTCCTGGTCAGCGACGACATCGACGGGGGCGCACCGGAACTCCTCGTTCGCCTGCGCGACCGGCAGCCCAAGATCATGCGGATGTTGCTGGTGAGCCCCGCCCAGCGCCACGCGGCCCCCGCGCTGGTGAGCGCGGGGCTGGCTCACCGGAGCCTCGCGCGGCCCTTCCAGGCCGAGGCGCTCGAGCAGGAGATCGGGACGCTCATGGAGACCGCCGAGCACATCCGCCAGGCCGTCTCGTCCCAGCCCGAGCGCGAGCGCGCCGACCGGCTGTTCCAGGAGTGCCTCGACGACCACTGCTTCGCCCTCGCGCGCCAGCCCATCGTATCCGTGCGCAACTTGGAACTATGCGCCTATGAGCTTCTTTTGCGGAGTCGTCACCCGGTGCTGGTCGGCCCGCTCGAGGTGCTCGACGCGGTGGAACGCTGCGACCGGGTGGCCGACCTCGGTCGCGCGGTCAACCGGCTGGCCGCCGCGCAGGTCGCTGCGCTCCCCGCCTCGGTCGCCGTCTTCGTCAACATCCACCCCGCGCAGTTCGCCGACCCGCAGGTGCTCCACGCTTTCGACCCGCTCATGCCCTTCGCCACGCGGGTTGTGCTCGAGATTACCGAGCGCGCGCCGCTCGCCGACTTTCACGGCGCCGAGCAGGCGCTGCGCGACCTCGCCGACCTCGGCTTCCGCATGGCCGTGGATGACATTGGCAGCGGCTACAACTCCCTGGCGGTGCTCGCCGAGCTGCAGCCCGCCCACATCAAGGCCGACATGAGCATCGTGCGGCGCGTACACGACGACCCGCGAAAGCAGCGCCTGATCCACCTCCTGGCCAGCTTCGCCAGCGCCACCGGCGCGGAGCTCATCGCCGAGGGCGTGGAAACCGTGGAGGAGCTCCGGTCGCTCGCGAGGCACGGCGCGCACCTCGTGCAGGGTTTCCACGTCGGGAAACCCGTGGTTGAGTGGGGCGAGTAGCTACTCCCACGCCTTCCAGCGATCGTCGGGCGCGTAGTCGGTGAAGAAGGGGTGGTCGTCGACATGCGCGCGCTCGCGACAGTGGGCGAGCCAGGTGCCGTACTCCTCGGGGTGATCGCCCAGCCAGGGCTCCACGTGGCCGGCAAGGAAACGCTGCATCAGCGCCTCGCTGTCCTTGCCCTCGATGGGCTCGCCGAAGGTGCAGATGCCGGGCTCGCCGTCGGGAGTCGACACGAACACGGGGACCAGCGCGGCACCCGTGGAGGCGGCGAGCCGGTACGGCCCGGGCGACAGGAGCGCGGTGCGGCCGAGGTAAGGCGCCTTCACCCACTTGCCGCCGATGCGGCCGTCGAAGGCGATGCCCACCAGCTCGTTCCGGTCGAGGCAGCGGTAGAGGTGGCGCACCGGGGTGTCGAGCGAGATGAAGCTGATGGGGAGCCGATCCTCGTTGTCTTCCCTCGCCGCGCGCGCCTCGCGACGCCACTTGTTGTTGGCGAACACGTCGGCGTGGGTGGCGGCCACATCCGGCGGGGCCATGCCTCGCGCGGCGTACTGCGTGTACTTGTGGCCAATGAGCCCCATGATCGCGTGCATGAACATGAAGTTGCCCGCGTGGGGGAACAGCAACACAGCGCCCTTCTGTCGCGACAGCGCGGATTCGAGGTTGGCGAGCCCGTCGAGCCGCATCCAGCGCTGCCAGTTGTCCGCCGTCAGCTTGCCGAGGAGCAGCTCCTCGAGGTGTACCCGGAAGGTCACGCGGTAGGCGTCCTGGAGCAGCGACTCCGGGGCCTCGCCACGCCACCGGCGGTACTCGTCGGCCATCAGCGACCGCTGCCCGCGCGCGAGCGCGTACTGCCCGCGCCACAGCGGGTAGAGGCGCGCCAGTTGCTCCGGCCGCCCGGGGTCGAGGGCCCCCCGGAACTTCACCCAGAACAACCAGCGGGCCACGTCCTTGGGCGAGCCACGCAGGTCGGCGAGGCCGGTGGGCTGGTCGACGGCGACGTTGAGCATCGGCCGTGCTTCTACTGCGCTGACGCCTCGGTGGCCGCGCGTTGCACCTTGGTGTCGGCGTCCTGGCGGAGCGCACCCACCCCGGGGAGGCTGGCGGTGTCGGCGGGGTCGAGGCGTTGCAGGGCCTTCACCGCCTGGAGGCGCACCCGGGGGTCGGGGTCGCCGAGCAGCCTGACGATTGGGTCCCAGCTGGCCTCGATCCGCATCCAGCCGGCGGCCCGCACCGCCTCGGCGCGCACCTCGGGGTCGGTGTCGGCCATGGCGACGAGCACCAGCCCGTCGAGCGTCCCCTTGGCGTCGACCCAGGGGCAGGTTTCCGCGGCGGCGGCGCGCACGGGCGCGGCCTTGTCGCCGAAGCCGAGCTTCAGCAGGCTGATGGCGTCGGTGATCGACGCGCGGCGCGCGGCCTGGACCATGACCTCGCGGGTGGCGGTTTCGTCCTCGTCGCCGAACATCGTCCCGAGCACCGGCGCCCACTCGCCGCCGGTCCGGGTGAGCGCGTCGACCAGCGCGACGCGAACGTCGGCGTCTTCGCGTCCCCAGGTCAGGCGCGCGAGCAGGGGCCCCGCGGCCGCGGGCACCTCTAGCCGCGGGTCCATGAAGCGGAGCAGCGCCTGTCGCGTGTGCTGGGGCTCGACCGTCCACGCCACGCTCGCGACGCCATGGTCGTATTGCCAGGCGCGCACGTCCATCGCGGTAATCCGCTTCTCCCAGTCGTCGCCTGTTTCCCAGGCCTTGAGCTGGCTCTCGCTCGCATCGCGCACGAGCGCGTCGCGCAGGGCGACGTACTCGGGGTCGGGGCTGCCCGCGAGGGCCATGACAACGGCGACGAGCATGGCCATGGGAGCGCTTGGTGTAGCCGTTGCATTGCGCGGCGCTTGTAAGGGTTGGTCACGGCACGGCAGGTGCCGAGTCACAGTCGTCGTAATACTGGATCTCGGGGTACAGCCCGAAGCCGTTGTAATGCGCGCAGACGTGCGCGTGGTAGCGCCCGCTGAAGTGGACCGTCCCGTCGAGGTCGACGATGTCGCCCACGTGACCGTCCTGCGCGTCGAGCGTGTCGATGTCGACCGCGCTCCCATCGAGTTCGTCGCAACCGAGGAGTACGGTGCCGTCGCACATCACGCCGAAGACAGTGGCATCGACCCCGAGGAAGTCGAGCGCGGCCAGGGCGCCCCGGTTCGCACCGTGGTGGTGGTACTCGCCGTTCGGCGTGGGGTGGGCGTCCCACTCGTCGAAGGTGAGTTCTTCCTCGAAGATGTCGTCGCCCGGCGCGGCGGTGGCGTTGAAGTTGGCCACGCTGTCGGGCGCCACGCCGACCGAGCCGGCCACGTACTCCTCGTCGCTGGTGCCCATCTGGTGGTCGACCCGCGCAGCGGTGATGTCGAGGCCCCTGGCCACCGGATCGGCCGGGACGACCACGCGCACCGTGAGTGCCTCGATCGTGCTGGGGTTCGGCGAGGTCTCGCCGCCTTGATCGTCCCATTCCGCGTACATCTCGTGGTCGGCGCCGTAGTAGTAGGTGGCATACGGCGGCAGCGAGTCCGTCGCGAGCACCACGTTGTCGCCTTCCATCGAGATGTCGGTGCAGGCGAAGTAGGTGGCGAAGAAGGCGGGCACGTCGTCGGCCACGGTGGCGGTGCACTCCGCGAGCGTCGCCGCGTCTTCGGTGCTCGGGTCGGCGGTGCAGGCGAGCAGGAACAGGCTCATGGGGAGTCTCCGCCTCGGTTGACCGGCCGACCCGGCGAGGTGGGGGACAACTCAGGTGGGGTCGCGCTGCCGAAGCGCTTGCAGGAGCAGGGGCACCGCGACCAGGTCGCGGGCCCGCCGTGGAGGCGGAGCAGCACGTCGAGCGGACACAGGCGAGTTCGCAGCAGGAGCTGCCCACCGCCATCGAGGTGTTCCCGGGCTCCCGGCCGGGCATCGGGGACGATGTCGAGGTCGCGCGTCGCGATGGGTGCGGCGTGGAGCAAAGCCGCCGCGCCACCCACCACCACGAAGTCGATTCCGCGCTCGCCTAGCCGGCCAAGCAGCGCGCCGATGTCGACCTGGTCAGGTCGCGGCACGGCGAACCCTCGCCGGCCAGGTGCCCGTGGCTGTCGCTCGGTCCAGGCGCTCGCGAGGCGTGAGCGACCGCGCCCAGGCAACCAGCGAGCCATCCACCTCGTCGGCAGCGCGCGCGGCCCCGGGCGGCACGCAGGAGGCGACGCGAGGGTTCGCAGTCGTCGCTGTCGCTGTCGTCGTCGATGTCGATGGCGTCGCCCGCGTGAGCACCGCGACCGGGTGCGGCCCGCCAACCCCCTGTCAAACCTCGTCACCCCTCGGCGATGCCCCGGCGGCGCGATTAGCCTCAGCGCGCCATGCGTCTCGTCCTGGCCCTCATCGCCGGCTTCTCGCTCGCCTGCAGCATGTCGGCTGGCGAGGGCGGCGAGGAGGGAGAAGGCGAGGACGAGGAAGGCAAGGGCCCCCCGGTCGACCCGCGCACCCTGGTTGATGTCGCGGCCGTGGCGCCAGGGACGGTGGGCGACCATGTCGTCGCGAGCGCGGCGGTGGAGTCCGAGGCGCAGGCCGCGCTCGTCCCGGAGACGACGGGTGTCGTGACCGGTATCTACGCGGAGGAGGGCGACGATGTGCGCAAGGGACAGCTCCTCGCGGTGATCGCCTCCCCCCAGCTCGACGCCGCCTACGAGCGCGCCACCGCCGAGCTCGAGCGCGCCACCGCCGACGCCGAGGCCGCCGAGCGCCTCTTCGCGCAGGGCGCCATCGCGCGCACCGAGCTGGAGACGGCGCAGCGGGCGCTCGCGGCCGCCCGCACCGCCCACCAGGAGGCGAGCCAGACGCGCGGATTCACGCGACTGGAGAGCCCTATCGACGGCGTGGTGGCCGCCCGCGGCATCCGCTTCGGGGAAACGGCGGGGCCCACGCCGGCCTACACCATCGTCGACCCGGGCAAGTTGCGGGTGGTGGTGGCCCTGCCCGAGCGCGACCTCGCGCGGGTGCGCGTGGGCCAGCCGGCCACCGTCGTCAGTGCCTACGACGAGGCGGTGGGCGCCTCGGGCGAGGTGGTGCGCGTGGCGCCGGTGGTCGACACGCAGACGGGCACGGTGCGGGTGACGGTGGCCCTCGACCCGGGGCAGGCGGTCCTGCGGCCGGGGCAGTACGTGTCGGTGCGCGTCGAGGTGGCGCGCCACGAGGGCGTGCTCACCGTCCCCCGGCGCGCGGTGGTCTGGGAGGAAGGCCAGTCCTACGTCTACACGCTGCTCGAAGGTCCCCCGCCGGGCGAGAAGCCCGAGGAGGAGCAAGAGGAGGAGGAAGAAGAAGCTGGCTGGTCCTTCAACTTTGGCGGCGACGAGGAAGAGGAGGAGGAGCCCGAGGTGCCCGGCCCCTACCGTCGCGCCCACCGCGTGCGGGTGAAGCTTGGCTTCGAAGACGGGGTCAATGCCGAGATCGTCGAGGGCGTCGCGGCCGGCGAGCAGGTGGTGACGGTGGGCAACCAGGCCCTGCGCGACGATGCTCGCGTGCGCCTGCCGAGCGACCCGGTGATGGCCAAGGCCGAGGAAGGGAAGGAGCCCGGGCGCAGAGAGGGCGGGTAAGCCGTGACGTTTTACCGGTGGGTGGTCAACCACCCGGTGGCCGTGTGGATGTGTACCGTGGCCGTCGTCGTGTTCGGCTACGTGTCGCTGGTCCAGCTACCACTGGATTTGATGCCGGATATTTCCTATCCGACCATCACGGTGCGCACCGAGTACGAGGGCGCGGCGCCCGAAGAGGTGGAAACCCAGGTGAGCCGGCCGATCGAGGAGGCGCTCTCCACCGTGGAGGGCGTCGTCTCCATCGAGTCGCGCAGCCGCGCGGGGATCTCCGACGTGGTGCTGGAGTTCGACTGGGACACGCCGATGGGCGCCGGCATGCAAGACGTGCGCGAGCGCTTGCAGACCACCTTCTTCCCCGACGGCGTGCCGCGGCCCTTGATCCTGCGCTACGACCCGTCGCTCTCGCCGATCCTCCGCGTGGCGCTCACCGGCGAGATGGGCGAGCTGGCGCTTCGCGATGCGGCCGAGAAAGACGTCAAGCGACGCCTGGAGGCGCTCGACGGCGTGGCGGCGGTGACGGTCCGCGGGGGCCTGGAGCGGCTGGTGCTGGTGGAGGCCCGGGAAGACTGGCTCGCGGCGCGGGGGGTGACCCTCGACCAGCTTCGCGCCACCTTGCAGGCCGAGAACGTCAACGTGGCCGGAGGCCTCGTCCGCGAGGGCGAGAACGAGTACCTCATCCGCACCCTCAACGAGTTCCGCTCGGTCGACGACGTGCGCGAGCTGCGGGTGGTGCGCCCCGACGGCGCCCGGGTGCGCGTGGGCGACGTGGCCGAGGTGCGCGAGGGCAGCGCCGATCGCGAGGTGGTGGCCCGGCTCGGCGGGGCCCCGGCGGTGGAGATCGAGGTGTACAAGGAGGCCGACGCCAACCTCGTGCAGGTGGCGCGCCGGGTGAAGGGGGCGCTGGAGCCGCCGCAGGCCATGCCCGGCGAACAGGCCGTCACCAGCGTGCTCCCCGAGGGGGTGAGCGCCGAGGTGCTCGACGACCAGGCCCGCTTCGTGGAGGCCGCCCTCGACAATCTCGTGGGCGACGCCTGGCTCGGCGGCCTGCTCGCCATCCTCGTCACGTTCGTGTTCCTGCGCGACTGGGTGACGACGCTCATCATCAGCACCGCCATCCCCATCTGCCTCTTCGCCACCTTCGGCGTGATGTACGTGGGCGAGCTCTCGCTCAACCTGATGTCGCTCGGCGGCCTCGCGCTCGGCGTGAGCATGGTCATCGACAGCGGCACCGTGGTCCTGGAGGCGGTGCAGACCCACATCGACAGGGGAAAGTCGCGACTGGAAGCCGCCGTCCTTGGCACCGCCGAGGTGGCCCAGGCGGTGTTTGCCAGCGTGCTCACCGGCATCGCCGTGTTCTTCCCCATCGTGTTCGTGGAGGGCGTGGCCGGGCAGATCTTCGGCGACCTCGCGCTCACGGTGGTGTTCAGCCTGCTCGCCTCGCTGGGGGTGGCGCTGCTCTTCGTCCCGATGCTCGCGGCGCGCACGATCGCGCTACCCTCGCCCCCGGCGCGGGCTCGCGACATCGCCGGCAGCTCGCCGCGTGCCGCGTGGCAGGAGCTCGCCCAGCGGCGCCGGTCCTGGCTCTGGCCCTGGGCGCTGGCGCGTTTCCTGGTGCACGGCAGCCTCGCGGCGCTGGCGAACCTTTTCGCGGTGGCCAGCGGCTGGACGCTGCGCCTCGGTTTTCGGGCGCTCGCGTGGTCGCTCGGGCTCTTCAATCGTGCCACCGTGTGGCTCGCCGACCGCTTCCTCGTTTTCTACGCCGCCTCCGAGAGCTTGTTCGCGCGGGTGCTCCTCGGCTCGCTCCGGCGTCCCGGCCGAGTGCTCCTCGTCGCGACGGCGACCTTCCTGGCGAGCGTGCTGCTCCTCGACCGCGTGGGCGCCGAGCTCATCCCCGACGTGCACCAGGGCCGCTTCACCGTGGAGGTGGCGCTGCCGGTGGGCACGCCGCTGGAGCGCACCGATGGCCTCGTGCAGCAGCTCGAGGCCGAGGTGCGCGGCATCGGCGGCATCGAGACGGTGTACGCGGTGGTGGGCACCGAGCGCCGCGCCGACAGCAAGGCCGACGAGGGCGAGAACACGGCGCGCTTGCTCGTGGAGCTGTCGCCGGGGGGCGATCTCGAGCAGCGCGAGGCCCTGACCATCGAGGCGATCCGGGGCGTACTCGACGGTTTCCCAGGCTTCACCGCGCGCTTCGTCCGCCCGGCGCTGTTCTCCTTCCACACCCCGGTGGAGCTGGTGCTCTTCGGCCAGGACCTGCGCACGCTGCGCGAGGCGGCCGACCGCGGCGCGGCGGCGATGCAGGAACTCCCCGCCCTGGCCGAGGTGCGCTCCTCGCTCGGCGCCGGCTACCCCGAGGTGCGGGTGGTCTACGACCGCGACCGGCTGGCCGCGCTCGGCATCGGCGTGGGCGACGTGGCGCGGGCGGTGCGCGCGAAGGTCCAGGGCGAGCGTCCCACGCGCATCGCCGAGGGCGAGCGGCGGGTCGACCTCCTGGTGCGCCTCGGCGAGGCCGACCGCGACTCGCTCGACGCCCTGGCGGCGATCAACGTCAACCCGCGCATCCTGCCCCCGGTGCGGCTCGACGCGGTGGCCACGCTCGCCGACGGCGAGGGCCCCTCCGAGGTGCGGCGCATCGACCAGCGCCGCGCCGTGGTGCTCTCCGCCGACATCCGCGGCCTCGACCTCGCCGGCGCCAGCAACGCGGCGGCCGCCGCGGTGACGGGCACCTCGCTCCCGAAGGGCGTGGACCTGGAGGTTGCCGGGCAGAACCGCGAGCTGGACACCTCGCTCGGCTCGCTGAAGTTGGCGCTCGCGCTTGCCATCTTCCTCGTCTACGTGATCATGGCGAGCACCTTCGAGTCGTTGCGCGACCCGCTCGTCATCCTGTTCTCCGTCCCGTTGTCGCTGGTGGGGGTGGCGGTGGGCCTCTGGATCACCGGCAACGCGGTCTCGGTGGTGGTCTTCATCGGTCTCATCGTGCTCGCCGGCGTGGTGGTGGCCAACGCGATCGTGCTCGTCGACGCCATCTCGCGCTTACGACTCGACGGCCTGGCCCTCGACGAGGCGATCGGCAAGGCGGCGGCTACCCGGCTGCGCCCGATCCTCATCACCGCGCTCAACTCGGTGCTCGGCCTGGCCCCCTTGGCGCTGGGCCTCGGCGAGGGCCAGGAGATGCAGCGCCCGCTGGCGATCACCATCATCTTCGGGCTCGCGAGCAGCACTTTCCTCACGCTGGTGGTGGTGCCGGTGGTGTACCGCATCGCGGCGCGCTTGACCGAGCGGGTGCCGGAGACGACGCCGTGAAGTTGGCCGACCTCGTCCCCCGCTTCTCGGTGGGACGGCCGGTCACCGTCGTGACGCTGTTCTGCGTGGTGATGGTGGTGGGCGTGATCGCCACGCTGCGCATCCCGGTGCAGATGATGCCGGGCGGCTGGTCGCCGCCGCACCTGTGGTTGTGGATCCCCTACGAAGACAGCACGCCGCTGGAAACCGAGTCGCGCATCGTCAAGCCGCTGGAGGAGCAGCTCTCCACCGTGGCCGGCATCAAGCACATCGAGTCGGAGTCGAAGAACGACAACGCGGCGCTCTCCATCGAGTTCTCGGCCGACACCGACATGGACGAGGCCTACAACGCCGTGGGCGACCGGATCGAGCGCGCCATGCCCGACCTGCCCGACGACGTGGAGCGGGTGTGGGTGTGGCGCTTCGATCCCACCGACGAGCCGGTCACATGGGCCGGCATCCAGTCGCCGCTCGAAGTCGGCCCCGAGGAGCAGTTCTTCAACAGCGAGCGCATCATCAAGCCGCGGTTGGAACGGCTCGACGGCGTGGCGCGGGTCGACGTGTGGGGGGTGCCCGAGCCGGTGGTGTGGATCGACTTCGACCGCGAGCGGCTGATGAGCCACCAGGTGGATCTGGTCGACCTGCTCGGGCGCTTGCAGGGCGACAACATCCAGGTGGGAACCGGCCGCGTGGAAGACCGCGGCGAGGTTCGCTACGTGCGCGCCCTCGCCCGCTTCGCGACGCTCGACGAGCTGCGCGAGTGGCCGCTGGGCAATGGCCTGGTGCTGCAAGACATCGCCGAGATCCGCTACGCCCCCGCCGCCTCCACCGACATCAACCGCATCGAGGGACAGGAGGCCGCTGCCCTCGGCATCAACAAGGAATCCGGCGCCAACACGGTGCAGGTGTGCGACGACATCCGCGCCGCGATGAAGGAACTGGAAGCCGACCCGCGCCTACAGGGGTACAAGTTCCACAGTTTCTTCGACCAGGGCACGCTCATCGAAGAGAGCATGGGCGCCTTGCAGGAGAGCGCGCTCGAGGGCGGCATCCTCGCGGTGCTGGTGTTGATCCTGTTCCTGCGCGAGTGGCGCATCACCGCGCTCATCGCGGCCACCATCCCCGCGTCGTTGTTGCTGACACTCACGGTGATGTACTTCCGCGGCGACTCGCTCAACCTGCTGTCGATGCTCGGGCTGATGATCGCGGTGGGCATGGTGGTCGACAACGCGGTGGTGGTGGTGGAGGCCATCTACCGGCGGCGACAGCTGGGGGAACTGCCCGTTCCCGCCGCGATTCACGGCACCAGCGAAGTCCTGTTGCCCATCGTGCTCTCCACGCTCACGTCGATCGTCGTGTTCTTGCCGGTGATCCTGATGAGCGCCGACGCCGACTTCAGCTTCTTCATGTCGGCGCTGGGCCTGCCGGTGGTGTTCATCCAGGTGGGTTCGCTCCTGATCACCCTGTTGTTCACGCCCTTGTCGACGGTGTGGCTGGGCTCGGCCGAGGTGAAGGGCGACACGCGCTGGATGACGCGGCTGTCAGACGGGACGGTGCGCATTCTCGGCGCGATGTTGCGGCGCCCGGTCGACACCTTCGTGGGCATGCTCGCGGTGGTCGTGCTCACGCTGGTGTTGCCGGCGCGGGCGGTGGGCTGCTCCGACGAGTCGGAGGGCAACCTCGACGACTTCACCGTTCGCTTCGAGATCCCCCGCAACTTCACCTACTACGAGCGCCTGCGCACGGTCGAGGCCTTCGAGAAGATGGTCGCGGAGAACCGGGAACACTGGGCGGTACGCACCTACCGCAGTCGCCTCGGTGGCAACAGTACCGGCGGGCGGCTGTTCGCTTACCTGGAAGACCACCCCGAGGGCATGAGCCGCCAGGAGATCCTCGACGACGTCAAGGCCAAGCTCCCCGATCTCCCCGGCGTGAAGGCCACCATCGGCTGGGGGGAGGGCGAGTCGGGCCGCGGCAACCGCATCGAGGTGACGCTTCAGGGCGAGGACAGCGAGCAGATCACCGCCCTGTCGCACGAGGCCTTGCGACGGCTCCGCTCGCTGGAGGGCGTGCTCTCGGCCTACAACGACACCGAGGAAGAAGGCAACGAGGAGATCCGGCTGCGCGTCGACCGAGAGGCGGCGGCCCGCTACAACGTGTCGGCCTCGATGATCGGGCGGGTGGTGGCCTTCGCCATGCGCGGCGTGCCGCTCACCCCCTGGGTGCTCGGCGAGCGCGAGGTGCGGATGTTCGCCCGCTTCGGCCAGGACGACCGGGAAGACGTGGAGCGGCTCCTCGACTTCCAGGTGGGCTCGCCCACCGCCGGCGCGGTGAAGCTGCGCGCCCTGGTCGACCCCGAGCCCGGCTCCGGCTGGGGACGCATCGACCGTCGCGACCGCAAGACCTCGCTCGGCCTCACCCTCGACCTCGCCGACGGTGTCGACAAGATGGCGATGCACGATCGCGCGATGGGGGCGCTGCGCGGGATGGACTGGCCGCTCGGTTACGGGCCCGCGGAGGGCGACTTCTTCGAGGAGCAGCGCGAGAGTGACAGCGCCCGCAACCTCGCGCTGCTGCTCAGCCTCACCTTCGTGTTCCTCATCATGGGCGTGCTCTTCGAGAGTTTCCTCCTGCCCATCACTGTCATCACCACCGTCCCGATGGCGGTTTTCGGCGTGTACTGGGGGCTGTGGATCACCGACACCCCCTTCGACTCGATGGGCGGCGTGGGGATGGTCATCCTCATCGGCATCGTGGTGAACAACGGCATCGTGCTCATCGACCGCATCACCGAGCTGCGCGGCGAGGGGCTGGCGCGCGACGAGGCCCTGAAAGAAGCGGTCCGCCAGCGCCTGCGACCGATCCTCATGACCGCGCTCACCGCCATCGTGGGGGTGATCCCGATGGCCACCGGCGACGACACCTTCGTGGGCATCCCCTACGCGCCGCTCGGGCGAGTGGTGGGCTTCGGCATGGCCACCGCCACGGTGCTCACCCTCTTCTTCGTGCCTTACCTCTACGCTTTCCTCGACGACCTGCGCGCAAGCAGCGCGCGCTGGCTGGCCTTCGGCTGGCCGCGTCGTGGCCCGGAGACGACATGATCCTCGGCCTTGCCCTCGCCCACGCCGGCGACACCTCGCTCAGCTTCGACGAGGCGCTCACCCGCGCCGGCGCCGAGGCGCCCTCGGTGCTCTCCGCCCGCGCCGACGTGCAGAGCGCCGAGGGATCGCTCCTGGCCTCGCGGGCCGCCTTCGAGCCGAGCCTGTCGCTCTCGGGCTCCTACTTCAGCTCCGCCGGGGAAGGACAGTTCCAGTTCGGCGAGTATACGAGCGAGACGACGGGTGTCTCCACGGACGCGGCGCTCTCCGTGCCGATCATCACCGGTACGGCGCTCGGCGTGGGCTTCACCGCCAACCAGTCCGACACCCAGTTCAAGATCTCGGAGCTCGACCAGGAGTTCGGCGACCCGGCCTGGGACAGCAAGCTCGCGTTCACCCTGTCGCAGGCGCTGTTGCAGGGGCATCGTCTCGCCTACAACCTGCAAGGCGTGCGCAGCGCCGGTGCGGCGGTCGCGACGGCGGAGTGGACCGCCACCGCCGCCCGGCAGCGGGCGGTGGGCGACGCCGCCAGCGCCTACTGGACCCTCCACTACCAGCGCGCTCTGGTCGACATC
>VGRE01000012.1 GCA_016875435.1 Deltaproteobacteria bacterium | reverse complement strand
GCCCCCGCGCCGACCACACCCCACCGACACACCGCCGGCCACGGTGATCGACGAACGCGACACCATCCGCCTCGGCCCGCAAAGCATCCTCGGCCTCGTGCTCGTGATCCTGTTGCTGGTCGGGGGCGGATGGGGCCTCTACCAGCTGTCGCGACCGGTGACCGCCTCGGTCAACTCGGTGAGCTCCGCCCAGCCCGTCCCTCCCCGCGAGCAGACCGGCGCCACCGCCGTGCTCGCCGGCGTCGAGGCCGAGTTGCGCAGCGTGACCCTCGGCGAGGTGCGCGAGGTGCGCAAGGCCGGCGACCTGGAGGACGCCGTGCTCATCGAGCTCCAGGAACTTCGTCTCGACGTGGAACGGGTAGACGCCCCCGTGGGGAGGTGGGGCGGCAAGAAGCGCGACGACCCGGTCGTGGCCGAGGTGCGGGTGAGGTTCCGCAGCGCGGGCAAGCTCGACCGCGAGCTCGGCGCCATCGCCATGGTGGTGGGCCGCTACAAGCAGGCCTACGTCATCGACATCCCGGTGGTGGAGGCTACCTGGATCTCCGGCGGCAAAACCTGGTCGAAGATGCTCGACGCCAAGCTGGCCGAGCTCTTCGTGCAGGGCCGGGCGAGCCTGGACCAGGTGCTCGGGCTCGAGTAGGGTCTACATCCCTGCGCGAGTGGCGCGCTGGAGCGCCTCGATGCTGCGCACCACCGCCTCGACGCTCGGTCGCCCGCGGTTGCTCAAGCGCACCTTCCGATCCGGATTGATAAGGTAGAGACTACTGAAGTACACCGGCTTCATCGGGAGCTGCAAGCAGCTCTTGAACAACCTGGCCACCGGCCCGCCCCGGTCGGTGAGGAGGGGAAACTCGAGGCCAAGCTGCCGGGCAAGCTCGGCCTGCCGCGGGCCCTCGGCCGGGTTGACCGCAAACAGTCGTGTATTGAGGCGATGGAAGTCTTGACGATTCGCCTGTAATGCCGTGAGTTCCTCGTGATCGCTCGCGTCGTCGGGGTCGGCATAGAAGAAGATGACCGACCAGTGTTTCCCGTGCCGGTGCCAGGAGTCGTCCCAGCTCTGGAGGTGCCACTCGGGTGCCGTCTCGCCCTCCGGCAGCAGCGAGGGGTAGACGGCATCGCGCACGGTGTCCTGCACCGAGGCGGGGAGCTTGCGAAAGGTGGCGCGCAGGTTCATGGGGTCGCCGCGGGCTAACCAACGCCCGGCGAGCCGGCCCGCCACGCCGCGAGCGAGCGTAGCCGGAACGACCGTGGCGCCCACGCGCCCCCGGCAGCGAGCACGCCGCGGGCGTGATCGGGCGACACCCAGCCCTCGAGCGCGGCCGCCACGTCGGTCGCGGGCCAGTCCACGGCGGGCACGAGCGACGGCACGCTCGCGACCCCTCCCACCTCGGCGAGCAGCGACCGCCGACCCCGTGCGTGGTGCACGGCGCAGGGCACCTGCGTGGCCACCTGCAGGACCCCCTGGTCGACGAAGGGCAGGACGGGCTCGAGGCCGAAGGCACCACACGCGGCCAGCGCGTCGTCCACCTCGGCGCGAGCGTGTCCGCGAACCCAGTGCGCGGCGAGGCCCTCCTCCTCGGCCGGCGCGGCGGCAAGGAGCGACTCCAGCTCGGTCGCCACGCCTGCCTCCCGGTCGCCGGGCGACAGCGGGCCGAGCCCCTCGAGCAGGGCCTCGAGCGCGGGCCGCCTCGCCACGCGGCGGCCGAGGCGAGCGCGCCAGTCGGCGCCCGGGGGGTCGAAGGGGTAGCCGTGCCCGGTGCCGAGCGCGAGGCCCACCATGCCCTCGGCCCAGGCCGCACGAGCGAGGGCGAGCGTCGCGAGGCCCAGCGGCGTGGCAACCGGCGCATCGAGCACCACCTCGTCGAGGAGCGCGGTGACGTCGATGTCGACGCGCTTCACGGGCAAGCCTGCGCGGGCGGCCGCCTCCCGGCCGCCCTCGTCGCCCGCGAGCACCAGCGCCAGCGCGGGACGGTGATGCACCGGCAAGTGCGCCAGGAGCGCCGCCGACGCCATGCCGCCCGACACGGCGATGGCGTAGGGCTTGGCGGCGCGGGCGCGCGAGGCGAAGGCAAGGTCGAGGGCGAAGCGGACGCTCCGGAGCCAGCGCTCGCGGTTCCCGCCCCCGAGGAGGGGGTGTACCGGGAGCGTCCACTCGCGCCAGCTCCGTGGCGACGGCCGCAGGTCCATCCGCGTGGCCGGGGCCAGCGCGAGCGCGCCCTGTCGCCAGGCCACCGGCGGAAGCACGCTCCCGAGCGCCACGAAGCGGCGAACCGCCCCGGGCTCCACCGGTCCCGCGAGGCCGGCCAGCGACAAGGCACGGGCCTCGCTCGCGAAGGCCATGCCCCTGCCCGCGCGGGCGAGAAACAGCGGGCGCTCCCCGGCGCGATCGCGGGCCACGAGCCCCTCGGTGGCCGAGGCCGCTGCAACCGCCACCGGCCCGGCGAGCCGCGACAGGGCGCGCTCCACCCCGAGCCGCGCGAGCAACTGCGCCGCCACCGCCGCCGGGCCCACCGAGGGATCGAGCTCGAGCTCCCGGGCCAGCGCGTCGAGGTTGTGGAGGGGGCCGTCCACGGCGACAGTCCAGCCGTCCACCGTGGCCACCGGCGGCGCCCCCGGCGCCGAGCTGGTCACCACGAGGGCCGTGTCACCCGCGTCGATCTCGTGTCGCGACGCGGGGCCCCGCGCGTCCAGCACCCGCCCCAGCCGACGCGCCAGCCCGAGGGCCCCGGGTGCGCCGATGACCCCAGCAAAACCGCCCATCTTTCCTCGCTAGTTCCCGCAGGCCTCGTCGCAGCCCAACACGGGCCCCAGCATGTTGTCGCCGAGGTCGTTGCCGGCGCACGCGACGAGGGTCACGTTGCTGCAACTCATGCCATAGCCCTCGTTGGCGCCGAAGGCGTTGCCCTGCACGTCGGCCGTCGAGTCGCTGAGCGACAGGCCGTTGCCGGTGTTCAGCGTGGAGATCGCGTCGACGATGGTGACCGTGCCACCGTCGATGTACAGGCCATCGCTGGTGGAGGCGCTCACCTCCATGCCATCGACGAGGCCAGCGCCCTCCGCCGTGCCGCTCACCGAGGCGCCCTGGTAGTAGTCGTAGAACGAGTAGTCGTGGTCGACGTAGATGCCGTAGCCGCTGGCATCGACCACGTTCACGTCTTCGATCAGCCAGTCGTGGAACCCGCTGAGGGTGATGGCGGTTCCGCCCGACACCATCACGTCGATGTCGGAGAGCGACACGTAGCCCTGGTCGGTGCTGCTCCAGTCGAGGTACACGGCGTTGTAGGCGCTCTGCCCCACACTCAGCCCCTCGATCTCGATCTGGGGGGGCAGGCCGTAGCCGTAGTCGTACACGGCGTAGCCGCCGGTAGACCCGATGCTCAGCCCCGCGATCTCCACGGCCGCGTTGTTGACGTTCACCACCGAGCCCAGGGCGGTGCCGACGGTGACGTCTTCCAGCTTGAGGTTCGCCTCGATCGAGCTGTCGACGTAGCTGTCGTTGGTGCCATCGCCGTCGCTGTCGGTCCAGTAGCCGTAGTAGTAGCCGTAGCCGGCGAACAGCGAGGTGGCGTAGGAGCCGGTGTACTCGTAGTCGAGCACGCCGTTGGTGTAGTAGTGGTAGCCGTAGTTGTACTCGCGGGTGTCGCCGATCTCGAAGCCGCTCACCTCGGCCGAGCCATAGACGAGGTACACGGCCTCGCCGCCGAAGTCGGTGGCGGTGTTGTTAACGATCACCGCCGGGTCGCCCTCGTCCTGGTAGTAGGCCTGCACCAGCGTGCCGTTGTAGTCACTCCAGGCGTTGCCCTCGACCAGCGCGGGCGAGCCGTAGAGCGTCATGCCGCTGCCGCCGCCGGTGAACGTGTTGTTGGTCGCGACGAACGCATTGTCGTAGTACGAGCTGATGTCGGCACCCTCGTAGTCGTAGATGTACTCCGACACGTCGCCGGTGAAGTCGTTGACGGAGGTGTAGGTGTAAGTGCCCATCGTGTCGACGAAGCTGTTGCCAGTGAGCACCACCTCGCCGTACTCGCTGTGGAAGGTGCCGTAAGCGGAGTAGCCCGACAGGGTGACGCCGCTAAGATCGGTGGTGGAGTAGAAGTTGAGCACCCCCGAGCACCCGTGGTTGGCGATCGTGCCGCCCTCGACGGTGATGTCGCCGTACACGTTGGAGATGCCCCAGCCGTAGTTGTCGCTGAGCGTGGGGTTGGTGAGGGTGAGCTCCGCGTACAAGCCAAGCAGCGCGGCGCCCCGGTCGACGAACATGTACTCGTAGCCGTCGCTGTAAAGCCAGTAGCAAAGGCCCGTGTTGGTGCTGTCGACCTCGCGGTTGTTGGTGATGCTCAGCCCGACGATGGTGCCCACGGCCGAGTCGAAGCGCGCCCCGGTGCGCGCGTTGTTGTCGAGGGTGATCCCCGACGCGGTGAGGGCGGGCGTGTCGCCGTTGTTGTAGGGGCCCACGTAGAGGCCGTAGTTCTCGTAGTCGCGAATCGTGACGTTGGTGAGCTCGGCGGCGACGCCCTGGATCCACAGGCCCGCGCCCAGGTAGGTGCCCTCGTCGTAGTCGGGCGAGTAGCCCTCGAGCGATCCCCCTTCTTCCTCGTTGATGGCGATGACGCTGTCGGTGACGGTGATCGCTGCATTGGGGTGTACCGCGAGGATCCCGGCCACCTGGGAGCCGTAGATCTCCACCCCCTCGGCGCTGAAGGTCGCGTCGATCGAGAAGATGGCGTAGCCGTTGTCGCGCATGAGGTCGCCCGACATCGAGAGCGACCCGTCGAGGGCGACGATGCCGATGAGATCGGTGGTGGTGATGGTGTTGCCCGAGAGCACCAGGTCGCCGCCGTTGCTGTGGATCGCGACGCCCGAGCAGGTGGAGAGGTCGGAGCACTCGCCGTCGGAGTGCACCTGGTCGAAGATGTTGTTGGTGAGCGTGGCGCTGCCGCTGCCCGCCACCTGCACGCCGTAGTCCATGGGCTCGGAAAAGAGGCTGCCGTCGATGCTCACCGAGGCGCCCGAAACCAGCACCCCGCCGTAGGCGGGCTCCACGAAGGTACTGGCCGTCACCATCACGTTCTCGCTGCTGCCCACCTCGATGCCGTAGTTGTCGACCCGGTCGAAGGTCACATCGCTGATCGTCGCGCTGGCGGCTGACTCCACGACGATACCCGAGCGGGTGCTCTGGACCGTGAGGCCCGCGACGCCGGGACCGTCGCCGGTGAGGGTGAAGGCGGGGGTGTTGGACGGCGCCTCGATGAAGGTCACCTCGGCGCCCTCGCCCACCACGGTGATGCCGCCGGGGACGGACACGCTCTCGTTGTAGTTGCCCGCGCACACGTTGACGGTGCCACGACCCGACTCCATGGCCGCGTACACCGCCTCGCCGATCGTCTCGAAGTCGCCCGTCTCGCCGTCGAGGTTGATGCAGCCGGGGTCGCCGTAGTCGATGTTGCCCGAGTCGCCGGAGTCGCCGGAGTCGCCGGGGTCTTTGCCGGGCTCGCCGCCAGTCTGGTCGCCGGGTTGACCCCAACAACCGGCAAGCAGGAGGAACGAGGGGACGAGGGCGACAAGACGCATGGTGACTCCAACGGCCCCCCACGGTAGCCCTCCCGGCGCGGCGGCACAAGTTAGTTGCGCGGCCCTTCTCGGAGAGCCGATGGATCCCGAACGGCAGGCCCTTCACGACGCCTTGGAGCGCGCCAACGCGCGCGCCCTCGATGGCGGCGGCCAGGACGCCATCGACAAGCAGCACGCCCGCGGCAAGCTCACCGCGCGGGAACGCGTGGAGTTGCTCCTCGATCCCGGCACGTTCCGCGAGCTCGACCGTTTCGTCGTCCACCGCTGCAACGACTTCGGCATGGACAAGAAGCGCGTGCCCGGCGATGGCGTCGTCACCGGCTACGGCCGCATCGAGGGGCGCCTGGTCTACGTGTTCGCTCAGGACTTCACCGTGTTCGGCGGCACCCTCTCGGGCGCCTACGCGAAGAAGATCTGCAAGGTGATGGACCTCGCGATGAAGAACGGGGCCCCGGTGATCGGGCTCAACGACTCCGGGGGCGCGCGCATCCAGGAGGGGGTCGAGTCGCTCGGCGGCTACGCCGACATCTTCCTCCGCAACACCCTCGCCAGTGGCGTGGTGCCCCAGCTCTCGACGATCCTCGGCCCCTGCGCGGGGGGCGCCGTCTACTCGCCGGCGATCACCGACTTCATCGTGATGGCGAAGGGCACGAGCTTCATGTTCGTGACCGGCCCCGACGTGATCAAGGCGGTCACGCACGAGGAGGTCACCCAGGAGCGCCTCGGCGGCGCCGACACCCACACCTCGGTGTCGGGCGTGGCGCACTTCGCGGCAGCCGACGAGCAGGCGGCCATCGCCGTCGTCCGCGCGCTCCTCGCCTACATGCCGCAGAACAACATGGAGGAGGCGCCACGTCGCAAGACGGACGATGATTCACGCCGTGCCTGCCCGGAGCTCGACGAGCTCGTCCCCCAGAACCCCAACCGTCCCTACGACATCAAGGAGCTGGTCACCGCCGTCGCCGACGACGGCGCCTTCCTGGAGGTGCAGCCCGACTACGCCGCCAACGTGGTGGTGGGCTTCTGCCACCTTGGCGGGAGAAGCGTGGGCGTGGTCGCCAACCAGCCGGCGGTGCTCGCCGGCGTCCTCGACGTGAACGCATCCTTGAAAGCGGCACGTTTCGTGCGTTTCTGCGACGCCTTCAACATCCCGCTCTGGGTGATCGAAGACGTGCCCGGCTTCCTGCCGGGGACGGCCCAGGAGCACGGCGGCATCATCAAGCATGGGGCGAAGCTGCTGTACGCCTTTGCCGAGGCCACCGTGCCCAAGGTCACGCTCATCACGCGCAAGGCCTACGGCGGCGCCTACTGCGTGATGAACAGCAAGCACCTGCGTGCCGACCTGAATTTCGCCTGGCCCACCGCCGAGATCGCGGTGATGGGACCCGACGGCGCGGTCAACATCATCTTCCGCAACGACCTGGCGAAGGCGGGCGACGCCGTCGCGCGCAAGGCCGAGCTGGTGGCCGAGTATCGCGACCGCTTCGCCAACCCCTTCCGCGCCGCCGAGCTCGGTTTCATCGACGAGATCCTCCTCCCGCGCGACACCCGCGCCCGCCTCGTGGACGCCTTCGACACGCTCGAGAACAAGCGCGACAGGAACCCGCCGCGCAAGCACGGTAATATTCCCCTTTGAGCACGCCCGTTGACGGCCCGCCCGTCCCCGGATAGCCGCCGGAGCTTTCCAAGGTCCCCAGATGGTCCGCATCCGCCTCGCCCGCACGGGCGCCAAGAAGAAGCCCTCGTACCGCGTGGCCGTGGCCGACAAGCGCTCGCCGCGTAACGGCCGTTGCATCGAGTACATCGGCCACTACAACCCCATGGTCGAGCCGCCGGTGATCAACATCGACCTCGCCCGCGCCGACTACTGGCTCCAGAAGGGCGCCCAGCCCAGCGAGACGGTGGCATCGTTGCTCAAGAAGGCCCGCGCGGCGACCGGTTCGGCCGAATGATCGAGCTGGTGCACCACATGGTGAAGGGGCTCGTCACCGAGGCCTCCGCCGTGAGCGTCAACGCCGTCGAGGGCGAGGCCAGCGTGCTCATCGAACTCCGCGTGGCGCCCGCCGACCTCGACCGGGTGAAGGGTCCCGACGGGGAAACGCTCCGCGCGCTCCGCACCGTGCTGAGCGCGGGCGCCGGCCAGCGCCGCGCCGTGCTCGAACTCATCGAGCCCGGCATGGACAACGGCGTGGGCGGCGGCGAGAGCGCCGAGTCCGCCGGCGACGAAGTCACGTCCGAGTAGCCGCATGCCGGCCGAACTCATCGAGCTCGGCTCCGTGGTTGGCATCTTCGGCGTCCGGGGCGAGGTGCGACTGCACCTCCACAACCGCGAAGACAGCGTGCTCGACGAGCCGCGCGAGGTGATCCTGCGCGGCCCCGAGGAGCAGGAACACGTGGCCACGGTGAGCGCACGCCCGGGCGCGGGCAAGCGCATCATCGGCCGGGTGGCCGGCGTCGGCAACCCCGACGAGGCAGCCGCGCTCGTGGGCTGGACGGTGCTCATCGAACGCGACGCCCTGCCCCCCACCGCCGAGGGCGAGTTCTACGTCGCCGACTTGCTCGGCCTCCCGGTGGAAGACGAGGAGGGCACGCTCATCGGCACCCTCCGCGACGTCGCGAGCACGGCAGGCGGCGCTCGCGACGTGTGGGTGATCGATACCAACGGCGGCGAGGCCTTCGTCGTGGCAACTCCCGAGAACATCCTCCGGGTCGACCACGAGGCCGGGGTGATCGTGGTGGCGCGCGCTGCCGTCGCTGGCGACTAGGCCGCCGTGCACGTCGACGTCCTCACCCTCTTCCCGGAAATCGTGCGCCCTCCGCTCACGATGTCGATCCTCGGGCGGGCGCTCGCGGCCGGGCACTGGTCCGTCGGCATCCACGACATCCGAGAGCACGGGATCGGCCGTCACCGGGTGGTCGACGACTCGCCCTACGGCGGCGGCAGCGGCATGGTGATGCGCGTCGACGTGGTCGATGCCGCCATCAACGCGGTCCGGCGCCCCGGCAGCCACGTGGTGATCCTCGAGGCCTCCGGCGCGCCGTTCACCCAGTCGGTGGCGGCACGGCTCGCGACGCTACCTCACCTCGTGCTGGTGTGCGGCCACTACGAGGGCATCGACGGCCGCGTGCGGGAGCACCTGTGCGACGAGGCCCTGAGCATCGGCGACTTCGTGCTTACCGGGGGCGAGATCGCGGCGTGCGCCGTGGTCGACGCGGTGGTGCGCCTTCGTCCCGGGGTGCTGGGGAACGAGCACTCCGCTCGCGACGAGTCCTTCGCCTCGGGACAGCTCGAGTACCCCCACTACACCCGGCCCCGCGAGTACCGCGGCTGGGCGGTGCCCGAGGTGTTGCTCGGTGGCGACCACGGCAAGGTGGAGCGGTGGCGGCGCGAGCAGGCCGAGGCCCGGACGGCGGCGGTCCGCCCCGACCTGGCGCGCCGCGGGTAAAGCCTCAAGCGGCGAGGGGTCGCTTCCGATCAGGGGAACGGGAGACTCGGACGCCCATGATCCTCGCCCTGTTGCTCGGCTGCGCCGACTTCCTAACCATCGCCGAGACCCTCGAAGATCTGACCAACCCGATGGTGGTGCAGGCCTGGTACCTCGGGCTCGAGCCGCTCCCCGATGGCGTCGACCTGAGCGACTCGGGCTGGGGCTCCGGCAGCTCGGTCCGGGTGATGCTGGCCGACGCCACCTCGTTCGATCAACTCGAACAGGCGCCGATCGACGACGCGGCGGTGGAACTGGAGGTCGACGGCGCGGGCTACTCGCTCCTGCCGGAGAGTGACGGCCAGTTCGTGGCCACCTCGGAGGACGGCCTGCCCTGGGCGGCCGACGCCGACACCGTCCTGCGGGTTGACCGCGACGGCTCGCACCAACTGGCCATGGTGACGCCGGAGGCCCCCGACGTGGACCTGCCGGAGACCATCGAGGCCGGCGACGACCTCGGGGTGAGCGTCGAGGGACAGGACTACGACAACGTGATGGTCACCGTGGTGCGCCTGGCCGACGGGCAGACCACCTACGATTCTCTGCCCACCGATATCGCCGAGCTGTATCGACTCACGCACGCGTCGGGCTCACTCGATGTGGAGATCCCGGGGAGCGCCTTCCGCGAGCCGGGCGCCTACGCGGTGGGCGTGGCTGGGCTGATCAACGCCGACCCCGATGACTACGAGGGCGTGAACCTGGCGCTCAGCGCGCTGACAGCTGGCTCGCTCCGCTTCGTTCCGATGCGGGTGGAGTAGCGCTCAGCAGCCAGGGTTGCGCAGGTCGACGACCACGACCCCGTGGATCATGCTGGTGTCGCGACTGGCCCAGCCGCCCGTGGCCGGGTCGTGGAGCACCGCCGCGAACGGCGGCGCCTCGCCGTCGACGCGCAGTCGCAGCGGCGAGTTTCCCTCGGCCATGAAGGAGGCCGAGGCCTCGCCGTGGAAGCCGTCGCAGGGGCTGCCCGCCTGCGCGTGGACGAGGACTCGCTCGCCGGAGGCCAGCGCAAATCGCGCCACCTCGGGGCTAGCGCCGCCGCTGGTGTCCCACTCGGTGCTGTCGAATGGCTGCGCGGTAGACAGCCATCGTGCCTGCACGCTCTCCCACGCGGCCAGGGCCCGGAAGCTGGCCACCGCGAGGTAGCCGAGGTTCTCGTCGGCCACGGGCCGCGCGGCTACCGGCGCGAAACGTTCCCCCTCCTCGCGGCGTGCCCATCGCGCGCCCCGGCAGCCTTCCACGGCGCCGAGCAGGTACGGCCGGGACTGGACGCCGATGGTCCCCGCCGCGGTCTCGAGGATGCGCGAGGAGCAGAGGCGACCGGCCTCGCTGGCCAGCGCCACCGCGGCGCCGCGCCACCCCGAGTTCACCGCCACGCCGCGGACGAGGACACCCGCCGCCCCCGCCTCCACCAGGTCGGCGACCGGCCCCGGGGGCATCTCCGGCAGGTCGGCGATGACCACCCACGCGGGCGTGCTGGCCACGATCGGCATCAGCCGCAGGTCGGGCTCGGGGAGGTCCAGGCCGCCCCATTAACGCCGGGGGTGACGTCGCGAGTCCTTGACTCCCCGTCCCGCGGTGGATAGCCACCGCCCCCTCGATTCCTGCCCCGCACCGGCACGCGCCGACGCCCATCCCGGGCCTCGCCGCGGTGGCCATCCCCGGGCGGAGGCGGTGCCGAGGAAAGGCAGATTCAAATGGCCCTGCACGAGAAAGTCAAGGAAGAGCTCATCGCGACCCATCGCACCCACGAGGGCGACACCGGCAGCACGGAAGTGCAGGTGGCGCTGCTCACGGCGAAGATCAACGAGCTCACCGAGCACTTCAAGGTGCACGCGAAAGACCACCACGGTCGTCGCGGCTTGCTCAAGGCCGTCGGTCAGCGCCGCCGCCTCCTCAAGTACCTCCGCAATACCGACTCCGCCCGTCACGACGCGCTCGTGAAGAAGCTGGGCCTCCGGTAGAGCAAACGGGGCGGGGCAACACCCCGCCCCGCGTTCTTTTCACCCCCCGCACTCCAGGCGAGTCCCGCCATCGCGGGTCTTCGCGGGCTGAGCGCCTCCGGGTTTTCCGGGGCAACGCTCATCCCGGGCAGGCCCACGGTTTTTCACGGTCGCGGGCCGCGCGCGGAGTGCCTTTCAGCAACCCCTCGGGCGCAGGTGCGCCCGGGATCCGCCCCGGCTGGGGCACAAGGCAAACTCCATGAACATTCAATCTGTCACCGTCGATGTCGGCGGCCGTCCCCTCACCATCGAGACGGGCAAGTACGCCAAGCAGGCCGGCGGCGCCGTCATCGTCCGCCAGGCCGACAGCGCCGTGCTCGTCACCTGCACCTCGGGCACCACCCCGGCGCGTTTCGACTTCCTCCCCCTCTCCTGCGAGTACATGGACCGCGTGGGCGGCTACGGCCGCATCCCCGGCGGCTACCTCAAGCGCGAGGGCCGGAGCAACGAGCGCGAGACGCTCGCCAGCCGCCTGATGGACCGTCCCATCCGGCCCCTGTTCCCCAAGACCTGGCGCTTCGAGACCCAGATCATCGCCACCGTGTTGTCGTTCGACACCGACTGTGACACCGACGTACTCAGCATCTGCGGCGCCGCCGCCGCTGCGCTCCTCTCCGACGCGCCGCTGAAGCAGCCCTGCGCCGGCGTGCGGGTTGTCCGCCACGGCGGGCAGCTCATCGTCAACCCCACCCGGGTGCAGATCGACGAGGCCGACCTCAACATCGTCGTGGCGGGCACCGCCGACGCGGTGTGCATGGTGGAGGGCGGCGGCAAGGAGGTGTCCGAGGCGGTGATGATGGACGCGATGGACCTCGCCCACGGCGTGATCAAGACCATCTGCGCCGCCATCGTCCAGCTGCGCGAGAAGCACGGCGGCGCCGCCAAGCGCGAGGCCCCGGCCCCCGCGGCCCTCGATGAGGGCACCGTGACCAAGGCCAAGGCCGCGGCTACCGAGGGTATCCGCGCCGCGCTCCGCACCCGCGGCAAGCACGAGCGCCGCGAGGCGATTGCCGCCGCCAAGGCCGCCGCGGTCGCCGCCGCGGGCACGGGCATCGACGATGCCGCCCAGAAAACGCTTGCCGAGGCCCAGGCCGCCGAGGTGTGCGAGAAGATCCTGAAGGTCGAGATGCGCGGCATGGTGATCAGCGAGGGCGTCCGCATCGACGGCCGCGCCACCGACGAGATCCGCCCCATCTGGACCGAGGTGGGCATCTCCCCCCGCGCGCACGGTTCGGCGGTGTTCACCCGCGGTGAAACTCAGGTGTTCGCCACGGTGGCCCTCGGCGTGGAGGACGACGGCCAACGCCTCGACTACGCCGGCGTCACCACCCCGCTGCGCCGGTGGATGCTGCAGTACAACTTCCCCCCCTTCTGCACCGGCGAGAGCTACCCGATGCGCGGCCCGAAGCGCCGCGAGATCGGTCACGGCGCGCTGGCGCACCGGGCGATCCAGAACACCCTCCCGGCGGCCGACGGCTTCCCCTACGTGATCCGCTGCTCGGCCGACGTGCTCGAGAGCAACGGCTCCTCGTCGATGGGCACCGTCTGCGCGGGCACGCTCGCGCTCCTCGACGCCGGCGTGCCGGTGAAGGCGCCGGTGGCGGGCATCGCCATGGGCCTAATCAAGGAAGGCGAGGAGTTCGCGGTGCTGAGCGACATCCTCGGCGACGAGGACCACCTCGGCGACATGGACTTCAAGGTGACCGGCACCACGGCCGGCATCACCGCCTTCCAGATGGACACCAAGATCTCGGGGGTCAGCCGTGACATCATGACCCGCGCGCTGGCGCAGGCCCGCGAGGGTCGGCTCCACATCCTCGCCGAGATGGCCAAGACCATCTCCGCGCCGCGCCCGGAGATGTCGCCCTACGCCCCGCGCATCACGACGATCCAGATCAAGACCGAGAAGATCAAGGACATCATCGGGCCGGGCGGCAAGGTGATCCGCGGCCTCCAGGACAAGACGGGCTGCAAGCTCACCGTCCACGACGACGGCAGGATCGACGTGGCCAGCACCGACCAGGACAAGGCCGCGAAGTGCATCGCGATGATCCGCGAGATCACCGCCGAGGCCGAGATCGGCAAGCTCTACGTGGGCGTGGTCAAGCGCATCACCGACTTCGGCGCCTTCGTGGAGATCTTCCCTGGCACCGACGGCCTGGTGCACATCAGCCACCTCGCCAAGGAGCGGGTCAACAAGGTCACCGACATCGTCAACGAGGGCGACGAGGTGCTCGTCCGCGTGATCGACATCGACAAGGCCGGCAAGATCCGCCTCTCGCGGAAGGAAGCGCTCGAGGATTAGACTCCCGCCGTGGAGACCATTCCCGTCCACATCCTGCCACACGGGGAGGGGCTGCCCCTCCCCGCGCGGGCCTCAGCCGGCGCAGCTGGGCTCGACCTGCGCGCGGCGATCGGCGAGGCGTTCACGCTGTCACAGGGCGACCGCGCGCTGGTGCCCACGGGCCTGGTGCTGGCGATCCCCCCCGGCTGGGAGGGCCAGGTGCGGCCGCGCTCGGGCCTCGCGCTCAAGCACGGGATCACCCTCATCAACAGCCCCGGCACCATCGACAGCGATTACCGCGGCGAGTTGTGCGTGCCGCTGGTCAACCTCGGACGCGAGCCCTTCGTGGTGGAGCGCGGCGAGCGCATCGCGCAGATCGTCTTCGCGCGCGTGGCCGCCGTCGAGCTGGTGCGCGTGGCGATGCTCCCAGAGGCGCCGGGCAGCCGGGGAGCGGGTGGCTTTGGCAGCACGGGGCGGGCATGAACGACGACGAGCTCAGGCGGGCGTTGCAGTCCCTCGGTATCGACGGGTCGAGTCGCGAGGTGATCGCGCTGCTCGCCGTCGTCTGGATGGCCTGGGCCGACGGCAAAGTCCACCCCGAGGATCGCTCGATCATCCTCGATCTCGCCACCAGCCGGGTACACCTCGGCGAGGAGGGTCGCCGCGTGCTCGACAACTGGCTGGCCCAAGCGCCCTCGCGCCCTCGCGTGGAGAGCGCAGCTGGCATCCTCATCGCGCTCTCGATGAAGGCGCAGATGCGCGACGACAACGACGTGGTGGACCTCTGCCGGAGGCTGGCGGAGGCGGCGGGGCCGATCCTCGGCAAGGTGGAGAGCCCGGAGCGCGAGGCGATCGAGACCGTGGCCCAGTCGCTCGCCGTGGAGCCGCACGCCGCGTGGGAGAGGTTGCGCGCGCGGCTGGTGGTCGAGTCGGTCGCCTCGATGGAACACGGGGGGGTCGACGACGAGGTCACCAACCCCCACATCGTCGTGCACGCCCCGGTTTTCGAGGCGATCCCCCCTGCGGACGGCCCGCCCGGCGTCGCGTGGATGGTCGAGGGTGGGGAGGAGCACCGCGGTGTCGACCCCGTCGTGCGTATCGGACGCGGTCGCGACAACGACCTGCAGCTGTCTCACGACGGTGAAGTGTCGCGACACCATTGTATCGTAGAGCGTCGTGACCAGAAAGTGTTTATCAACGACCTCGGCGCGCTTAACGGAACGATCGTGGAGGGCGACCGGGTGACGGAGCGGCGCCTGCTCGGCGGCGAGTTGATCACCCTGGGCGAGACCATCCTGCGATACCGCGGGTGAGGCTCGCCCGCCGAGTCGGCGGCCCTACAGTAGCGGGTAAAGGAACGGCGCCAGCGGCCCGGTGCTCGCGATGGCGGCGAGGATGAGACCGAGCAGCACCAGCGCCGCCACCAGCGCCGCCACCCAGATCAACCCGGCACGCGAACTCTCGACCGGCGGAGAAGGCTCCGACATACCGCCCGTTTATTACGCAGGCCCCGGGTTGGCGACCGCGACCTCGAAGCCCAGCTTGCGCGTGAAGTGGCCCTGCAGCACGGACTCCAGCCGCTCGCCACTGTCGCGCTCGAGCCAGGCCCCGTCGGCATGGCGGAAATGCCAGGCGCGAGAGAAGGCGCTGAGCCACAGCTCGCGCACCGGCACCTGCTGCGACAACACGAACACGCCGCCCGACTCGAACTCCACCGAGAGCACGCCGTCGCTGAGCTTGTAGTCCACGTCGTCGCTGTCGATCGCGTCGACCTGCGCCGCGAGCGCCCGGAGCGCCGCGCTCACCACCTGCCGGAACTTCGCTTCGTCCATGCGTGCCCTTAGCCCTGGCGCGGGCGCGGCGGGAGCCACAGCTTTGTATCGCGGTTCCCCCCAGTCTCGGATAGGCGCCGCCGCCATGTTCGACACCCTCTCCCGCGGCTTCCGCAACGCCCGCCTCAAGCTCCAGGGCAAGACCGAGATCTCCGAGGGTGATATTACCGACGCGCTCCGCGACGTGCGCGTGTCTCTGCTCGAGGCCGACGTGAGCCTCGACGTCGCGAAGGACTTCCTCGACCGGGTCAAGGCCCGCTCGCTCGGGCATGTCGTCACGCTGAAGTCGAAGAACGCGCCCTTCCAGGTGACGCCCGCCGACCACTTCATCAAGTCTTGCCACGACGAGCTCGAGGCCCTGATGGGGCCGGTCGACAACGCGCTCGCCCTCGACGCCAAGCCGGCGATCATCATGATGGTTGGGCTCCAGGGCTCCGGCAAGACCACCACCGCCGGCAAGCTGGCCAAGCGGCTGCTCGGGCAAGGCAAGAAGCCGATGCTGGTGGCCGCCGACGTGTACCGTCCCGCCGCGATCGACCAGCTCGTCACGCTGGGCCGCAAGCTCAACGTGCCGGTGTTCTCGATCAAGGGCATGAGCCCGGTGCAGCTCTGCACGCTGGCGGTCACCCAGGCGCGCAATGTAGGTCGTGACGTCGTCATCTTCGACACCGCCGGTCGCCTCGCCATCGACGAGACGCTGATGAGCGAACTCGAGCAGATTCGCGACAAGACGCAGCCGCACAACATCCTGTTCGTCTGCGACGCGATGATCGGCCAGGACGCGGTGCGCACGGCGGCGGAGTTCGATCGTCGCCTCTCGTTCAGCGGCTTCGTCCTCACCAAGCTCGACGGCGACGCCCGCGGCGGCGCGGCGGTGTCGATCAAGGCTGTCACGGGCAAGCCGGTGAAATTCCTCGGCATGGGGGAGAGCCTCGACAAGCTCGAGGACTTCCGCCCCCAGGGGCTCGCCAGCCGCATCCTTGGTTTCGGCGACGTCGTCGGCCTGATGTCCGACTTCGAGAAGGTCATCGACAAGGACAAGGCCGAGAAAGACGCCGAGAAGATGCTCCAGGGGCACTTCACCTACGACGACTTCCAGGCCCAGCTCAAGATGATCAAGCAGATGGGCTCGCTCAAGGAGGTGATGGGCAAGCTCCCCTTCATGGACGAGGTCATGTCGCAGGTGCCCGACGAGGCGCTCGACGACTACGAGCTGGTGAAGGTCGAGGCCGTGATGCAGTCCATGACCAACCAGGAGCGCCACGACCCCGACGTGCTCACCGAGAGCCGCTTCCGTCGCATCGCTAGGGGCTCGGGACGGCCGCTCAAGGAAGTACAGGAACTGCACGAGCGCTTCAAGATGACGCGCGCGATGATGAAGGAAGTCGGCACGATGACGGGCATGCTCGGCGGCGGAATGAACCCGCGGGCGCTGCAGCAGAAGATGGCCCAGTACGCGCAGCAGGCCGGCATGGCGGGGATGCCGGGAATGCCCGCCATGCCCGGCCCGAACCCGATGCAGCTCTCGAAGGCCCAGATCGAGGCGCGGCGCAAGAAGGCGAAGGACGCGAAGAAGGCGCGCAAGAAGCAGCGCCGGTAGGGCCCGCGGGCTCATGCCCCATGGAGCAGGAACAGCGCGAGGTGATGCGCGCCGGCGTCGTGTGCCGCTGGTAGGCGGCTAGCCGGTGTCGCCGAAGTCTTCGTCGTCGTAGTCCCCGTAGTCCTCATAGTAATAGTAGTCGTCGAACCAGTAGTTACTGAAACTACCCACGTGGCGGGCGGGGTCGGCGTCGAGGCGGAGACCGGTCATCGAGTAGCCCGACACGTCGGTCTCGGTCTCGTCGCAGTCGCGACCGGTGTACTCGAGTTGCAGGTCGCCCGCGACCGCGGCCGTGCCCGAGAACTCCCCGGTGAGGGTGAGACGCTGCTCGCTCTCGTAGGTACAGTTTCCACGCTTGTAGGCGTAGCTCTCCACCAGCGACACCTCGATCGCGCCCGCCTCGATGGCTCCCGTCATCAGCGTGCCCGCGAGATTGGCCACGGTCTGGCCCGAGGCGGTGGTGTAGATGTCGACGATGAGATCGTCGCGCTGGCCGGAGCCCCCGCCCTCCTCGGCCTTGTAGATGAAGGACATGAGCCAGCTGCCGTCGTAGCCGCCGCCGCAGGCGGCGAGGAGCCAGAGCGCGGTCATTACTCACCCTCCACGTAGCTGTCGCGATTCGAAGTGATGCGATCGGCGGTGAAGCCGTACGTGCTGTCGCAAGTGTAGTCGCTGCCGCCCTCCGACTCGCGCCAGGACCCCGTGCTCACCTCGCCGAGCATCGCCCCGGCCTCGAGGGTGGCGTCGAGCGCGAGGTAGTTGGAACGCGTGGTGGTCCCCTCGGTGTACTCCTCGAGCCACTCCGCGTGCAGCACCCCGAAGCGGGCCTCCCCGGTCAGGACTTCCTCGAGCACCACGGCGTAGCCCCCCGACCCGAGTGCGTAGATGTCGACCAGCATGCCGCGGTTGGTGTCGTAGGTGCTGTCGTCGTCGTCCTCGTCGGCACAATCCCCGCTCACCGCGGGCTCGGCGTCGAAGTAGAACACCCAGGTGCCCTCGAAGGGGGAGCAACCGAGGAGGAAGGCAAGAAGCATGAGGGCGCCTCCATTGCGCGCGGGGGCTGCATGATAAGATGCTACGTGCTCGCGATCATCGCCATGGCCACCGCCGCGCCGCTAGAAAGTTGCTCGCGAAGCTTCGGTTCCGATGAGCTCCTGGACGCAGCGAGCATCGCAGAGCAAGCCTTCGCAAGCCAGGACGCGGAAAATTTCGCCGCCGCACGTCGCGAGACTGATTCGCGACTTGGTTGTGTGCATGACCCCCTCTCGGCCCTCGACGTGGTTCGCCTCCATCGGCTCATGGCGCTGGGGGCGTTCCTCGACGGCGACGAGGAAAAGATGAAGCACGCCGTGGCGGGCATGCTCGCCATCGACCCCGGCGTCCGCTTCCCCGAGGAACTCGCCCCTGCTGGTCACAAGCTCGACCAGATCCGCACGACGCTCGCGAGCGCGTCACCGGCGGCCACCGGCGCGAGCGACGGCCTGCCCCTCGCCGCCTTCGCCGACGGCTGGATCGAGGTGAATGGCGCGTTCGCGCCGCAGGTTGCAAGCGGCATGTCCGCCACCCTCCAGCACCTCGACAACCAGGGCGTCGTGAAAGAAACGCGCTACTACTGGCCCGGCGAGTCACTCGGCGACTGGGAAAGCGCCGGCGGCGAGATCGCCGCTCCCCTGGCCGCAAAGGCCTCCACCGCTCCCCGCGGCCCGCGGACGGTGGCCAAGGCCGCCACGGAGAAGCCCACCGAGGTCAAGCCCTCGGCCGCCGCGCGGCCCGCCAGCGAGACGCAAGCCCAGATCGACCGCGAGAACCGCACGGCGCGACACATCGCGCTCCTGACGGGGGCCGGGCTCGGTCTGGCCGCGACGGGCGCGCTCTACGCCTTCGCCGCCACCGCCGAGCAGAACGCTCTCGACCCCAACGTGCCCGAGCCGCAGGCCGAGGTGTTCCGTAGCCAGGCCAACGGCCTCACCTGGGGCTGGATCGGCACCACCGTGCTGGCGGGCGGGCTGGCCACCACCCTGGTGGTCACGTGGTGAAGGGCGGGCGGAGCTACCGCGTCCAGGCCCAGCTCGGTCGCGGCGCCTTCGGCGCCGTCTACCTAGCGGAAACCGTGGGCACGGGGCTCGAACGGCGAGTGGCCGTCAAGTTGCTGCGCCCGGAGAAGGCGGCGGAGCCGGGCCTGGTGGGCCGCCTCCGCGACGAGGCGCGGATGCTCGCCGCGATTCGTCACCGGTCGATCGTGCGGGTCGACGACCTCGTGGAACTCGACGGCACCTGGGCGATCGTCATGGAGTACGTCGAGGGCTGCGACCTCACCGAGTTCTTGTCGCTCGGCCCGGTGCCCCCGGTGGCGGCGCTCGCCATCACCGAGGAGGTCGCGAGCGCGTTGCACGCCGCCGCCCACCAGGCCGGTCCCGACGGCAGGCCGCTCAAGCTCATCCACCGCGACATCAAGCCCTCGAACCTCCGCATCACCGCGCAGGGCGAGATCAAGATCCTCGACTTCGGCGTGGCCCGGGCCGAGCTCAACGCCCGCGAGGAGGCCACCCGCGAGGCCGCGTTCGGCACCGTGCCCTACATGGCGCCCGAGCGCTTCTACGGCGAGGACACCCACGCGGGCGACATCTACGCCCTCGGCGTGACCGCCTTCGAGATGCTCACCGGGGTGAAGCCGGGAAAGACGGCGATGGACGCCGACCGCCAGCCCCCCGGCGGGCGCCTGCAGGCGCAGTGGAGCTGGCTCGCCGAGGTTAGCCAACCGTTGCACGATCTCGTGGCCTCGATGCTGGCGAAGAAGCCAGACGACCGCCCCACGGCCCGCGAGACGGCGCGGCTCTGCGCCATCATCCGCGCCTCCCTGCCAGGCGAGTCGCTGGACGAGTGGGCCGAGAACGTGGTGCCGAGCGCGCTACGCGTCCAGGAGGAGCGGCGCGCGACGGCCGCCGCCGAGCGCACCGGCACCATTCTCGTCGAGCGCAGCGGGTCGCACTCGGCGTCTGGCAAGGCCCGCCCCAGGGGCGCGGCTGGCGCCATGCCCGCGTGGTTGGCGGCTCCCGCGGCGCTGCTGGTCGCCGGCGGCGTCGCATCGGCGATCTTCATCCCCGCCGTGGTCATCCGCTTCTCCGCCGGCGACAAGGGCGAGGCACAGGCCACGGTCGAGAGCGTCATCCCCACCACGTCCGCCGCGGTGCCGCAGGCGGCCACCCCGCCGGTCGCCACCACGCCCGTCCCAGCGCCGGCGTCGCCGGCGGCGCTCTCGTCGAGCCCGCCGCCCCAGCTCGACCAGCCGGCCGCCACGCCCCCCCCGACGGCGGCGACCGCAACGGCCGCGTACCCGGCGGCCACGGGCGTGAAGGCAGGCTCCACCGTGGAGGCGGCGCCCCGGGCGGCCACCGCGCCCACGGCGACCGCGCCCGCCGTACCGGAGGCCACGGCCACGCCCGCCGAGCCCGCCGGGCCCGGGCGAGTGTCGCTCGGCGGCGACGCCGTGTCCGCCAAGCTCACCGGCGCCGCCGGCAGCTTCGGCCCGGGCGAGCTTCCTCCCGGCACCTACACCGCCGAGGTGAGCTTCGGCGAGGGCTCGCCCGTGAGCCTGCGGGTGCAGGTGGAGTCGGGCAACACCACGCAGCTCCGCTGCTCCAGGTCCTTCGGCAACTGCAAGGTCATCAAGGAGTAGTCTCTTGGCGCCTCCAAGCAGCGTGCGGCGCTGGCTCCCCTGGTTGGCGCTGGGGGCGATCCTCGGGCTCGTCGCCTTCGCGCTTTCGCAGCGGCCACCCGCCGCCTCGGCAGGCGTGGCCGACGCCGGCACCTGCGAGGCCTACTGCCTCGATCGCGAGCCGGACTGCGCAGCCACGTTCGCGACGCAGGGGGGGTTCCCGCCGCTCGACTGGTCGCCGGAAGACCGGGCCTCGGCCTGCTTCGGCAGCTGCCTCGTGCTGCGGCGCACGCGCCCACCCGGCAGCGAGGCCTGCCTCGACTAGCAGGGCCAGAGGCGAGGCGCGCGCCGCGGCGCCGTGTAGGCCTGCCACACCCTCGCCATGTAGTAGCCCATGAACCTCGCGATGCCGCGCAGGCCGAGCCAAGCGCCCTCGCCGCGGAAACTCAGTCCCTGCATCGTCACCGCGAGCGGGCCCATGCGCAGCACGCCGCGGAGCAGCGGCTCGCCGCCGTCGTCGTCGCCTGCGAAGACGTCGGTGAACAGCGTGGTGGTGTCCATGGGCATGGTGGGAACCCACCACCGTCGCGACACCTCCTTGAGCCCCCGGAGGAAGTAGCGCCGCCCCTCGTCGTCGCGGAGGCGGAGTTGGTAGTGCATGTGGTAGGCGCGATCGGCGCCTGACGCCTCCACGAAGAGGTCGAAGAAGCCATGCTCCACCGCGAGGGGCAGCGGGTGCAGCGCGGGGAGCACCACGCAGCCGTAAGCCCGGTTGCGGTGGCGGAGGTCGGCCACCATCGCGTCGACGTCGGGCGTCACCACGGTCAGCACGAAATAGCCCGGGTCGCCACCGCGCTCCGCGAGGCAGTGAGGCTCCGCCACCCGTGGGGAGAGCCGCCCCGACATGCACTCGGTGAAGCGGACGAGGTCGGCCATCGCACGGTGCTAGCACGCCCAGCCGCCTACCGGGCGCCGCGGGATCCGCGGCTGGCGAGCACGTGGGCACCCACCGCGTCGACGACGTCGACGACCAGCGCCTGGACCTCGGGGACGGCCTGCTCGGCCGGCGCCATGCGGCGGCGGCACCGGGCAAGCGTGCGTTCGCCCGCGACGCCCACCTGGTGGTGAAGCCGGGGGAGGTCGCGACGCAGCCGCGATACGGCGTCCCCCGATGCGTCGCACCCACTACCTCCTGCAGGGCCGTGCCTACGCCGCCCTGGAGTGGGGCGAGCGCGGGGGCGTCCCCACCGTGCTGTTGCACGGCTACCTCGACCACGCCGGCGCCTGGTCGCGCGTGGCACCGGCCCTCGCAGGCTGGGTCGTCGCCTACGACCACCGCGGCCACGGGATCTCGCCTCACTGCGGCCCCGGCGAGACCTACCACTTCCCCGACTACCTCGCCGACCTCGACTCGCTGCTCGCCCAGGTCGGCCCCGCCAAGCTGGTGGGCCACAGCATGGGCGGGACCATCGCCTCGATGTACGCCGGGGTCCGTCCCGAGAGGGTCGTGGCGCTCGTCACCGTCGACGGGCTCGGCCTCTTCGACTCGTCCACCCAGTCGGCCGAGCGCATGACGCAGTTCCTCGACGAGGTGGCGCGGTCGCCGGTCAACAAGGTCTTTCCCTCGGTCGAGGCCGCCGCCGCCCGGCTGCGGCACAGCAACCCGGCGATCGACGAGGCCTGGGCACGCGAGCTGGCCGCGCGCATCCTGCGGCCGGTCGAGGGCGGCTTCACGTGGACCTGGGACGCGCGCCATCGCATCCGCGGGCCCATCCCCTACCGCCACGACAACCACGCCCAGTTCTTGAGGCGCATCCGCTGCCCCGTGCTCGCCGTCCGCCCCGAGCACAGCCCTTTCGCGGCGGTAGACATTGGCTACCTGGAATCGCTGGTGCCGGACATCCGCCGGGTGACCGTCCCCGGTGCCACTCACATGGTACACCTCGACCGGCCCGCCGAACTCGCCGCGGAGATCCGGTCCTTCCTCGACGCCGTCGACGCACCGCCTTCGACGGGATAAAGGGGCCGGCCGGAGCAGCCCCATGCCCAAGCGTCGTCACGTTGTCATCACCGGTGGAGGCCGCGGAATCGGCGCGGAGATCGCCCGCCGTTTCGCTGCCCTGGGTGATCGCATCACCGTCCTCGCCCGCACGCGCGAGGAGGTCGAGAAGGTTGCCGACGAGGTGGGCGGCTACGGCGTCCGCTGCGACGTCGGCGAGCCGGCGAGCGTCGAGGCGGCGTTCATGGCGGCGGGCCCGGTCGACGTGCTCGTCAACAACGCGGGCGTGGCCCGTTCCTCGCCAGTGCTGAAGACCGACGTGCGCGTGTGGGACGAGCACCTCAAGGTCAACCTCACCGGCTCCTTCCTCTGCTCGCTCAAGGTGCTCCCCGGCATGGCGAGCCGTGGCAACGGGCGCATCATCAACGTGGCGAGCGTTGCCGGGCTCAAGGGCTACCCCTACCTGGCGGCGTATTGCGCCAGCAAGCACGGGCTGGTGGGCCTCACCCGCGCGCTCGCGGCGGAGTACGCCGAGAAGGGCGTGACCGTCAACGCGATCTGCCCCGGCTACGTGGAGTCGCCGCTCCTCGACCACGCCATCCAGAACATCGTCGACAAGACTGGACGCGACAGCGACGAGGTTCGCCGCGAACTGGAAGACCGCAACCCCCAGCACCGCTTCCTCGGCGCCGAGGAGATCGCGGCGATGTGCGTGTACCTCGCGAGCGATGAGGCCAGGGGCGTGAACGGCCAGGCGCTGTCGATCTGCGGCGGCGAGCTCAACAGCTAGGATGCCATTGTCCTCCGGAGGGAGTGTCCGCGAGGATGGTCCGGTAGAGCCCGAGGGGTGGGCGACGCCGAGGGGCTATAGCAACGGCTACCGCCTGGGAGAGATGCTCTTCGTGGCTGGCCAGGTGTCGTGGGACGAGAACCAGCAACTGGTGGGCCCCGGCGACTTCGCCGTGCAATTCCGCCAGGCGCTGAAAAACGTGCGCGCCGTGCTCGACACCGCGGGGGTGGCCCCGGATCGGGTGGGCCGGGTAACGGTCTACGTCACCGACAAGCGGGCCTACAACGACCACCTCAAGGCAGTGGGCGCCGCCTGGCGCGAGTTCATGGGCCGTCACTACCCGGCCATGACGCTGGTGCAGGTGGCCGACCTGCTCGAAGACGGCGCGATGGTCGAGATCGAGGCCACGGCGGTGCTGCGATGAGAGTGGAGACCGATTCCGGCGTCGCGACTCTCTGGTTGTCGCGACCTGATCGTCTCAACGCGCTCACCTTCGAGGAGTATGCCGCGCTGGTCGCCTGGTTCCGGGCGCCGCCCGCCGGGGTACGGGCCGTGGTGCTCACCGGCGAGGGCCGTGCCTTCTGCTCGGGCGGCGACGTGGAAGACATCATCGGGCAGCTCTTCAGTCGCGACATGGAAGGGCTGCTGGCCTTCACGCGCATGACCGTCGACCTCGTGCGCGCGATGCGCAGTTGCCGGGCGCCGATCATCGCCGCCGTCAACGGCGTGGCGGCCGGGGCCGGGGCGATCATCGCCATGGCGAGCGACCTCCGCGTGGCCTCGCCGCGCGGGCGGGTGGCCTTCCTCTTCAACAAGGTGGGCCTGTGCGGTGCCGACATGGGCGCGGCGCACCTCTTGCCGCGCATCGTCGGGCTCGGGCGGGCCTCGGAGATGCTCCTGCTGGGCGACACGGTCGACGCGGAGAGCGCGCTGCGGGCGGGACTCTTCAACCGGGTGGTGCCGGAAGACACGCTCCTCGACGAGGCCCGGGCGATGGCCGCGCGCATCGCCGCCGGCCCCGCCTTCGCCAACGGGATGACCAAGGAAGCGCTCAACCGCGAGTTGGACGTGTCGCTCGACACCGCGCTGGAGATGGAGGCCCAGGCCCAGGCCATCTGCATGGCCCATCCCGACTTCCGCGCCGCCTACGAGGCGTGGAAGGCGAAGAAAGTCTAGTGCTCACCGAGCAGTTTCCCTACTTCTTCGGGCCCGAGCACGCGGGACTGGAGGCTCGAGCCCGAGACGTCGTGGCCACCGGGAGCATCGCCGACCGCGTTGCCGCCCTCGGGGCCGCCGGGCTGCTGGTTCGTCGCGACACTCGATCGCTCGCCGTGACCCGGCGACAGCTTGCCTACCGCGACCCACTCACCGACCTCGCCTTCGTCATCCAGGAGCTCGGCTGCACCCCGTTGGAATCGGCCGGGGTGCTCCCGGAAGTGGTGGCCGATGCCCGGGCCGGGCGTCGCGTGCTGGCCTTCGGCCTCACCGAGCCGGGCGCGGGTTCCGACGTGCGGGCGATCGCCACGATGGCGGTGGAAGCGGGAGGCGAGTGGCGCCTCACCGGCACCAAGCACTTCATCAGCAACGCCCCCGATTGCGACGGTGCCGTCGTGTTCGCGCGGACGCCCGCCGGCGTGGCGGCCTTCTTCGTGGAGTCCCCGAGGTCCGAGGCGCAGCGCGTGGCCAGCCACAGCATCGGGCGCCTGATCCTCGACGACACCCCGGCCACGCTCGTGTCGCCCCGGGGCTTCGCGCTCGCCTTCGGCACGCTGGAGCGCTGTCGCCCCTCGGTGGGCGCCGCCGCCGTGGGCCTCGCCGCGCGCTCGCTCGACGAGACCCTGAGTCACGTCCGGTGCCGCCAGCAGTTCGGCGCCCCGCTCGCCGATCTCCCGGTGGTACGCCTGCGCCTCGCCGAGATGAAGAACGAACTCGACGTCGCCGCGCTGGCCACGCTCCACGCCTGCTGGACCCGCGACCACGCCCAGGGCGCGCGCGTGGGGCCGGTGATGGCCCTTGGCAAGGTGGTGGCCACCGAGGCCGCCCAGCGCGTGATCGACACCGCCGTCCAGCTCCACGGGGGCCTCGGGGTCGAGGAGGGCTCGGTGGTGGAGATGCTCTACCGCGCCGTCCGCCCGCTGCGCATCTACGAGGGCGCCACCGACGTGCTCCTCGGCGTCATCGGCGATCAATTGGCAATTGGGGCAATTGGTGCCGGAGGTTAATGGTTAAGGGTTAGCTCTTGCCGCGTCAATGCCTCAGGCGCGCCTCGCGACGATCTCCCACGCCGGGGGCATCACGATGAACTGGTCGCGGGATACCTCGATCTCCGCCAGCGAGCCGAGGAATCGATCGCGGAGATCGTCGCTGATCTCCCGCATCTGGGCCAGCAGGGGCGGCTAGTTGCGCCACCACGTGCTCGCCCACTGGAACATGATGTCACCCGCGAAGCCGAAGCGCTGGTGCACGTCCACGTGTTCCAGCTCGAATCCGTGTCGCGACAGGATCGCGGGAAGGCGTCCGCAGACCTCGGGGTCGCCGCTCCGCGCGCGCCAGGAGGGGGCGGTTGCGACGACGACCTCGGTCCACTCGGGCCGGCGCGGCGCCGAGGTCATCGACGTGTAGTTGAAGTAGTCGTGGACCACGATGCGCCCGACCGGCCGGGTGGAGTCCTTCTCCACCCTCGTGCAGCTCGCCCGCAACGGTTTCGGTCCCGCGCTGGTGCCGCTCGGCATCGCGCGCGCCATGGGCGCCGAATCGACACCGTTCCACGACTTGTCGCGGCCCATCGCGCTCGCAGGTCGCGCCGGCGTGCTCGCGCGGCCCGACGTGGCACCCCTCCTCGGCGCCCTCCGCGACGCGATGCGCGCCCACTGCCCGCGATAAGCCCTTCGACCGATGAACCTCGCCGCCTACTTCCTCGACCACAACCTCGCCGACCGTCCCGACAAGGTGGCCCTCCGCACCGCCACCGCCTGCTTCACCTTCGCCGAGATGCACCGGGCCAGTTGCCAGTTCGGCAACCTCTACCGCGCCCTCGGCGTGCGCGAGGAAGACCGGGTATTACTCTGCCTCAACGACGGCGCCCCCTTCGCCGCCGCGTGGTTTGGCGTGGTCCGCATCGGCGCGGTGGTCGCGATGATGAACCCCGGCGTCCCCCCCGAAGACTATGCCTACTACCTGCACTACACTCGCGCGCGGCTGATCGTCACCGAGGAGCCATTCTACGAGGCGAACCGCGCCGTGATCGACGCGTCCGGCGTCCGGGTGGTGTGCGTCGACCGCGACTTCGCCCACGTCGACGCCCAGTCCGCCGAGTGTAGCTATGGCGACACCGCACCGGACGACCCGAGCGTGTGGCTGTTCTCCTCCGGCTCCACCGGCAAGCCGAAAGGCTGCGTGCACGTGAACAGCGACTTCGTCTACAACACCGAGCGCTACGCCAAGCAGGTGCTCGGCATCCGCGAGACCGACGTGACACTCGGCGTTCCCAAGCTCTTCTTCGGCTACGCCACCGGCACCAACCTGATGTTCCCGTGGGCGGTGGGGGCGACGACCTGCCTCTTTCCCGAGCGTTCGACCGCCGAGGCGATGCTGGCCCACATCCAGCGTTTCCAGCCGACCATCGTCACCAACGTGCCGACGATGATCCACAAGATGCTCGAGTCGCCGCTCTGCGCACAAACGGACTTCTCCAGCGTCCGGCTGGTGCTGTCGGCGGGCGAGGCCCTGCCGGGCGAGCTCTACAATCGCTGGATCGCGCGCACCGGCGTGGAGATCCTCGACGGCATCGGCAGCGCCGAGATGTTCCACATCTACATCACCAACTACCCGGGCGACGTGAAGTGCGGCACGCTCGGCCGGCTGGTGCCCGGCTACGAGGCGCGCATCGTGGGTGACGACGGCGCCGACGTCGCGCCCGGCGAGATCGGCACACTCTGGGTCAAGGGCGGCAGCAACGCCATCTGCTACCACGGCGACCGCGCCAAGAGCCGTGCCACCTTCCGGGGCGAGTGGACCACCACCGGCGACCAGTTCTGCGTCGACACCGAGGGACGTTTCCGCTACTGCGGCCGGGCCGACGACCTCCTCAAGGTGGGCGGCGTGTACGTGTCGCCCGTCGAGGTGGAGAACTGCCTCCTCGCCCACCCGCGCGTGTTCGAGTGCGCGGTGGTGGGCGTGGAGAGAGACGGGTTGACGAGCACCGTGGCCTTCGTCGTGCCCCTGGGCGAGTCCACGGCCGAGCTGGGGACGGAGCTGCAAGCCTGGGTGAAGACGCAGCTGGCGCCGCACAAGTATCCCCGCGCCGTGCGCTTCCTCGACGCGCTACCGCGCAACGACCGGGGGAAGGTGGCGCGCGCGGAGTTGAAGCGGGTGGAGTGACTTGCCCCGCCACCCACCACCCCCTACACTCCGTACCCCGCCATGCTCCTCGCTCCCCTCCCCTTCCCGCACGCCTCCCTCGTCGGCAAGTGGGCGATCCTCCCCACCGGAGCCTGCGAGGCCCACGGGCCGCACCTGCCTCTCGACACCGACGTGCGCATCGCCGCTGCCATGGCGGAGGCGGCCGCCGAGCTCACCGACGGGCGCGTGTTGCCGCCCGTCACCTACGGGGTGGCACGCTTCGCGCGGAACTTCCCCGGGACAATCACCGTCTCTGCCGAGGTGATGACGGCGCTGGTGGCCGAGGTACTGATGAGCGCCCACGAGGCCGGGGCCGCTGGCCTCGCCATCGCCAACGCCCACCTCGAGCCCGCGAACGTCAACGCCCTTTTCGCCGCCTGCCGCCTCGTGAAGGAGCGCACTGGAGCCACCGTCGCCTTCCCCCACGTGGGAAGCAAGCGGCAAGCGGAGCGCCTGTCGACCATCGTCCCCTTCGACGGCCACTCGGGCACCTACGAGACCTCGCTGCTGCTCGCCCTCGCCCCCCGCCTCGTGCGCGGCCACAAGAAGCTGCCCGCCGTCGAGGCCGACCTCGGCCGGGGGATCGCCCAGGGCGCCGACAACTTCGAAGACGCCGGTGGCCCGCGCGCCTACTTCGGCCAGCCTGCGCTCGCGACGGCTCACGCCGGGCGACGGCTTCTCCGCGAGCTTGCGAACATCCTGGTGGAAACGATGGAGAACTCGCGACGTTGACACCGTGTTAGCGGCCGGGTCGTACCGGATGTGAGGCTCATGTCGTTCGTCGCCGACGCAGGCTGGGTGGGCTGGGTGCAGGTGATCGCCTGCGTCCTCGGCCTGCTGTGGACGCTCGTGTGCGCCGTCCTGCTCGGCATGAAGTGGAAGGTGCCGGCCGTCGTGTCCACCGCTCCGCTGGGCCTGCACGCGCTGCTGGTGATCGTGGGCGCCATGATCGGCGGCTCGGCGCTGGAGTCGACGGTCGAGGTCGACCCGGCGCAGCGCGCCACGCTCTACGCCTACGGTATCGCCCAGGTGCTCGCCGGGGGGATGCTCGCCGCCGTGGCCCTGCCCTCGGCGGCCCTGCTCGGACTCGGCGGCGCAGCCGGCGGCGCTCGTGCCCCTCGCGGCTACGGCGCGCCGGTGATCGCCTTCCTCGCGTGCGGCCTCGCGGCGCTCTTGCCGCTCGGCGGTCTCTTCTTCTACGCCTCGGTGTACCTGGTCCTCGCCAAGGTGCTGCTGCTCGGCATGGGCGCCGTCCCGGTGGCGATGTCGTTGCTCGGCAACGGCCAGAACAGCAACGCGCGCGAATCGTCGGTGGCCACCTCCATCGCGTATTTCTCGTTGGCCGCCGCGCTGGAGCTTGTCGATCGCTCGTCGGGTTGGACCAGGGTCTTCGCCGCCATCGCCGGCGCCGACCCCGAGTCGAAGTCGGCGCTGATGGTGGCCGCCGCCGAGGAGATCGCCGACGTCTCGCACTTCGGCTGGATGAGCCTCGGGCTCGCCTTCGTGCCCATCCTCGCGGCGGTCTTGCGCCCGGCGGCCGAGCTGAGCGAGGAGGAGCTCATGACCGGCCAGGTGAACCCCTCGGGTTTCCGCATCATCGCCACCGGGCTGGCGCTGGTGGTGCCGCTCTTGTGGTTTGCCGCGTTGCTCTCGGCCGACCCGACCGCCGCGATGCTCAAGATGGCGAAGCCGTAGCGCCCCCGCGCTCAGGCGGGCCGCCGGTCCACCCGCCACAGCCACCCCGCCGCCACCGTCGCCAGGACCGACACCCCGGCGAGCATCTCGAAGATCGCCGCCGTCCCCCCGAGCGCGCGTGCCTCCCCCGCCAGCGCCTGCCCCAACAGCGATCCCACGCCGTACGACGACGCCGACCATAACGACTGGGCGCTCGCCGCCACGTGGGCCGGGGCCCCCTGGGCCATCCGCTGCACGCCCGACACCCAGAAGGCCCCGAAGGCCACGCCGTGGAGCACCTGTACGCTCACCAGGATCACCGGGTCGTCCGTCCAGGCGGTCAGCGCCCACCGGGGCACGTTGACGGCCGCCGCGAGGAGCAATCCCCCCGCGGGGCCGAGGCGCCCGAGCACCGGCCTCGCCCATGCCATGAGCGCGACCTCGCAGGCCACCCCCACGGCGAAGGCGGCGCCCACCACCCACTCGGGCAGGCCCAGCGCCGCCACGTGTACTGACAGGAAGCAGTCGTACACCGACAAGGTGAAGGCCTGCAGGCAGCCCGCCAGCAGCAAGGGGAGGAGCCACGGCTGCCGCAGCAGCGCCACGAGCGCCGGCCAGACCGGGGCCGGGCCACCCTCCCCGCGCGTGGGGAAGGAAAAGGCCACGATCGCGGTGGCGACGAGGCTCGCGTCGCTGAGCCAGTGCCCGGCCAGGGGGGCGCTGGCCAGGAGCACGCCCACCATGAAGCCGAGGCTCCCGAACAGCCGCACTCGCCCGTACTCCGCCAGCGGACGGCCGCGCGACTGGAGCGACTCCATCACGAACACGTCAGTGATGGCGCCCACCGGCGCCCGCATCGCCGAGAACAAGAACATCGCCAACCCGAGCGCCCACACGCTCTCCGCGCGCGCGACCACCATGCCAGCGGCTGCGCTCGCGACGCACGACACGCGGAGCACCAGCCCCGCCGCCTGGTACCGGTCGGCCCACCACGCCCAGAGCGGCACCGACAGCAGCCGCCCGAGCGGCAATAGCGCCATCAAGAGCCCGATCGTCACCCCGTCGAGCCCCTCCCGCTCGAACCTTCCCCCGAGCAGCGGGATCAACGCCGCCAACGACCCGAGCATCAGCCCGTAGAACAGCCGGAGGAGCCAAATCGACAAGCCCGCGCGGCTATCCCATCGCAGGGCCGTGTAAACTGCCTGGATGCTTGCCCTGCTCCTCGCCTGCGCCTCCGACCCCGCGGATACCGAGAAAGAACCCGGCGCCACCGGCGACGACGTCGCCGACGCCGACGGCGACGGTTTCGCCACCACCGAGGGCGACTGTGACGACAACGACAGCGCCGTGTACCCGGGGGCCACCGAGCGTTGCGACAACCTCGACAACGACTGCGACGGTACCGTCGACGACGACCTCGTGCAGTCCTGGTACGCCGACGCCGACGGCGACGGTTTCGGCAACGCGGAACAGGCCGTCACCGCCTGCGAGCCGCCCGACGGGACCTACATCGCCGACGACTCCGACTGCGACGACACCCGGGGCGACATCTACCCGAGCGCACCCGAGCTCTGCGACGGCCTAGACAACGACTGCGACGGCCAGGCCGATGAAGATGACGCCACCACCTGGTACGCCGACGCCGACGGCGACGGCTACGGCGACGACGCCACCGCCCAGTCCGCCTGCGCCGCGCCCGGCGACGGCTGGGTGACCGAGGGCAGCGACTGCGACGACACCCGCGACGACGCCTTCCCCGGCAACGCCGAGACCTGCGACGAGATCGACAACGACTGCAACGGGCTCGTCGACGACGGCGTGCTGCTCACCTGGTACGAGGACCGCGACGCCGACGGCCACGGCAACGCCACCGAGATCGACGAGGCTTGCCGCCAGCCCACCGGCTACGTCGGGGCCGGCGACGACTGCGACGACAACGACCCTGCCGTGGGCCCCGCCGCGCCCGAGGTCTGCAACGGCCTCGACGACGACTGCGACGGGCTGGTCGACAGCGCCGACCCCGACGTCGATCCCAGCACCGGCGCCGTGTACTACGCCGACAGCGACGGCGACGGCTACGGCGACGATACATCCACCACCACCGCTTGCGACCTGCCCGCCGGATTCAGCACGGACAACACCGACTGTGACGATACAACTGCCGATGTCTCACCGGCAGGCGCCGAGCTATGCAACGGGGTTGACGACGACTGCGACGGGGTGATCGATCCGAGCACCAGCGCCGACGCGCTCGCTTGGTACGCCGACGCCGACGGCGATGGCTACGGCGACCCCTCCACCGCCGCCACCTCCTGCGACGCCCCGGCCGGTCACGTGGCCGACAACACCGATTGCGACGACGGTCACTACGCGATCAGCCCGGGCGCCAGCGAGGTGTGCAACTGGGAAGACGACGACTGCGACGGCCTGGTCGACGACGACGACCCCTCGCTCGACCTCTCCACCCGCTCCACCTGGTACGCCGACGCCGACCGCGACAGCTTTGGCGACGCGGCCACCGCCTCCCACGGCTGCGACGCGCCCAGCGGCTACACCGCCGACTACGCCGACTGCGACGACACCGACGCCGCGGTCAACCCCGCCGCCACCGACGACTGCGACGGGGTGGACAACGACTGCGACGGACTGGTGGACGATGGCCTCGCCATGTCGACCTGGTACGAGGACAACGACGGCGACAGCTACGGCGACGCCGCCGTGCTCGATTGTTCCCAGCCCCCGGGGACCGTCGACAACGACTGGGACTGCGACGACACCCGCGCGAGCGTGTACCCCGGCAGCGCCGCCACCTGCCCCTGGTCGAGCTGCCTCGACCTGCTCGTCGACGCCATCGCCAGCACCGACGGCAGCTACTGGATCGACTTCGCTGGCACGGCCACCGAGACCGAGTGCGACATGACCACCGACGGTGGCGGCTGGACGCTCATCTTCGACGACAACTTCGACAGCGGCGCCGACAGCCGCTGGAGCACCACCAGCACCACCGGCTGCGGCGGCTGGGGGACGATCCTCGGCGGCTACGGCGTCATCTCGGGCGGGACGATGTCCATCGCGCTGTCCACCTACGCCATCGTCCACACCGAGGCCTGGGTGGAGATCGAGTACGTCGCGCTCGACTCGTGGGACGGCGAGACGGCCTACGTCGCGGTCGACGGCAGCGCCATCTGGAGCCAGTCCCAGAACAACCACAGCTACAGCTACAGCGAAGTGTGTGGCTGGAATCGCGGGTACTACGGCTCCTACGACTCGCTCTGGCCGATCTCCGGCACCACCGCCCACACGGCCTCCTCGCTCACCCTGCTCGGCGGCAGCACCCTCGACCAGGACCCCAGCGACGAGTCCTTCGGGCTCGACGACGCGTACGTGTGGATTCGGTAGGGGGCCCTTTCTCACGGGCCGTCTGGCCCGCAACTGCACCATGCACCCCCCCCCGCGCCCTCACCGGCGAACTTGGCGACGCGCTTCGCAGCCACACCCAGGGCCGGAGCGAGTCGATGTTCGAACCCGGGGATCCGTCCGACCCGCCCTCATCCACCCGCGACGGCCTGCTCGCGACCGTCGAGGAGCATGGTCCCACCTACGTCGCCTGCCGCGGCCGGGGCGGTCCCCCTCGACACGCTCCGGCGACGCCCGCGGGCGCACCCTGTGGCTCGCCGACGACACCCTCTTCGGCCTCACCGAGGGCGTGAGGGTGGCGCAACGGGCCGCGGAATCGCGCTAGACTCCCGCCATGCGCCTCCTCCCCCTCCTGGCCCTGTCGCTGTTCGCCTGCCGCGAGACCGGCGAGACCAAGTACGTCACCGACCGCGACGAGGACGGCATCGTCGAGGACGACGACTGCAACGACGACGACGCCAGCGTCGGCAGCCCCACGACGTACTACGCCGACTACGACCGCGACGGCCACGGCGACGCCGCCACCGGCGACGCCTTCTGCGAGCGCCCGGCTGGCTACGCGGAGACCGGCGACGACTGCGACG
>VGRE01000011.1 GCA_016875435.1 Deltaproteobacteria bacterium | reverse complement strand
AGCGACTGCGACGACACCGACGCCGCGGTGAACCCCGGCGCCACCGAGACCTGGTACGACGGCATCGACAGCAATTGCGACGGCGCCGACGACTACGATCAAGACGCCGACGGCTACGACAACACCACCGACTGCAACGACACCGACGCCACCATCAACCCTGCCGCCGCGGAGACCTGGTACGACGGGGTGGACAGCAACTGCGACGGCGCCGACGACAACGACCAGGACGGCGACGGCTACGCGGTCGACAGCGACTGCGACGACACCGACGCCACCGTGAACCCGGGCGCGGCCGACGAGTGGTACGACGGCGTGGACAGCAACTGCGACGGCGCCAACGACAACGACCAGGACGGCGACGGCTACGCGGTCGACAGCGACTGCGACGACACCGACGCCGCCGTCACCGGCCCCACCACGGAAACGCTCAACGGCAACGACGACGACTGCGACGGCGCCATCGACAACGTGTCGGTCTCCGACGCCGCCTCGGGCGTGCTCTACGGCACCGCCGCCTCGATGGGCCTCGGCAACTACGGGCGCATCGCGATGGGCAGCGACGTCACCGGCGACGGCGCCACCGACCTGCTGATCGGCGCCCCGGTGTCGAGCTACGGCAATCTCTGGGTGATCGACGGCGCGGTCGCGGCCGCCGCGAACGGGCCGGTCTCGGACTACGATACCGCCTACATCACCGGGGAAAGCGCCGGTTCGGGCTACTACTACTACCCCGGCTGGCTCAACGGCCCGATGGCCGACGTGGATGGCGACGGCACCGGCGACCTGGTGTTTGGCGCCGACTTCACCTACTACAGCTACTACAGCTACGCGCGCAGCTACCTCTTCTACGGTGGCAGCGGGCTGAGCGGCAACATCGCCGCTTCTTCCTTCGACGTTCGCTTCGCCACCGACGGCAGCAGCTACAGCAGCGACATGCCCCGCATGTCGGCCCTCGGCGACGTCGACGGCGACGGCCAGGCCGACGTGGTGGTGGGCAGCTACTACGACAGCTACGGCTACGACAGCTACTGCGGCAGCGTGTCCTTTTTCTCGGGCGATGCCTTCAGCGGCGCCGAGCTCGACCTCGCCGACGCCACCGACCGCGTGTACGCGATGGACGACTACGACTACCTCGGGCGCAATCTGGTGCTCGCCGACCTCGATGGCGACGGCTACGTCGATGCCATCGTCGGCGCTTCCGGTTACGACGGGGACGCCGACGACGGCGGCGGCATCTTCGTGTTCGCCGGCAACGCCTCGATGGCGTGGGACACCGAGGCCGACGACGCGGCCGGCCTCGAGATCCAGGGCGACGACGACGACCTCAACCTCGGGGAAGACGCGCTCGCTCACCCCGGCGACGTGGACGGCAGCGGCACCCTCGACCTCGGGCTCAACAACGAGAACGAGGGCGCGGCCTGGGTGTTCATCGACCCCGGCATGGGCGGGGTGGCGAGCCTCGGCGACGCCGACCACCAGATCTCCGGCACGGCGGGCGACCTCGGCTCGATGCTGGTGATGGACAGCGACCTCGACGGCGACGGCGCCGACGAGCTGGTTCTCGGCGGCGACGGCGACGACAGCGCCGGCAGCAACTACGGCGTGGCCTGGGTGTTCTCCGAGAGCGCCGGCTGGGCGCGCGCCATGGACGACAGCTACGCGGTGGCGACGATCTACGGCCCGAGCAGCGAGAGTTACTTCGGCAGCGGCGGCGCCGGCGGGGCCGACCTCGACGGCGACGGCCGGGAAGACATCGCCATCGGCGCCACCAGCGACGACACGGCGGCGAGCGAGGCCGGGTCGGTGTGGATCATCCCGGGCTGGTAGCGCCTACCGGTCTCTCGGCTCGCGCCCCACCGCCACCACCGCCTCGGCGAAGGCCATCGCCGCCGCCTCGCAGGCCTCCAGCGAGCCACCGAGGTAGGCGGCGGCGAAGTTCGTTTCGGTGGGCGGCGGGAAGGCCTTGAGCAGGCGCACGTCGGCCGCCTTGAGCGCGAAGTCGAGGGCCACCGTGGCCTCGATCGGCGGCGCCACCAGGTAGGCCATCGACTCGCCGGGCGACGCCCCGGCGATCGCCGACAAGTACGTGCCGAGCGAGGCGATGACGTGGGGGAAAACCGCGATGCTGCCGTCGTCGTTGGCCGCGTAGAAACAGGCGTCGTGCTCCAGCGTGTTGACGATGGCGGCGAGGCCGCTCTCGATCTCGTCGGGATCGTCGCTCGCGATCACGCCGAGGATCTCCCCGGAGAGCGGGCCGCTACCGTGTCGCGACCCGGCGTAGAAGCTCCGCGCGTACACCACGTCGACGCGGGCGTGCTTGGTACACTCGTCGAGGGCCACGTAGGTGGGATCGTCCTGGTCGACGGTGACCAGCCCCAGCGAGGTGTGCCGGTCGGGGTCGGCCCCGTAGGCGCGCAGCAGCGCCGGGTCGGCCCCGGGGATGCGCTTCACCGAGAGGATCTTCGGGAGGAGTGGCTCGAGAATCGGCATCAGACCTCCACCAGTCGGGAGCGGGCTTGCGGGGCGCGGTAGCCGCCTCGGGCGGCCTCGCCGAGCTCGGCGGCGCGGGGCGCAAGGTCGAGGCCCACGCCGCTCGTGGTTTGTTCGAGCATCAGTTGCACCAGCACCGCCAGTCGCTTCGCCGCGTCGGCCGGCACGATGCCGCGGGCGTGGATGTTGGACATCATGTTGCGGTTGCCGTCGGTGTTGCCCACCCGGGGACCGTGGACCAGGTAGGCGCTGAGCCCGTCGCCGGTGCCGAGGCCGGGGCGCTCGCCGAGGAGGATCACCGCCACCCTGGCCCGCGCCACCTGGCCGATCTCGTCTTGCAGCCACACCCGGGCGAACTTGGCGCAGGCCGGGGTGCCGACGGTGAATCCGCGTTTCTGGCACTCGGCGGAAAAGGCCTCGAGCAGCTCCGGGCCGGCGCCCATGCAGGCCACGGCGGAGAGCCCGTCGGCGAGGATGGGTTGCACGTCGATGTCTTTCCTGGACTGCTCGGTCCAGAGTTGCAGCGACTCGGGCGACAGGCGCCGCCCGAGGTCGGGACGGAGCAAGAACTCCCGATGCGAAGAAACCCGGGAGACGAGCGGCACGTAGCCCTTGGACTGGGCCCAGTCGCCGGGCAGCTCGGCGGCCACCGCGCCGTGGGCCACCGCGAGCTCGGCCTGGAATTGCAGCACCACGTCTGTGGCGTAGCGGGTGCCCACGTGGCCGATGCCCACCAGCGCGGTGGTGTGCGCGGCGGCTTGCTCGGCGAAGGCGGATCGCCGGGCCGGCGTGGGGAACACGCGCACCGGCGGGAATGGGATCTCCTGCGGGCGCGGGCGAGGCGGGAGCGGGTCGTTCTCGCCGAGCTGGCGGCGAAGCTGCGCGACCAGATCGCGAGTGCGGGACAGCTCGTTCATCGCAGCACCGTCACGTCGCCGAAACGGGGGCCAGGTTTGCTCCCGACCATGATCTCCCGGGCGTGGAGCCAGGCGTCGAACTCGGGGGTGGGCCGCTTGTCGAGAAGGCCACGGACGCTCGGGATGTCGTGGAAGCTCGACGACTGGTAGTTGAGCATGATGTCGTCGCCCACCGGGAGCGACATCAGGTAGGTACAACCGGCCGCGCCGAGCAGCACTTTGAGCGACTCCAGCTCGTCTTGCGACATCGCCGCGTGGTAGGTGAAGCAGGCGTCGCAACCCATGGGGATGCCGAGCAGCTTGCCCATGAAGTGATCTTCCAACGCAGCGCGGGTGATCTGCGGGCCGTTCTCGAGGTACTCGGGACCGATGAAGCCCACCACCGTGTTGACGAGGAAGGGCTTGTAACGCCGGGCAAAGCCGTAGCAACGGGCTTCGAGGGTGACTTGATCGGCGCCGTGGTGCGCGTCGCTCGACAGGGCGTTGCCTTGCCCCGTCTCGAAGTACATGAAGTTGGGGCCCTTCGACGAGCGCAGGCGTTGCATCTTGTCGTGGGCCTCGTCCATCAGTCGCACGCTGATGCCGAAGGCCTTGTTGCCGGACTCCGATCCCGCGAAGGACTGGAACATCAGGTCCATGGGACAATCGAGGTCGAGCGCCTTCATCTGGACGGTGACGTGGGAGAGCACGCAGTTCTGCGTGGGCACCCCGTTGCGGGTGTTGAGCGCGTGCAGCTCGCGGAGGATCTCGGCGGTGCTCTCCGGGGTGTCGGTGGCCGGGTTCACGCCGATCACCGCGTCGCCGCAGCCGTAGCTGAGCCCCTCGCGGGTGCTGTAGAGGATGCCGAGCACGTCGTCGGTGGGGTGGTTCGGTTGCAGGCGCGAGGAAAAGCGCCCGGGCAAGCCGAGTGTCGTGTTGCAGCGGACCACCACCTCGCACTTCTGGCCCGCCACCAGCAAGTCCATGTTGGACATCAGCTTGGCGGTGGCCGCCGCCATCTCCGGCGTGAGGCCCGGCGCCACGCTGCGAATGGTGGCGCCCGTTGTCTTGCTGTCGAGCAGCCACTCGCGAAACTGCCCCACCGAGAGGTGTTTCACCGCGTTGTAGGCCGACTCGTCGAGGTTGTCTTCCACCAGCCTTGTGATCTCGTCGACCTCGTAGGGGATCACCGGGTGGGCGCGCAGCTCGGCCATCGTGAGTTGGCTCAGCACCGCGCGGGCGGCCACGCGCTCCACCGGGCTGCGCGCGCTCACCCCGGCGAGGTCGTCGCCCGACTTCGGCGGGTTGGCCCGCGCGAGCACCTCCTTCACGCTGCCGAAGCCGAAGGTGGAGCCGCGGATGGTGGCGGAGAGTTTCATGCGGGGCGGCGCTCTAACGCGGCCGTGACGGGCGTAGAGCCAACGAGGGGTTGACACGACGAACGCCCGCTGCTGCTATGCTCCCATCCGAGACGTGCTGATGCGTGCCCCGTCCGGTCATGCTCGAAAAGAACCTATATATACGATATTTCGGCATCTTGGCGCTAGCGGCGATGGGGGCCGTGGGTGGCGGGATCGCGCTGGGTACATCGTGAGTGACAACGAGGACAGCACGCCGGTGCGCGCCAAGGCGGTGCAACTCACCGTGAACGCGAGTCCGCCATGCTAAGGCACAACCGCCACCTCGCAGTCGGCCTCACGACTGCACTCGCGGGCTGCACGCCCGATGAAGACTCGTCTACGGGCACTTGTCTCTGCCCCTTCGGCACGCCGGTCGTCCTATCCTACGACGCCGAGACGCTGTCCGCGCTCAACGTCCAGGTGGAGGTGGTGAGCCCGACGACGCTCCACGCGCTGTGCTGGGAGTACCTGGACTGGCCCGAGATGAAGAAGTGCACGATGTGGTACTTCGCCGAGTGGACGGTCGACGAGACCGTGGTGATGGAGGTCACGGCGGACGGCTACGAGCCCTACAAACTGACCATCGAGTCTCGCGGCCCCGACGAGTGTCTCGACCGGCCGCTGAGCCTCGACGCGCCGATGGTGCCGCTCGGCGACAGCGGGGACTGAGCGGCCGGCGGGAGATCCAGGCTCGGCGCGCGGCAGGGATGGAGCGGAGTGCCGAAGGCACGCAGCGAGAGCCCGGCGCCGCGGAGCGGCGGCCGCCCAGAAGGGACTGGCCCCGCGCTAAGCTCCCCCGATGTCCACTTCCCTGTCCGCCGCGCATCGCGACTGGCGCACCAAGGTTTTTGTCGCGACGTGGCTCAGCTACGTGGGCTTCTACTTCTGTCGCAAGCCCTGGAGCGTGGCGAAGTCGAGCATCGGCCAGGAAGCGGGGTTCGACGCCACGACGCTGGGGCAGATCGGCGCGGCGTACCTGATCGCCTACGCCATCGGGCAGTTCCTCGCGGGCGGGATGGGCACCAGGCTCGGGCCGCGGGTCAACGTGCTCCTGGGGATGGGGCTCTCCATCGTCGTCACCCTGATGATGGGGATCACCCTCGACGCCTACGTGCTGGCTGGGCTGGTGGCGGTCAACGGGCTCGCGCAGGCCACCGGCTGGTCGGGCAACGTGGGCACGATGGCAGCGTGGTTTCACCAGCACGAGCGCGGCAAGGTGATGGGGGCCTGGGCCACCAACTTCACCGTGGGCTCGCTCGCCTCGACCTGGGTGCTGTCGTGGGTGCTCGGCCTCGGCGCCTGGCGCGCCACCTTCTACGCCGGCGCCGCCTTCCTCGCCGCGATCTGGGTGCAGTTCTACTTCCTGCAACGCAACAAGCCGGAGGACGTGGGGCTCGCGCCGGTGGACGACCCGGTGACCGAGGTGGACGAGTCGAAGAAGGCGAGCGGCGTCGTGAACGACGGCTGGCTCGGGCTGTCGCGCACCGCGTGGACCAACATCATGCTCGTCGCCGGCTTCTACTTCTTCGCCAAGCTCATTCGCTACGCGATCTGGTCGTGGGTGCCCTACTTTCTCGACCTGAACTACGGCCTCGACAAGGACGCCGCCGGCTACTACTCCACCGCCTTCGACATCATGGGCATTCCCGGCGTGTGGGTGACGGGATGGCTCTCCGACCGCTACTTCAAGTCGCGACGTGCCGACGTGGCGCTGTTGATGATGCTCCTCATGACCGCCGCCTGCGGCGCGCTCATGGTGCTCGGCTCCACCAGCGTGGTGGTCTTCGCCATCCTGCTCGGGGTGGTGGGCTTCTCGCTCTACGGTCCCGACGCGCTGCTCACCGGCGCCGGGGCGATGGACATCGGCAGTCGCAAGAGTGCGGTGCTCGCCGCGGGGATCATCTCCGGCTTCGGCTCGCTCGGCCCGATCGTGCAGGAGCTGGTGATCGGCAAGCTCTACGACAGCGCCAACGGCGACCTCACCCCGGTGTTCGTGCTGCTGTTCGGCAGCGCCGCGCTCTCCGCCGCGTTCTGCGCGGGGCTGGTGTGGCGCCGGAAGCTAGGCTTCCAGTCGGTGTAGCGCCCTTGCCCGCCCCCGGTGTCGGTACGGCGACACGGAGCGACCATGATTCTCCTCCTCCTCGCCTGCGCGGCCGGTTCCCGCGAGTGGACCTTCGACGAGAGCCCGGACGCGGTGGTGGCCACCTTCGGCAATGGCGAGGTGAACGTGCTCACCACCGAGACCGATGGCGCCTCGGTGCTCTGGGAAGGAGCGTCGCTGGGGACCATCCCCCACGTGGGCGTGCTCGACGCCGTGCTGCTGGTGGGCGCCGAGTGTCGTGCCTGCGGGGGCAGCCTCGACATCGAGGTGCCGGCCGGGACACCGCTCGACGTGACACTCGGCGAGGGCGCGGTGAAACTCGAGCTCGCCGAGCCCAGCGACGTGCTCGTTGACCTCGACCACGGGTCGGTGGAGATCGTGCTCCCCACGGGCGACTACGACCTCGCCTTCCGCGCCGGGGTGGGCAGCTTGACCCTCGACGGCGTGGCGCACGACGCGGAGGCGCCGAACCGGATCGACATCACGCTGCGGGCGGGCGACATCCACATCGCCGGGCGCTGAAGCGCGCTACTTGGCGCGGAGGAGGCCCGCATGTGGCTCTTGCTCCTCGCCTGCAACCCGCCCGCCGACAGCGGCGCCGAGCCCGCCGACTCCGCCGAGCCCGAGTCCGAGCCGCCCCAGTGGGACACCCCCGCCGATCCCCTCGACTGCAACGAGGGCGACGACGCCCCGCTCTACGACGCCGCGCTGGCCGACGCGGAGATCGACCGGGCCGACGTGGGCTTCAGCGAGCGCACCTGGGACAAGTGGGAGCCCTACGTGGGCGGCGCCTTCCAGATGCCCTTCTTCGAGGCCGTGCACCACTCGCCCGAGCACGCCGCCTGCTACTCGCGCCAGGTGGCCGCCGACCTCGACCACGCCGGCCAGAGCGCCCACCCCGTGGCGAGCGCGCTGGCCGCGATGATGGCCCAGGCCGGGGTGGCTTCCGAGGCCGACCCCATCGACCCGGGCGACACCACGCTGGCAGAGGCCCTGGCGGCCCTCGTCGATGCCGCCGGTGGGGGCGACGACCCCTCCGCAGCGGCCAGCCTGCCCTCCGACCTCGCCGAGGCCCTGGTGCCGGTGGTGCTCGCGCTCGGCGAGGCGCTCGACGCCCGCGCGCTGATGGCGGCCGAGGCCGAGGCGCTGGGCGCGGGGAAAACGCGCGTGCTCTACGCCGGGGGACCGGGGCTGGTGCTGCCGGGGAGCACCTACGTGCCCAGCATCTCCGACGCCGAGGAGGTGACCGCGTTCGAGACCTGGTTCACCACCACCGGCCCGCGCACGCTGCTCGACCCCTCGCGACGGCTGGCCTTCGCCATCGAGAACGCGGAGCTGTCTCGCTTCGCCGGGGGCGACACGAGCTGGAGCTTCGCCACCGGCGCCGGCACCATCCTCGTGAGCCCGGCGACGAGCGACACGCACGAGCTGTCAGAAACCGCCCTGTTGTTCCACCTGGAGCTCGGCGGCGACGACACCTACATCGACGGCGCGGGCGCCAACATGAACGACGACCACCCGGTGGCGGTGACCGTCGACCTCGGGGGCAACGACAGCTACGGCTACGCCGAGGTGGCCGACAGTCACGACGTCGACGGCGTGCTGCCCAGCGACGAGGACGGGCGACAGAACTCGGGCGGCTACTACATCTCCGCCTCGAGCACGGCGCGACAGGGGGCCGGTCGCCTCGGCGTGGGCCAGCTCTACGACTGGGGCGCGGGGACTGACAGTTACCGCACGCTGCGCGGCGGCCAGGGCTTCGGAACGCTGGGCGTGGGCGTGCTCCACGACGAAGGGGGCGACGACAGCTACCTCGGCGAGGCGGGCGTGCAGGGCGCGGCGGTGTTCGGCTACGGGCTCTTCCTCGACGGCGGCGGCAACGACCAGCACACGGCCTGGGCCTATTCCCAGGGCTTCGGCTACGCCGGGAGCGTGGGCGTGGCCGTCGACAGCGAGGGCGACGACGTGTACTGGTCCGACCCGGGCAACAGCTTCGGGGGTGTCACGCTCTACGGCTCGCCCCAGTTGCCGGGGGGCGAGGGCAACAGCTCCTTCTCGCAGGGCGCCGGCTTCGGCCTCCGGGGCGACGCCTACAGCCAGTGGTTTGCCGGCGGCCTCGGCGTGCTTCGTGACAGCGCGGGCAACGACCAGTACAGCGTGGGCGTGTTCGGCCAGGGCACCGGCTACTGGGAAGGCACCGGGCTCCTGGCCGACGGCGCCGGCGACGACAGCTACGACGCGCTCTACTACGTGCAGGGCGGCGCGGCGCACTTCGCCACCGGGCTCTTCCTGGAGCAGGGCGGCAACGACCAGTACAACCAGGGCTACGACAGCTACCACATGCAGACCGGCGCGGGGCACGACTACTCGCTGGGCCTGCTCGTCGACGAGGGCGGCGACGACGTGTACGGGTACGGCGGCCTCGCCGCCGGGGCGAGCAACTGCCAGGGCGTGGGCATCCTCGTCGACAAGGACGGCCGCGACACCTACGACGCCCGCTCCAACTACTCCACCGGCCTCGGCAACCACTCCGGCGAGTGCGAGAGCCGCACCGCCGACGACAGCATCGGCATCTTCATCGACGGCGGGGGCGACGCCGACACCTACCTCTGGACCGAGGGCGACACGCGCACCCCGGCCGACGACTCGAGCTTCGGCATCGAGTGGAACGGCACCAGCGACGAGCACGGCGGCGCCGTGGACGGCGACGGGGCGACGGGCTTCTGAGCTACCTCGCCCAGCTCGCCTCGTGGCCCACCTTGGCCCCGGCGCTGCTCACCTCCACCATCGCCAGCGCCGCGTTGTTCGCGTCGAGCGTCAGGTAGCCGAAGCCGAGGGTCGACGCGAGATAACGCGAGCCGGGGCCCGGGCCCTTCACCTCGCGCAGCGAGGCGCCGCCGCCCGACACGATCTCCACCGGGGCGGACCCGTCGTCGATCAGCTCCAGGTCGTGGTCGTGCCCGCAGAAGTAGAAGTCCGCCTTTCCCGCCTGTAGCACCGGCTCCACCGTCTCGATCATCAGCTTGCCGTCGCCGTGCAAGCCGCCGCTGTGGATGGGGTGGTGACCGTACACCACGCGCCAGGTGCCGGTCGACGCGGCGAGGCCGGCCGCGAGCCAGGCGCGTTGCTCCTCGGGCACCTCGCCGTCTTCTCCCTTGCCGGTGTCGATCACGAAGAACTCGGCCGGTCCCTTGCGGAAGTTGTAGTAGCGCGCGGGCTGGATCCACTTGGTCGATGTCTTGGCATAGGCCAGCTCGGCGTCGGGATCGCCGTAGTGATCGTGATTGCCGAGGGCCACGTAGAAGGGGAGGTTCACGTCGGCCCAGGGCTGTTCGAACTTATCGACGAAGATGGGGTCGTCCGCCGACTTGGCGCCGTCCGGGTACAGGTTGTCGCCGAGGTAGGCCACGAAGTCGCACGGGCGTGACGCGCACCAGTCACGCACGGCCACCGCCACGTCGCGCTGTCCCTGGTTGCCCTTGCCGGCGTCGCCGACCAGCACCACCGCCACCGAGGTGGCCACCTTCGCCCCGGTCGCGGCCGCGGTCTCGGCGGGCACCGGGTCCGCTGGCTTGACACACGCCAGCAAGACGGCGATCACGGCTTCACCTCCACCGACACCTTGTAGAAGTAGTAGCTGTCCTTCTTGCAGAGCACCCCGCCGCCGTACCAGATGCCGGCCATGTCTTGCTGGTGGAGATCGCCATCGACCTGGCATGACTTGCCGACGAGCTTCTTGCGGTCGTCGTAGAAGGCATCCTCGGGCGAGACGTCGAGGATCTTCACCCGGGTGCCATGCTGGATCACGTCGACCCCGCCGCCGAGCATGGCCGGGTCGACTGGCACGTGCGAGGGATCCGCGCCCATCGCCGCCTTGTAGAAGTAGTAGGTCGCGCCGTCCCAGCACGCGAGGGGGCCGCCGTGCCAGCCGCCGTCGTAGAGGGTCATCGCGTCGGTGGGGTAGCAGGTCTTGCCGACGATCGCGGCGCGATCGTTGTAGAAGGCGTCTTCCGGGTGGACGGCGAGGATCGTCACCGGCTCGCCCACCACGAGCGCGCGGTCGATGGCCCCGGCGGGGGTGGACGGCCCAGCCGGGGCCAACGGCAGCGCGGCCGGCGGAATGGGTACGGCGAGGCCGGTGGCGCCCTCGAGCCTCGCGGGGAAAGTGATGCTGCTCCCCAGCTCGGCCGCCACGGCGCCGGCCGACACCGAGCGGGGCAGCGCCGCGTCGCCCACCACCGCCACGCTCACCGCCGTGAAGCCGTACGCGCTCCCATTGGCGCAGTCGAGGCCGCCCGCCCACCAGCCGTCGCCGGTGGAGGCCAGGCCATCCATGCCGACCTGGCACACCTCACCCACCAGCGTTCGCGTGGCGGCGTTGGGGTCGCTCGACTTGATGTCGGCCACCACCACGATGGTACCGGGCCCGATGACGAGGGTGCCGGCCAGTGCCAGTGCGACGAGTAGCAGCATTCTTCCTCAGGAGCCCGAGAGCGGGCCGACGGTTGTGGTTTGTCCCCCCGCGGGGGTGAATCGAATCGCGTCGACGGCGCACTCGCCGTCGAGGCCCACGTGCACGGCCTGGTCGTGGAACATGCCCCAGTGGCCATAGCCGCCCGACACCTCGAAGGTCTGCGTGACTCCGGCAGCGTCGACCTCCACGCGGGTGCCGATGGCGGCGCCCTCGATGCGCAGGGCGCTGCCCCCGAGGCGGTTCTCGTGGAAGTGCGCGTAGTGCGCATCCCAGGGCGAGCCGCTGCGCGCGTTGCTGCTGCCGGTGACGAGATCGAGGTCGCCGTCGCGGTCGAAGTCGGCGATGGCCGCCCCGTTGGGCCACTCCTGGTCGAGGCCTGCGGCGGTCGACACGTCCTCGAACTGGTTGTCGCCCAGGTTGCGAAAGGCGTAGAGCTGGGTGTCCTCGTAGTCGGTGGTGACGATGAGCACGTCTTTCCACCCGTCGTTGTCGTAGTCCCAGAAGGCGCCGTAGAGATCGCCCTCGTTCCAGTCGCGACGGGTGGGACGATCGCGGGCGATGCCGCTGACTGCGCGGTCGAGGCGGGTGAACATCCCGGTGCCGTCGTTGACGAGCAGCTCCGACGGGTCGCTCGACTGGCCCGCCCACATGTGCGCGATCTCGGTGTGCATCAGGTCGAGATCGCCGTCGTTGTCGATGTCGCCACACATGGTGGTGAAGGTGTTGCCGCCGAGGCGGGCGTCCTGGTCGTCGAAGCCGGGCGTCCAGTAGTCGTCGGGAAAGGCGCCCCCGCAACTGGCAGTCGGCGCGGGGTCGCAGCTATGGGTGTCGCAGTAGCAGGCGTACCAGAGGTTGTCGGTGTAGTCGCGATTGTCGTCCATGTCGACGCCAGCCGCCTCGCCGTACTCCACCCAGTCGTTGCCGTCGTGCGTCCAGATCAGGTTCCAGGCGCGACCGTAGCTGCTCTGGATCAGCTCGGCGAGCCCGTCGCCGGTCACGTCGCACGCGGTGGCGCCAAAGCCGGGGCGGCGCCGCCCCCGCTCGAGGTAGTTTCCGGTCTGCGCCGAGGACTTGAGTTCCAGGCCGCTGTCTTCGGTGACATTGGTGAAGGTGCCGTCGCCGTTGCCCATGTAGAGTTGGGGCTGGGCGCTGTCGTAGCTGCCGCCGTAGTCCTTGTACCAGCCCACCAGCCACAGGTCGGCGTGGCCGTCGCCGTCCACGTCGGCGAAGGAGCCGCCGGCCGAGGGGTAGGCGTCTTCCATCTCGAGGCCGCTCGCCGTGGCCATGGTGAAGTGGCCGGTGCCGTCGTTGAGGTAGAGCGCGTTGCGGTCGCCGGTGGTGTCGGCCTCGGACTCGTCGTGGTAGCGGCCGGCGTAGATGTCGAGGTCGCCGTCGTTGTCGACGTCGCCGGCGATGTACCAGTCGTGCGCGGTGCCGACGCCGCCCTCGCGGTTGGTGATGAGCCCGCTCTCCACGGTGGCATCGACGAACACGCGGCGGCCGTCTTGCTCGCGGTTCATCATCACCCGGTGGTAGTAGATGCCCTCGTCCACGTCGTCGCGGGCGTCGGTGGGGCTCTCGCTCGCGATCAGGTCGGCGTAGCCGTCGCCGTCGAGGTCGGGAGCGATGTACACCACGCCCCGCACCTCGGAGAGGCCCCACAGCTCGGTGGCCTCGACGTGAGCGGGCGCGCTCTCGCTGTAGTCCAGCGCGGCGCCGTCGCAGGTGAAGGTGGCGGTGATGCCCTCGGGCAAGCTCGGCGCGGGCGTGACGCCGGTGTCGCCGGGCGGGGGGCAGCCGAGGAGGAGGAAGGTGAGCACGGCGCCAAGTATGCCGCCGAGGGCGGGTGGGCCGCAGGTCGCACCGCCGTCACTCGCAGGCGGCGGTGGTCACGTCGCAGGTGAAGGAGGCCACGCCGTCGAGGTTGCAGGTGGCGTCCAGGTCGTCGGCGCCCCCGGCTCGGCACCGGTGTCCCCGAGTCGAAACGACCGCGGGGGGCGCCCCGCGCCCCCGCCGCGCCCTCCGGCTATGCTCGCCCCCATGCGCGTGCTCCTGTTCGCCCTTGCTGCCTGCGGCGGCGACATCGTCAACCCGCCCGTCGACAGCGGCGAGCCAGTCGACCAGGGCCTCGCCATCGACAACCTCGACCCCGCCGAGGGCCCCGAGGCCGGCGGCACGCTGGTCCGGGTGACCGGCCAGTCCTTCACCACCGGGTCGAGCGTCGCCGTGGGCGGCACGAGCTGCGCCAGCACCACGTTCTTGTCGTCCACCGAGATGCTGTGCGTCACGCCGCCGGGCACCGGCGAGGTGCAGTTGACGGTCGACGACCCGGCCGGGCAGGCCACCGCCGCCTTCACCTACCTCCCCGAGGTGGTGGACACCGCCCCGGAAGACACCGGCGACCCGCCCGCCGTCATCGACGGCTGCCTGCTCCTGGAGCCCACCTCGCTCGCCATGGAAGCCTACGACTACACCGAGGACCTGAGCGCGTCGGTGACGGTCCTGGGCCGCACCGATGGCGACGGCGAGGGCCCCGGCATCGACGGCCAGGTGGGCCACGGCGACGCGGGGACCGATCCCGACAGCTGGATCTGGGAAACCGTGTACTACGCAAGTTCCGACGGCAACGCCGACGTGTACACCGACAGCTTCTACATGGAAGACGTGGGCCAGAGCGAGTTCAGCTTCCGCTTCCGCGTGGACTACGGCGAGTGGACCACCTGCACCACCTCCAGCGGCACCTACGGCAGCATCGAGGTATCGCCCGCCGACATCGAGATCGACGTGGACTACTGCCACGTGCAGTGGCCGTGCAGCACCACCGCAGCCGCTGGGACCGAGTCAGAGCCGATCTACGCGTGGATCTACCAGTACGGCGTGACCCAGGGCGAGGGCCAGGGCGAGGGGGTGACGATGTACGTGGGCGTGGGCAAGGCCGGCACCGACCCGGAGACCGACGCCTCCTGGGCCTGGTACCCCATGGACTACAACGTGGATACCGACGGCCTGAGCCAGGGCGACCTCGCCAACGACGAGTACATGGGCAACTTCCTCGCCCCGGCAGCCGCGGGCACCTACGACTACGCGGTGCGCGCCTCGGCCGACTACGAGCTGTCGTTCACGGTGTGCGATCTCGGCGGCGACGCCTGTAACTACGGCGGCAGCGGCGACGGCTACGACGATCCGGGCATCTGCACCGTGGAGTGAGGTTAGGCGCGGCGGCCCATGAGCAAGCTCGGCCGCATCGCCAAACTCGGCACCCTCACCACCCGGGTGAGCGGCAGCTACCTCGGCCAGCAGGTGGCGGGCCTGTTCCAGGGCGAGGAGTCGCGCAAGTCCTCGATGCGCAAGTTGCACCTCGAGAACGCCGAGCGCATCGTCGACAACCTCGGCGCGCTCAAGGGCGCGGCGATGAAGGTGGGGCAGGCGGTGGCCCAGGTGGCCGACAGCCTCGACCTGCCCGCCGACGCCCGCGCCGTGCTGGGGCGCCTGCACGACAAGGCGGTGCCTGTTCCCTTCGAGCAGGTGAAGTCGCGCATCGAGGCCGAGCTCGGGGGCGCCACCGAGAGCCTCTTCGCCCGCCTCGACCCCGAGCCGCTCGGCACCGCCTCCCTCGGCCAGGTCCACGCCGCCCAGCTCAAGGACGGGCAGGAGGTGGTGGTCAAGGTGCTCCACGCGGGCGTGGAGGAGGCCATCCACAGCGACCTCGCGGCGCTCAAGGCGATGCTGGTGGGCGGGCGCTTCCTGAGGCGACCGAAGGAAGAGATCGACGCCTGGTTCGACGAGATCGACGCCCGCCTCGCCGAGGAGATCGACTACCGGAAGGAGGCGGAGAACACCATCGCCTTCCGTCGCCTGCTGGCGGGCGAGGAGGGCGTGATCGTCCCCCGGGTCCACGAGGGCTGGTGTACCGGCCGGGTGCTCACCCTGGAGCGGCTCTCCGGTCGCCCTCTGTCGCAATTCATCGCCACCTCCACGGCGGCGGCACGGCAGGCGGCCGGGGTCCGCCTCGCGCGTACCTTCTTCCACTTGTTCTATTGGCACCGCGCCTGCCACGCCGATCCCCACCCGGGGAACTACCTGTTCATGCCCGACGGGCGGATCGGCCTGATCGACTTCGGCTGCGTCCGGTACTTCGACCTGGAGTGGGTGGCTCACTACGGCGGCTGCGCCTGGTACACGAAGGTGGGCGACAAGGAGCGCGTCATGGAGCACGCGCTCGGCATGGGCGCGCTCGCTCGCCGTGACGCCAACGCGGAAGACGCCCTGTGGACGCTCTGTCGTGCCATCGGGGTGCCCTTCCGCGGCGGCGACTACACCGTGGGTGGCCCCGAGGACGACGCCCACGAGCAGATCACCCGCGCCATGCCGCGGGTGATGGTCAACCCAACCCTACGCGCCCCGCAGGAACTGGTGTTCCTGCACCGCGCGCTGGGCGGCATCTACTCGATCAACAAGCAACTCAAGCCCAGCTACGACTGGGGGGAACTGTTGCGCGAGAGCTACCAGACGACGCTGTTCGACAGCGGGAGAAGCTCCAGCGGCCTATGAGCCAGGTCGGCGCTGGCGCACAGGCCGAGGCCAACGAGGAAACCGAACACCGCCATCGCGCTCGCCACGGCGCCGAGCGACGCGGTCAGCGCCAGGAGGAGCACCCACCCAGAGAGGGTCTCGCCGCGGGCCGGGCGGCGCACCGGCAGGGGCGGCGTGGCCGCCCTGATCGGGAGCTCGACGGTCTCGATCTCACCCGGCGACGGGGCGGCGCCCTGGTCGACCCGCTCCAACTCGAGCAGCGCCCGGAGCAGCTCGTCCATGCTCTGGAAGCGGTCGGCCGGCGACTTGTTGAGGCAGCGCGCGATCACCGCGTCGAGGCCGGGGTAGTCGACCAGCGCCGGGAGCGTCGGCGACAACGGCGGTACCGGCTCGTTGATGTGGCCCCAGAGCACGGCGTCCGCGTCGCTCCCCGCGAACGGCGGCTGCCCCCGGACGCCGCGATAGAGCACGACGCCCAGGCTGTAGATGTCACTGCGGTGGTCGACTGCCTCGCCGCAGATCTGCTCCGGCGACATGTACGACGGCGAGCCGGCCACGCTCCCGACGCTCGTGAACCCGTCGTCGAGATCCACGTTCCTCACCAGCCCGAAGTCGACCACCTTCACGAAGTCGGTCCCGTCACCCTCGTCGACGAGCATCACGTTGGCCGGCTTGATGTCGCGATGCACCAGCCCGTGAGCGTGCGCCTCGCGAAGGGCCATCGCCACCTGCCGCACGATGCTGAGCAGGCGCGCGCCCGGCATCGGCCCGGCGCGTAGCGCGTCGTGCAGGGTCCGGCCCGGGAGGTACTCCATCACCAGGTAGAGCTTGTCGGGCCCCCAGGTGCCGTGGTCGTACACCCGCACGATGTTGGGGTGCGACAGGCGGCTGCACGCGTCGACCTCGCGCTGGAAGCGCCTGTGGACCTCCCGGTCCACGTCGCGGGCGCCGCTGGCGTCCATCACCTTGATCGCCACGCGACGACACATCGCGAACTGCTCGGCGCAGAAGACCCTGGCCATGCCTCCCTTCGCGATGAGGCCAGTGATCCGGTAGCGCCCATCGATCACCTGACCCAGCGCATCGTTCTCGTCAGTCAGAACGCCGACGGCGGCCGGGTGGCCGAACGAACTGCCATGGGGGAGGGGGACGGCGCGTTGCGGCGAAGGGGGCATGAACTCTCCGTGCTGCGGGGTACGACGGAAGGGACCCGCGGGATCGTTCGAACCCCTGCCGCCACGATTTTGTTCGATCAGGACGCGCCCCTGCGCCGGGGCCCTCGTGTCCCGATCTGGCGCACATGCGCCTCGATGACGGCAGCGCCGAGCCGCTGGCCGGCTGCCTGGTCAGCGGCAGCCGGAAAATCGCGGCGGTCGCCGAGTCGGCCAGGAGGGTGGCCGGCGGGGGGAGCGAAGGCGACTCCGTGTAGGAGCCCCCAAGGCCCGACACCTAGAGATCGACCGTCCACTCCTGGGTGTGCTGCCCCGGCCCCGCGTCGCGCCGCGTGACCAGCTGCAACACCCCGCGCGGGCACACGTGGGCACACATCCCGCAGCCCACACAGCTCGCCCGCTTGATGTCACGGTTCTGCATGGCGTAGCTGCGCACGTCGATCCCCATCTCGCAGTAGGTCGAGCAGTTGCCGCAGCTGATGCACATGTCCTTCTTCACCGCGATGCGAAAGCGGCCGAACTTCTGGATGAGGCCCAGCATCGCCGCCATCGGGCAGCCGAAGCGGCACCACACGCGGGTGCCACCCACCGGGTACAGGCCCGTCCCGAGCACGCCGGAGAAGATCGAGCCAATGGCCAGGGAGTACATGCCCTTGTAGCTGTTGGCGAAGTTGTGGATGGCGTGCCCCTCGGGCGCCAGCCCGTCGGCGATCACCAGGCCCAGCATCGCGAAGGCCGCGAACAGCACGCTGTGAATGCTCACTTGCTCGATGCGCCAGGCGCGAGAGGACTTGTCGGAGAGGTGGCGCCAGGGGTCGCCGAAGGTCTCCGCCAGGCCGCCGCAGCCGCAGATCCAGGAGCAGTACACGCGCTTGCCCTTGAAATACACGAGCAAGGGCAGGCCCACGAAGCTCATCACGATGAACCAGGCCATCACCGTGGGCTGCATGTGGTCCATGTTGTAGGGGAAGAACAGGTCGTACTTCAGCGGGAAGAAGTAGCTGAAGTACCAGGCGGGCCGCCCGAGGAAGTCGAGCACCAGCGGCAGCATGAGGCCCAGCACCGCCTGTACCGCCACGAGGCTGTAGGTGCGGTAGCGGTGGTACGTCGAGTTTCCATGCTTTCGCAGCATGAAGTAGCCGCCCACCGCCATGCCCAGCGTGTAGAGCCCGGCGTAGAGGTACCACTTGTTGAACACCCAGAGGCTGCCGTTGTCGTTGAGCTTCCAGCCGAGCTTCACCAGCATCAGGTTGAGCGGGTCGCGCGCGTAGCGAACGGCCGCGTCGGTGGCGTTGTAGTCCTCCTTCCCGAAGTAGAGAAGCAGGTAGAAGGCCACGAGCAGTCCAGTGACCACCCAGGCCGGGCTGCGGCGGGTAGACACGGCGTTGTGGTGGGTGTCGAGCAGGCCGGCTTGCATGGCTTAGGCTCCGTCCACGAGGGTGGCGCTGGGCAACACGCGGAAGGGCTCGACGAACTCCTCGTCGAAGCGCGCCTCGTTCATGTGGGCGAGCACCCAGTCGAGCGCCCGGCGCTCGTGAATCCAGCGCATGAACACCTGGTGATCCCAGCGGGTGCCGAGGCCGTTGAAGCCGACGAAACGCCCGTCCTTGCAGACGATTCGCTGCGTGATCGCCTGGCCGGGCACCTGCTGGTACCACGTTTGCCAGTGGGCCTCCTCGCCAGGCGCGCCCACCCCCTGGTGCTTGTGGGGCTTGGCGGCGAAGGGGATGAAGCCGGCGGTGGTGTACTCGATGTCGAAGAACTTCGCCGAGTTGTACCAGGTGCCCCGCCGGTACTTCACGTCGTCGCCCAGCATGGCGCGCGCGGCGGCGCGTCCCTGGTCGCGCGAGGTGTACCAGATCTGCTCGGGGCGCCGAGAGCCGTCGGGCCAGGTGACGTTCGCGCAGTCGCCGGCGGCAAAGACGTCCGGGGTCGAAACCGACTCGAGGTTGTCCGCGGTGTCGATCGCGCCGCCCGGCGTGAGCGCGATGCCGCTGCCCTCCAGGAACTTCGTGTTCGGCACGACGCCGATGGCGCCCACCACGAAGTCGACCGGCAACTCCTCGTCGGGCATCTTCAGGACCATCTTCCCGCCTTTTCGCTCCATTCCGTCGATCGGGGTAGCGGTGCGGCAGTCGAGCCCGTGATGCCGGATGTGCGCGGCCACCACCTCGGCCTCCGCGTTGTCGAGGGCGACCGGGAAATACCATGGTTCTCGGATGAGGAAATGCACCTTCAAGCCACGCAGGTGAAGCACCTCGGCGCTCTCCACCCCGATGAGCCCGCCGCCCACCACCGCGCAGGTCATCCCCGGCTTCGCCATGGCGTTCACCCCCTCGAGGTCGGGAAGGGTGACGAAGTGATGCATCCCCGGCTGGTCATAGGCGCCGGGCCACGGCAGCCGGCGGCCTACGCTCCCGACGGCCAGGAGCAGCCGGTCGTAATGGAGGTAACTTCCAGACTTCAAGCTGAGACGTTTCGCGACCGGGTCCACTCCGGTGACCAGGTCGCGCACTCGCTCGAAGCGCATGCGCGCGTACAGCTCGCGGTCGTAGAACTCGGTGTCCTGCAACCGCATCTGGCCGCAGAAGATGTACATGAGCGCCACGCGCGCGAAGGGATGGTCGTGCTCGTAGGAGACGACGGTGATTTTCGCGTGGGCATCGCGGTTGCGCAGTGCGATCGCCGCCTCGATGCCAGCGATGCTGTTTCCGACGACGACGAAGTGCATGGCCGACCGTGCTCCGGCAGAGACTACACCACTTGAGCGCCCCTAGGTGAAGCCGCCCAGAGATGGGGTCCGCCACCCCCGCGCGCCCGTGCTACTTTCCGGGCCGATGTCGTTCCTGGCCTTCTTCCTGGCGCTGTGGTGCGCGCTAGCCCACGCGGTCGATGCCACCGGCGTGCTCAAGGTGCGTGCAAGCGCCAGCGGCGCCGAGGTGTGGATCGATGGCGCGCTCGTGGGCGCCGCGCCGGTCACCAAGTACATCGCCGCCGGCAGCCACAAGCTCCGCGTCGTGGCCGATAACTTCGAGCCCTTCGTGCGCACCATCGAGATCACCGCCGACCGCACGACGGAGCTCGAGGCCGCGCTCGTGCCCGGCCCGGGGAGCGTGGAATTCACCGGTCCCAAGGGCGCCGCCGTGTGGATCGGCGGGCAGCGCTACGCGGTGCCGGCGCGCATCCCCTCCCCCGGTCCCGGGAAGCTGGCCTACCGCGGCGAGGCCCCCGGCTTCGAGACCGCCGAGCTGGCGCTCGACGTCGTCAAGGGCCGCAACCACCTCGTCGACCTGGTACTGGAGTCGAGCGCCAACGTGCTCGCCGTCAACAGCACCCCGGCCGGCGCCAAGGTGTTCGTCGACGGCGCCGAGGTGGGCGTCACCCCGTTCAAGATGAAGGGCCTCCCGCCGGGCCCGCACGGCGTCGAGGTGCGCGCCGAGGGCTACGCGAGCAGCTTCCGTCCCGCCGACAACAACGGCACAGACCGCGTGGGCATCGAGGCGAAGCTCGCCAAGGGCGGCGCCTCGCTCACCCTGAGCGGCCTCGGCAGCGACTCGTCGGTCTCGGTCAACGGGGCCCTCGTGGGCAAGGGCGAGACGGTCAAGGTGGCGCTGGTGGAGCGCGGCAAGCACACCATCACGGTCACCGACGGAGCGCACGTCGCCACCGGCCTCCTGGAGTTTCCCAGCAGCGGCGCGGTGCTGGCGAGGGTGCAGGGCCACACGGTGGTGGCCTCGAAACCGCTGACCGAGAGCTGGGCTTTCTGGGCGGCGGTGGGCGGCGGCGCAGCCATCGTGACCGGCGGCGTGGTGAGCGTGGCGATGGCCACGGCCCCACCCGAGCCTGCCACCGGCGACGTGGTGATGGTGCTGCCATGATCGCGCTCTTCTTCCTTGCGTGCACCGGCGACGATCGCACCGCCGTGGTCATCGGGCCCACGGGCGAGGGCATCGCCTCCCTGGCCTCGAGCTTCGCGGTGTACATCGACCCGGTGTCGCCCTACGTCGATGCCGACGGCGTGGCGCTCACCGCCAGCGACAACGCCTGCCTCGGCGACTGGGTGCTCGACGACGCCGACCTCGAGTGCCGCGTCTTCTTTGCCGCCACCGACGCGGGTTTCGAGGAAGTGGAGGTGCAACCCGGCTACAATGGGCAGGGCTTCACCTTCTCCGCCGCTGGCTGGTCGGGCGACGTCCAGACCGTCACCTCCGCCACCTACGGCCCGGTGGAGTTCGCCAAGGGCGAGGTGCAACACGTGGAACTGCCCCTGGCGCCGCTGGAGTCGGCCATCGACGGCTGCCACGACCTCGCCGACAACGACGGCGACGGCTGGCACGACGCCGACGACCCCGACTGCGCCACCGGCACCAGCGAGGTGGGCACCGGGAGCGCCGCCTGCAACAACGGCGGCGACGACGACAGCGACGGGCTGGTCGACAGCGACGACCCCGATTGCGACGGCGCCGACGACAGCTCCGAGGCGGGCCCCTGCGCCGACGCCATCGACAACGACGGCGACGGCTGGCTCGACGGCGACGACCCCGACTGCGCCGACCTCGGCACCGAGGTGGGCCCGGGCTCCACCGAGTGCAACGACGGGGAGGACAACGACGGCGACGAGGCGGCCGACAGCGACGACCCCGACTGCGACAGCGCCCTCGACGACGACGAGCTCACGCCTCCTTGCGACGACGGCGAGGACAACGACGGCGACGGCTGGATCGACAGCGACGACCCCGACTGCCTCAGCGGCAGCACCGAGGTGGGCACGAGCGACTTCGCCTGCAACGACGGCGCCGACAACGACGGCGACAACCTGGCCGACGCCGACGACCCCGACTGCAGCGACGGCCTCGACGACAGCGAACAGAACCGCTGCAACGACGGCCTCGACAACGACGGCGACACGTGGACCGACATCGACGACCCGGGCTGCAGCAACGGCATCGACGACGACGAGGGCAGCTTCGAGGACGAGGGCGCCTGCTCCGACGGCGCCGACAACGACGCCGACGGCCTCCCCGACGGGCTCGACCCCGACTGCAGCTCGGCCAGCGACCCCTCGGAGTTGCCCGACTGTAACGACGGCCTCGACGGCGACAGCGACGGGTGGACCGACGCCGACGACCCCGACTGCGAGAGCGGCAGCGCCGAGGTGGGCTTCGGCAGCACCGAGTGCAACGACGACTACGACAACGACAGCGATCGCGCCATCGACATCTACGACGGCGACTGCGCCGACGCCTGGGACGTGGAACTGGGCGGTTGCGAGAACGAGGCCGACGACGACGGCGACGGCTGGACCGACGCCGACGACCCCGACTGCGACGCCGGGGGCGACGAGCTGGGGACGGGCACCACCGCCTGCAACGACACCCTCGACAACGACGGCGACGGCAGCGTGGACAGCGACGACGCCGACTGCACCAGCGGCAGCGTCGACAGCGAGGGCACGCCCGACGACTGCCAGGACGGCGCCGACAACGACGCCGACGGCTGGACCGACAGCGACGATGCCGACTGCGCCATCGAGGGCAACGAGGTGTCGACCGGCACGCGCGCCTGCGACAACGGCAGCGACGACGACGGCGACGGCCTCGCCGACGCCAGCGACCCCGACTGCGCCGTGGGCTGGGACGACGACGAGTCTGCCGTCGCCACCGCGTGTACCAACGGCGTCGACGACGACGGCGACGGCTGGGCCGACAGCGACGACCCCGACTGCGCGAGCGACGGCAGCGAGACCGGATTCACCGGGGCCCCTTGCAACGACGGCAACGACGGCGACGGCGACGGCCTCGTCGACGGCGCCGACGCCGACTGCCTCGACGCTGGCACCGCGGCCGACGGCAGCGCCGGCTGCGACGACGGCGGCGACAACGACGGCGACGGCCTCGCCGACCTCGACGATCCCGGCTGCCTCGACGCCGCCGACCCCACCGAGACCGACCCCGCCGCCACCTGCGCCGACGCGCTCGACAACGACGCCGACGGCTGGGCCGACGAGGCCGATCCCGACTGCGTGGTGGCCACCGCCGAGCGCGGCGCGGTGGGCCCGGCGGCCTGCCACGACGGCGTGGACAACGACGGCGACGGGCTCACCGATGCCAGCGACCCGGACTGTGCGAGCGCCTGGGACAACGCCGAGAACACCACCGGCAGCGACGGCGTGGACTGCCACGACGGGGCCGACGGCGACGGCGACGGCTGGATCGACGGCGACGACCCCGACTGCGCCTGGCTCGGCTACGAGGCCGGCCTCGAGAGCGACTTCGCGTGCAACGACGGGGAAGACGACGACAGCGACGGCAACAGCGACGCGAGCGACGCCGAGTGCGACAGCGCCCTCGACGCCGGGGAGTAGCGGTCGCATCGGTTAGGCCCGCGCGCCCCCGGAGACGCCCATGCTGACCACCGCCCGTCGTACCCACACCTGTGGCGAGCTCCGCCCCGACCACGCCGGGCAGCGCGTGGTGGTGCAGGGCTGGGCCGCCAACGCGCGCGACATGGGCGGCGTGGTGTTCGTCAACCTGCGCGACCGCCACGGCGTGGTGCAGGTGGTGGCCGACGAGCGATCCCCCGCCGCCGCACGCGGGGCCGCCGCGGGCGTGCACCTGGAGTACGTGGTGGAGGTCGAGGGCAGGGTGCAGTTGCGCGCCTCGCCCAACCCGAAGCTGCCGACGGGGCTGGTGGAGGTGGTGGCCGAGACCGTCACCGTGCTGTCGCGCACCCCGGCGCTGCCCTTCAACATCGACGGTCACGTGGCGGTCAACGAGGATCTACGCCTCCAGTACCGCTACCTCGACCTGCGCCGTCCCGAGGTCCAGAAGAACCTCGTCACCCGGCACCGCGCGGCGATGACCGTGCGCCGCTTCATGGATGCCGAGGGCTTCGTCGAGGTGGAAACGCCCGTGTTGACCAAGGCCACGCCCGAGGGCGCGCGCGACTACCTCGTCCCCAGCCGCGTTCACCCGGGACAGTGGTACGCGCTCCCCCAGAGCCCGCAGATCTTCAAGCAGATCCTCATGGTCGCCGGGATGGACCGGTACTTCCAGATCGTGAAGTGTTTCCGCGACGAGGACCTCCGCGCCGATCGCCAGCCCGAGTTCACCCAGATCGACATCGAGATGAGCTTCGCCACCCGCGAGCTGGTGATGGAGCTGGCCGAGGGCGTGGTGCGCACGATGTGGAAGGAGATCGGCGGCCACGAGGTGCCACCCATCCCGGTGATCTCCTACGCCGAGTCGATCCGGCGCTTCGGCCTCGACGCGCCCGACACCCGCTACGGCATGGAACACGTGGATGTCGCGACCACGCTCCGGGGCACCGGCTTCGCCGTGGTGGGCGGGGCGCTCGACCAGGGCGGCATCGCCAAGGCCTTCGTGGTGAAGGGCGGCGGCGAGAGGGTGAGCCGCAAGCAGCTCGACGCCTACACGCTGTTCGTGAAGAAGTACGGCATGGGCGGGCTGCTCTACGGCAAGGTGGGCGCGCCCTGGACCGGCCCGATGTCGAAGATCGAGCCCGAGCGGCTCGAGGCCCTGTCCTCCGCCTGCGGCGCGGCAACGGGCGACCTCGTGCTCCTCGGCGTGGGCAGCCCGGAGACGGTACACCCCGGCATGGGGCGGCTGCGCGTGGCGGTGGCCAAGGAGCTGGGGCTGGTACCGCCGGGCTTCGCGTTCGTGTGGGTGGTCGACTTCCCGAGCTTCGAGAAAGACCCGGAGAGCGGCCGCTGGATGGCGGTGCACCATCCCTTCACCTCGCCGCGCCCCGAGTGCATCGAGATGATGGACGACGGTCGCGAGGGCGAGATGCTCGCCAACGCCTACGACATCGTGTGCAACGGCTACGAGATCGGGGGCGGCAGCATCCGCATCCACGACCCGGCCGTGCAGTCGAAGGTGTTCGCCACCATCGGGCTGGCGCCGGAGGAGGCCCAGCAGAAGTTCGGCTTCCTGCTCGACGCGCTCGGCTACGGCGCGCCCCCGCACGGCGGCTTGGCCTTCGGCTTCGACCGCATCATCATGCTGCTCTGCGGCACCGAGAACATCCGCGAGGTGATCGCCTTCCCCAAGACGACGAGCGCCCAGGACCTCATGTCCGGGGCGCCGTCACCGGTGGACGAGCGGCAACTCGGTGAGTTGTACGTGGTGAATACGAAGTAGCGGCGTGGACTACCCGCCCATTTTCCGCGTGCCGGACATCCCAGCGAGGTCGGTCTCGGTGAACTCGCAGGTGCCGGCGCCGGCGCCCTAGGCCAGCGAGCCCTCGAGATCGCCGAGCAGCTCGCCAGCGTCGGTTTTCAGGTCGACGCCGAAGCTGCCGTCCTCGCAGTCGATCGTGCCCTCGCCCAGGCCGGGGCGGCTCGCGCATGCAATACGCCCCCCCCCTGCGTCGGATCGGCGACCGATGACGCTAGCCGGGTGGCAACGGCGGCGGCGGCGCGCCGAGGTGTGCCCGGATCTCGGGCACGTCGGACGCGTTGGTCCAGCCGGCCATGCCCTCGCGCCACGCGAGGTGGCGCCCCGCCGGGTTGGCGCGCACGCGGGCAGCGATGTCGGCGGGGCCGAGGTTGTGGGGCACGTTGTCGGGCCCGGCGTAGTGGAAGATCATCGCCGGCGGCAAGGGGGGCGGCATCGCGGGCGCCGCCGCGGGGGCCGCCGGGTTCATTGCCTGCCCGAGGCGCGCGCCGAGGGCCTGGCCCATGGCGAGTCCGATGCCGGCGTCCATCATCGCGTTGCCGCCGCCGCCACCGCCCCCTCCACCCCCACTTCGCATGGCGCCGCCGATGTTCTCCGCGGCCTGGAACGCGAGGTAGTCCTGCTGGTTGCCCGCGAGCTTCATGCGCGCGTGCGTGTCCATCATCTTCTCGACCTCGGGCGGCACCGACACGTTCTCGACCACGAAGTCGGTCAGCGTGATGCCGTAGTTGGCCTGGAACCAGCCAGTGAGGCGCTGGCGCAGCGCGTCGCCGAGATCCATGTACTGGGCCACGAGGTCGAGCACGGGGATCTTCGACTCGCCGATGGTGTCGGCCAGAGCGCTCACCAGCTTACGACGGAGCTGGCCGGTGATCTCGTCGGTGGTGAACAGGCCGGCGGTGCCCACGATCTCGCGCATGAACACGGCGGGATCGGTGATGCGGAAGGCGAAGGCACCGAAGGCCCGGATCCGCACCACGCCGAGATCGGCGTCGCGCATGGGGATGGGGTTGGACGTGCCCCACTTCTGGTCGGTGAACTGGCGCGTGGAGATGAAGTAGATGTCGCCCTTGTAGGGGTAGTTGAGCGCGTACTGGATGCTCGAGAAGAACGACGCGATGGGCGTGTTCTTCGTGCTGATCTCGTAGGTGCCCGGGCCGAACACGTCGGAGAGGCGGCCCTCGGCCACGAACACCGCCGCCTGCCCCTCGCGCACCACCAGCTTGCCGCCGTCCTGGATGGCCTGCTGGAACACGGGGAAGCGGTAGACGAGCGTGTTGGGCGTGTCGTCTAGCCACTGGATGACGTCGAGGAACTGGGCCTTGGCGTGCTGCGTTAGCGTAGACCAGAGGGACATCGGAACGACCTCAGAGCGCGGGGCGAGGAAGTGGTTCGACCGCGTCGCTGCACATGTAAGATCATCCACGAGAATGAAAAGCCCTCGCTCGGCCCGGGCGGGAGGACAAAAACACGGAACCCCCCAGGTGTTGCCACCTGGGGGGCCCGTCGACGCCGGGATGATGTTCCGGAAGTGGATCCCCTCCAGAGGATTCAGTCGAGATCGAGCGTCGCGCCGGCCAAGGCCGTCGCGAGCACCAAGTATGCCGTTCGCTGGTCTACAGGGCCCGAGGTGATTCCTGCTCGTCGGCCGGTTGCTCGACGGTTGCCCGTCGTCTCGCCGACTTCCTCGCCGGAGCCTCTCTCCGCACGCCGTTCCACCACGCGCCGCGCCGCCATCGGACCGTCACTCGCGTGACCGCCGCGGGGGCGCTCGCCCTCTTGCCACACGCCTTCCGCGCTCAACACCCTCGAGTTTCCTCGTGGCGATGGCCTCGGACCGCCTCGCGGCGGCTGCGCGCTACGCAAGCGCGCTCAAGACGGGCAAGGTGGGGGAGACGGGGGAGATACCCAACCGATGTCGTGACTCGCTGGCGTTTGTCACCGCCCTCCTTGGCCTTCCATCGCCTCGCTCGCGCGCTGCGTATGGGGGCCTTCGAGGACCTCCGGTTGGGCCGCGAACAGGGACGAAAGTCGCCGTTCACTGCACCCTCCTGACCTTCGCGCCGGCTAGCTCGATGCTGCCATTGCTGGGGTCGCTCTCTCTCGCTGTTCTCGGGCCCGGCGTTGCCACCGTGCCCTCGAACTGCCTCTCATGGGGTTGTCCAAAGATCGCCCCTCCGTCGCACACGCTCGAGGAGTCCACTCCCGGTGCCGTTGCCAGCACCTTCGGGCTCGATCCAGCCAGGATCTCGCCGCGTTCCGCCCTCGTGGTTTCTCACCACCTCGACGGTTTGCTCCTCCCCGCGCGGGCCAGGGTATTGCACCTGGCTGACGACCATGGGGTTCACCACGTTTCTTCTCGCTTGCGAGGCGAGGATCCCCGTGGTGCCGCTCTGCCCTCCGAAGCCTTGCTCTCCGCCGGTAGCGACGATGTGCGCGTTGCATGAGCCTCGCGCGCACCCGGCTGGCGTCACCGCGACGTGGTTCCCGTTCGGGACGCCGCGTACACCGCCAACCTTGCCCTCTCGTTCTTTCTTCCTCGCGAACACGCCGCGATTGCTCGCCGCGCGCCGCGGGGACCGGAACCCCAGGGCCTTGCTCCACCGACAGAGCCGTTCCGAGTTTCGAGGTTGCCCTCTACGCCCGGCCGATGCTCCCATGGGCTTGCCCGCTCCAACGCCGCCCGCACAGATCCACGCTCATCCCCGCGGCGGAGCTTCGCGCGGGCATCGCTGCCAGCGGTCATCTCCGAGAAGACACCCAACTCCCCCGAGGGGGATTCGAGCGCGGGCTCGACGCTGGTGCCCGCCCCCCGGCGAACCGGAGCTTGGGTACCGAGGTGCGAGACCCCGGGGCGAGCAGCCGACTTGCCGACTGCGTCGCTAGAAACGGAAGAACGTCAAAGACCGTTCGAGAAGAACGGCTTCTCGGTCCGGACTCCCGGGTCGCCCCGGCGTCGCGCTCCACTAGAGCAAGCGGCGTGCCAAGCCTGCCGCATGGTCAGAAGCGCCTTTTCGTCGCGTGTAATGGGAAGGCAAGTTCCCATAATGAAACGGAAGTAGCCTGGAAAGCACAACAATTATCCTAGCAAGCAGGCTACTCGTGGGCACCGTCCTTCCCATCAGCCCGTGCGCGTTCCTTCCCACTGCCGGGGGCCTCCCACACGCACACGCGGTTGCCCTCCGGGTCGAGCAGGCTCGCCACGGTGGCCCCGTCGGGCCCGGGGCCGGGACGGGCGATCCGCATCGCCCCGAGCTGCACGGCGCGGGCGACGGCCCGCACCACGTCGGGCACGCCCACGTAGAGCTCGGGCCCAGCACTCGATGGCTCGCCGCCGGCCCAGAAGCTGCCCGCTACGCCGCCCGGGGTGAGGAAGCGAACGGCGCGATCGTCGAGCTCGCCCACGGTCCACCCGAAACAATCGGCGTAGAAGCGCGCGGCCCGCGCCGGGTCGCGCGCGGCGATGCGCACGTGGACGAGCCGTCCTGGTTCCATTTCATACCTGTACGCATGTTCATATCATGCGCCACTTGTTAGGCGCTACGAGGCCGAGCGCGTGCCTGTCATCCGCACCAGGTCCGACACGATGCCGCGCATGCGCTCGAGCTGCTCGTAGGTCTTGTCGAGGCGCGCGGCGAGCTTGGCATCGACGCCCGGGGCCATGAGCGCGAGCTCGACGTTGCCCATCGCGGCCATCAGCGGCTGCGACAGCTCGTGGGCCGCCTGCCCTGCCAGGGCCACCACCGCCGCGCGCTTCTCACTCGCCACGATCTGGCGCGTGGCGTCTTCTAGGCGTCGCGAAAGGTCCTGGACCTCGCGGAGGTCTTCGATGAGGCCGAGGCTGCCGACGCTGCCCGCGTCGCCGAGGATGCAAACGTGCACGCGCGCGGGGATGATCTCTCCGCCTCGGCTCCGGAGCATCACTTGGCTCGCAGCCGCGCCCCCGCCGTCGCGGGCGGCCCGGAGCGCGCCGCGCGCGTCGGCAGGCGAATGGTACAGGTCGGAGACGTGGAGAAGGTGTCGCATCTCGGGGACCGAGTACGAGAACAGCCGCGACGCGGCGCCGTTGGCAAACAGGATGCGCCCCCGGGCGTCGGTGACCACGACGGCCAGTGGCACGGCGTCGAGCAGCGCGGCGAGCACCGTCTCGGGGTGTTCAAACATCAGGTGGAGTATGAACCAGCACGGCCCGCAGACCAAGCGAGCAGCGCCGCTGCCATCACCTCCACGACCGGCGCGCCCCCTGCGACAGCTAGCCGCGCGCAGTCCTCGTACTCCGGTGCAAGGTGCAGGATCGCGCCGTCGCGCTCACCAATTTTCATGCGTACCTCTCCGAATGGCGTCGCGACACGCTCATGGCGACGAGCCAGCACCTCGCGCGCGCAGCGCGTGGCGCGGTAGCCGAGGGTGCAACCGTGGCGCAGGAGCGCGTCGCCCACGACGCGTGCCTCCGCCTGCGCGCAGAGCGCTGTCAACAGGAGGCCGGGGCGTCCCTTCTTCATGAGAACGGGCGTGACGTAGGCGTCGATCGCCCCGGCGGCGAACAGCGCCTCGAGCAGGGGTGGCACCGCCTCCCCGGTCAGCCCGTCCACCTCGGCCCGCAGTTCCATCACCTCGGCGGCGGCGCCGGCCTCGCCCTCGCCGAGGATCACCCTCACGACGTTCGGGTGGCTGGCGGGGTCCCAGGTTCCCGCGCCGACACCGGTTCGCAGCACGCGCATCGCGGGCATCGTCCCCGGGCGCATCAGTGCCGCGACCAGCGCCGCCCCCGTGGGGGTCACCGTCTCGCCACGCGCCGCGATGCCCTCCACGACGAAGCCGCGCAGGCACTCGACCGTGGCCGGGGCCGGCAGGGGAATGCGCCCGTGGGCGCCCACCACGCTCCCACCCCCCAGCGGCAAGGGGCCGACGACGATGTCGTCTATTCCCAGCAGATCGAGCGCCGCCGCGGCCGCGACGATGTCGACCAGGGAGTCGACAGCGCCCACCTCGTGGAATCCCACCTGCTCGGCCGGAATGCCATGCACCCGGCCTTCCGCCTCGGCGAGCAACGAGAAGGTCGCGAGGGATCGACGTCTTACACCCTCGCCGAGCGAGGATCCTTCTATGAGCGCGCGGATGTCGGCCCAGCGGCGACAGTGCGTGTCGTGCCCGTGGTCGTGGTCGTGCCCGTGCCCGTGGTCGTGCCCGTGGACGTCGAGCTCCACCACGAACCGGGTGGCGGCAAAGGGACCGCGCCAGGCCGGTTCCACCCGCGCCGACCAGCCCGCGACGCCGAGCTTGCGGACCTCGGCGAGCACGGCGTCGAGCGGCGCCCCGGCGTCGACCAGAGCCGCCACCAGCATGTCGCCGGCGATCCCCCCGACGGGATCGACGAAGGCTCTCACGCGGGCTCCTCGCGGAGGGCCACCGCGCGGTTGATGCGAGAGGCCGCGAAGGCGGCGCCGAAGCCATTGTCGATGTTCACCACCACCACGCCCGGCGCGCAGGAGTTGAGCATCGAGAGGAGCGCAGCCACGCCGCCGAACGAGGCGCCGTAGCCCACGCTGGTGGGCACCGCGATCACCGGCACGCGCACCAGGCCGCCCACCACCGAGGGCAAGGCGCCGTCCATGCCCGCCACGACGACCAGGACATTGCAGCGGCGGAGCTCGTCGACGCGCCGGAGCACCCGGTGCACACCGGCCACGCCCACGTCGACGAAGCACTCCACCTGGTTGCCAAGAACCCGCGCCACCAGCGCCGCCTCCGCCGCCACGGCGCCGTCGCTGGTGCCCGCGCTCACCACGCCGATGCGGCCCACACCCGGCCCCGGCTCGCCGACGATCACCGCGCGGGCCTCGTCATCGTAGCGGGCGCCCTCGCCGAGGGTGCTCACGACGGCACGCCCCTTGTCCCGGCTGACCCGCGTCGCGAGGCCCACTTGCCCCCTCGCACGGAGCAGGCCCAGCACCGCCGCCACTTGCTCGGCGGACTTCCCCTCCCCGTACACCACCTCGGGAAAGCCCGTCCGCGCGTGCCGATCGAGATCCACCGTCGCGAAAGGAAGCTCGCCGTCAGAATGATCGCTGGCGCCTGGCATGGCCGGTCCTATACCCTGTGTGGTGGTGCTCCTGCTCGCCGCCGCTGCGCTCGCCGCCGACCTCGGGGTGTACCGCGGCGCGCTGCGCCTCGTCGACGAGCGCTACCTCTGGCCCGAGCGCATCGTGCCGGAGGCGATGTTCCGTGCCGCAGCCGACCGCCTCGAGTCCGAGGTGGAATGGTTACAATCCGTGGAGGACGGTCGCACGGCGAAGCTCCGCGGCGGCCGGTGGACCACCACCGTGCGCCTCGGCGACGACCTTGCAAGCGCCCTCGCCGACCTGGAAGACGCGGTCTACGCCGCCGGGCTCCCCCTCGACGACGACCTCGATCTCCGGGCGGAGATCCTGCGCGGGGCCCTGTCCACGCTCGACCGTCACAGCGTGGTGCTCAGCGGCGACTCGCTGGAGCGCTTCGACGAGCGCCTCTCGGGCACGCTCACCGGCATCGGCGTCACCCTGCGCGACCTCGACGGCCACCTCACCGTCATCGAGACCTTCGCCGGCGCGCCCGCCGCGCTCGCGGGCATTCGCGTGAACGACCGCATCATCCGCATCGACGGCGTGAGCACGGTGGGCATGACGCCCGCCGACGCCACCGAGCGAATCCGCGGCCGCGCCGGCACCACGGTGCGCATCGACGTCCAGCGCGGCGCCACCGCCATGGAGCTGGACCTGGTGCGGCGCGAGCTGTCCATCCCCAACGTCACGCACGAAGTGGGTCCCCGGGGCGTCGGGGTCGTGAAGATCGAGCACTTCTCGGAGCAGACGACAGCGAACCTCCAGCAGGCGATCGACGCGCTGCGCGCCGCGGGCGCCCTTGAAAAGGGGCTGGTGATCGACCTCCGGGGCAACACCGGCGGCTCGCTCGTCCAGTCGGCGAAGTCGGCTGACATGTTCGTGGACGAGGGCTTGCTGGTCACCACCGCCGGGCGCAACGGCGACAAGGTGCCTGGGCTGGTGCGCCAGATCGACGCCCGCTCCGAGGTCCTGGCCTACGACGGCCCGATGGTCGTGCTGGTCGACCACGAGACCGCGTCGGGCGCCGAGATCCTCGCCGGCGCCCTGCTCCACCTCGACCGGGCCCTACTCCTTGGCGAGACAAGCTTCGGCAAGGGCACGGTTCAAACCCTGTATCCACTCGCCGAGGGCCTCAAGCTCAAGCTCACCGTGGCCGAGTACATCCTCGACAACGACGCCCACGTTGCCGGCGTGGGCCTGGTGCCCGACCTGGCGCTGTACCCGGTGAACGTGGAGGACGGCAGCGCGTGGTACGCCGACGCCCAGCGGGTGCGCGCCAGGCTCGGCGAGCGCACGCCGCTCCTGCACTGGCCCGACGCGCCCGCGAGAGAAGGCATCTCCAGCCGCGACGATCCTCTGGATGTCGCGACATCGATCCTCACCGCCGGAAGCGGCACCACGCGGACCGACCTTCTCCGCACTCGCGACGCGCTCCTGCCCACGCTGGTCGCTCAGCAGGAGGGACGGGTGCAGGACGTGCTCCACGGCGTGGGCCTGGACTGGATCGGTGGCGCGCCCGCGCCGGAGCCGCGCGTCACGGCGATGCTCGGCACGCTCACCACGCCTCGCGCCGGCGAGACGGTCGAGCTCAGCGTATCGGTGGAGAACCTCGGCCCCCCGCTCGCGCGTGCCGCGATCCGCCTGCGCTCCACCAGCCCCGCCTGGGACGACCTGCTGCTGCCCATCGGGCGGCTCGGCGCCGGGGTAACCGGCCAGGGGCGCGCTCGCGTGCGCATCGACGCCGACACGCCGGGGCGCGAGGACCGCGTGGTGGGCGTGCTGGAGTGCCAGGGCTGCGTTCCCGGGGTGGCTTGGGACGGCACCCTGGCCATCGAAGGGCTCGGGCCCCCGGAGGTCTCGGTGCGCGCCCACCTCGACGGCAACGACGTCGTGGTGGAGGTGAGGAACGAGGACGGCCGAACCCTCGCCGGGGTGCGCGCCACTCTCGCCTTCCCCGGCGTGGACGGGCTCGAGCTCGGCGAGTCGGCGCGTGACCTCGCCACCCTCGCGCCGGGTGAGTCACACGCCTACCGCCTCCCGGTCCAGATCGCCGCGGCGTTCAACGAGACTACGCTCCCGCTGGAGGTCGACGTGCGGGCAGACGGCCACGGGCGCATCGCCCGCTGGTCGGTGCCGGTGCCTCGAGACGGCAGCGCCATCCAACGGGACGCGCCGGAGGTCGTCGCGCGCGCGACGAGGTCGCGACAGCATCCCGGGACCACGACCCTGAGCGTGCGCCTCGCCGACGTCCAGGGCATCGACCACGTGGTGATCTTCGGCGGCACCGAGCGCGTCGACCGCACGCGCTGGGACGCCTCGGTGGACTGGGACGACGAGAAGCTCTTCTGGTCGGCCAAGGGGGGCAAGCGAGTGGCGCACGCGGTGGAGGTGCCGGTGGGACCGGGCACCAACCGCTTCACGGTGATCGCCGAGAACAAGTCAGGCTTGCGCACGGTTCGCACGGTGTACGTGTACGGCGACGGCGAGCCCCCCAGCGACGACGGCGTGGCCTTCTCGACGCCCTGACCCGGTCGCCTAGAACGCGCCCGGTCGCCTAGAAATCATAGGTGCCGACCAGCAGCGACGACTCGGTGGTCACGGCGATGAGGCCCTCGTCGCCGTTGGACCACGCCGCCACGCCCGTTGGGGTACCGGCGCTGATGGCCACGTCCTGGTAGGTCCAGCCGTCGACCTCCGAGCCCCAGGCCACGCGGACGCTGGCGTCGCTGTTGACCCACGCCACGAGGTAGCTCCCGTCCCCCGTGCGCGAGGCGCTGGCGATGGTGGGGCTGTCGAGAGCGGTGCCGAGCTGCACCTCGTTGCCGTCGCCCTCCACGATGATCACGCGGCGGAGCGCCGCGTCGGCGATCACCGTGGTGGTGCCGCTGTCGTCGGCCCATGAGTCGAGGTCGCTCGCGTCGTAGGGGTAGGCCTCGTCGGCCTCGAAGCTGGGGGCCGGCGAGTCGGGGTCGAAGCCGTAGCGGTACACGCCATCGACGTTGGCGAGCACCGAGGGGCCGGTGTCCAGGTCGAGGGCGCAAGCCGTGGCGGAGGCATCGCCGCCCG
>VGRE01000010.1 GCA_016875435.1 Deltaproteobacteria bacterium | reverse complement strand
GCGGGGGTGCGCGCGATGTACGTCAACATCCCGGGCGAGAACGAGGTCTTCGCCGTCGACCCCCGCTTCTCCACCCGGTGGCGACTCGGTCACAGCACCTGGCTCAAGGGCTCGACCGGGCTGTACCACCAGCCACCCCAGCCCTACCAGAACTACCGCCCCGACGACAGGGACGCGAACGTCGATGCCGAGCAGTCCTGGGCCACGAGCCTCGGCCTGGAGCAGCAGATCGGGTCGGCCTTCCGGGTCGACGTGGAAGCCTTCTACAAGGATCTCACGGGGCTGATCGTCACCAACTCCGACTTCGGCAGCCTCGACGACAACTACTTCGTCAACGAGGGCGTCGGACGCGTGTACGGCGCGGAGCTCATGGCGCGGCTCGATCCGGTCGGCAACCTGTACGGCTGGGTGTCCTACACGCTGAGCAAGAGCGAGCGTCGCGACCACCCCGGCGACGAGTGGTACCCCTTCAACTTCGACCAGACTCACATCCTCGTGCTGGTCGCGAGCTACCGGCTGCCCTACGACCTCAGCGCCGGCCTCAAGGCCCAGTACACCACGGGGAACCCGACGACGCCCTACGCGCTGGGGGTCTACGACATCGACCAGGACTACTACCAGGCCTTCCAGAGCAGCGCGTACAACTCCGAGCGCCTCCCCCCGTACTGGGCCGTGTCGGGGAGGATTGACAAGCTGTTCACCTTCAAGTCCTGGCAGCTGTTGCTTTACCTCGACCTCATCAACGCGCTCCACGGCGAGAACCCAGAGTTCGAGCAGTACAACTACGACTACACCGAGAAGACCTACTTCAGTGGGCTCCCTTTCATCCCCAGCCCCGGTTTCGAGGCCAAGGTGGAGTTCTAATGGTCATCTTCCTCCTCGCCTGCGCGGCCGACGAGCTGTCCCAGTCCTGGCAGGTCGATCGCCTGCGCGTGCTCGCGGTGGCCGCCGAGCCGGCCGAGCCTCGCCCCGGCGACACCGTCACCTTCAGTTCCCTCATCGTGTCGCCGGTCGAGCCGCTGGCCGGGAGCGCCTGGTTCGCCTGCTCCGCCGAGCTCTCCAGCGACTACGGTTGCGAGGTCGATCCCGCCCTGCTCGAGGGCGCGGAGGGGGGCGAGATCGACCCCGCCACGCTCGCAGAGGCGGGGATGATCGGCTTCCTGCCGTACCTGGCCCCCTCCTGGACCGTCCCCGGCGACTACCTCGACGCCCTCGACGACGACGCCAAGCTCGAGGGCACCTTCGGCATGGTCTACATCATGGCCTTCCCGGACAAGGAGAACGTGGATGAGGCCGACATCGAGGTCGCCTACAAGCGCGTGCCGGTCTCGCTCGCCACGACGCCGAACGACAACCCGGTGGTGACGGCGCTGAGCATCGGCGGCTACGTGGTGCCCGAGGGGGCGACGATCCGTGTCGAGCCGGGCAAGACCTACACCCTGGGCTACGCGATGGCCGAGGGCTCCGTCGAAACCTATGCTTATCGCAACTCGGCGGGGCAGGACGAGGAACGCGAAGAGGAGCCGTACGCCACCTTCTATTTGCAGGAAGGAAGCTTCGACCAGCCTTATGCCGTGTGGCCCGACGCCGAGGTGGAGTTCACCGCCCCGGGCGAGCCTACCCTCGCGGCGCAGTCGCTCTGGGTAGTCGTCCGCGACCGTCGCGGCGGCATGGGCTGGGCCAGCATCACCGTCGTCTACGGCGACTGAGGCTCCGGCATTGCCGGCGGGGTCTCCACGGTGAAGGGCCCCGAGCGTGCCACGCCCAGCTTCTTGCAAGCCGCCAGGTGAAAGGGAAGCTTCTCGGCGCAGCTCGAGCCCCAGGCCACCACGCCGCGGTATTCACCGGGAGCCGGCGCGGGCAAGGTGAGCGTCAGCGGGCCGGTGACCACTGTTGCAGGCTGGCTACGCTCGCACGGGGCCGTGGCGACACCCACCCAGGCCTTGCCCTCGCGACGTTCAAGCTCCACCGGCGCGCAGGAGTCGATCAGCAAGGAGCCACTGCCGCTCAGTTGCAGCACGACGGCCCCGGCCTCGGCGACCGGGCCCTGCGGCCCCTCCAAGCTCGGCGCGCCAGCCGCGAAGGCGAGACCCACGACGAGCATCCCTGGCGTCAGGCTGACCTCCCGGAGCGGAGCCTAACCTGGGCAACCGTGCTATGGTGCGGCGCCCTCGGCTACCCCCCCCCGAGCCCGAGGGCACGCTGGAGAGCTGGAATGACGCCTGCAGGCCGATTGCTGCAACCCCTGGCGCGCTCGCTGAGCGCACTCGCCATCCCCGCCCTGGCGCTGTCGGCGCTCGCGCTGGGCGCGACGCTGCCCGCGAGCGCGGAGGCGAAGGAATCCAACGCCGCGGAGGAGGCGCTCGCCGAGTTCAACGGCAAGCAAGTCCTCCCCCAGGCCATCGAGAACCGCTTCTTCCTGAAGGGCAATCGGTTCGAGATCGCGCCCACCTTCGGCTACGTCCCCAGCAACTCCTTCGTCGACAACCCCGTCGGCGGCGTGCATCTTGCCTACCACTTCAGCGAGCAGGTGGCAGTCGAGGGCGCCTTCTTGTACGCCCCCGCCCTGGGCAACGCCGGCGTCAAGAACCTCGCCAAGACCCTGCTCGACATCGCCTACCAGGGCGACCCGAACACCACCTTCCAGCAGCCGCTCGACAGCCTGCAGGGCGGCGCGGCCTTCAGCCTCCGCTACGCCCCGGTCTATGGAAAAATCAATCTGATCGGCGAAGGGGTAATGAACTTCGACGTGTACGGCACGGCCGGGCTCGGGCTCCTACTCGTCCGCAAGGATGTCGCCGTCGTGAGCGAGGACTACAAGAGCGGCGTCGAGGGGGCAGATCCTGTCTCGCTCATCCCCTCCGATCCAGTCGCGACGCCGGCGCTCAATCTCGGCGTCGGTCTCAACTTCTTCCTGAGCCAGTCCATCGCGCTCAAGCTCGACGCGCGCACGCTGGCCTACATCGGCAAGGAAGCCGACTACGGCAACATCGACCCGCAGACGGGCCAGCCCGAGGCGCTCGACAGCGAGATCCAGAGCCAATTCATCACCAGCGCAGGCGTCAGCATCTTCATCCCCAGGATGAAGTCGCGCGCCTTCAACTTCTAAAGCGGCGGAGCAAGCCCACCCATGCTGAGCCTCACGTTGTCGTTCGCGCTGCTCGCTTCCTTCGCCCTCGCCGCCGAGGGCGAGGCGCACCCCTCCGCCGCCCCCTTCCCCGCTGTCGCCGAAGACGACGGCGGTGGCGACGACGATGAGCCAGGAGACTCGGTCAAGGCGGAGAAGGCCGCCGTCAAGGTCAGCGAGAAGCAGGTCATCGAGGAGAAGGCCAGGAAGAAGGTCATCAAGACCATTCAACCCAAGACCTTCATGAAGCTCCACCGCTACGAGGTGGGCCCATCGATTGGCCTCGTGGCCAACGACCCCTTCCTCAACCGCTACATCATCGGCGGCGTGTTCGACTACCACGCCACCGAGATCTTCGCGATCGAGGTCCAGGTCGGCTACGCCCCCATACTCGGCGACGGCGGCTGCGACGACCCCGACTGGAAGCCGCTCTCTTGCCAGCTGCTCGAGAAGAACAGCGTCTCCCCAGACATCTCCCGGCTCACCGGGCACGGAAGCCTGGGGCTTCAGTTCGCGCCGATCTATGGCAAGGCCGCCGTGGGCGACAAGATCTTCGCCTTCGACATCTACGGCACCTTCGGCCTCGGCGCCACCAACACCGTCGACGACCTGGTGGCCCTCCAGGCGGTGGGTGTCGAGGAAGCCGAGCGCACCGAGAACCAGGTTCACCCCACCACCACCATCGGCGGCGGGGCGCGCATCGCCTTCAGCGAGTCGCTCGCGCTTCGCACCGAGGTGAAGTCCATGACCTACATCGAGGTCATCAACTCTGAGACGCTCGAGATGAAGAACAACCTCATCGTCCAGGCCAACGTGTCCTTCTTCTTCCCGGGGATGAAGTGATGTCTGCACTTCTCTGGCTCGCCCTCTCGGCCCCGGCGCACGCTCTCACGTGCGACGAGGTGATGAACATGGTGAACGTCAACGTCCCCGAGTCGATTGTGGTGCAGACGATCGAAGATTCGGGAGAGACCTTCAGCGCCGACTTTGTCCGCTGCCTCACCAACGAGGGCGCCCCCGACGGGGTGATCGCGGCCGTCAAGAGGTCCATCAGCAAGAACTCCGCGCCCGCCGAGGAGGAAGAGGCCGAGGAGGAGGCGCCGAAGAGCTCCAAGTCAAGCTCCAGGGAGTCCTTCGACAAGGAGGCGGAGGTCGGCAAGAGATCGAAGTCGTCGAGCAAGTCGGAGCTCACCGACAAGGGCGGCGACGACGAGGAGTACGAGGGCCGCGACCCCGAGGCGCTCGGTGACTGCATCAAGCAGTACAAGGCGAAGAAGTGGCAGTCGTCGTCGCTGTGCCTCCACGACCTGATGAAGGAGAACGCCTTCCCCGACAAGGAAACGAAGATCCTGTACTACATGGGTCTCTCGCTCTTCGACGGGGGCATGTACCACTCGGCCCAGTACTACTTCATCGAGGTGCTCAAGAAGGGCACCGGCAGCGCCTACTTCAAGTACGCCCTCCCCAAGCTCGTGGCGATCTCGGCGTACACGGGCGACCGCAGCGACCTCGAGCGGGTGGTTGCCAAGGTGCCCCCCGAGGAGTTCCCGCGCTCGGCCCGCAACAACCTCTACTACCTGCTCGGCGTGCGCCTGTATGAGCAGGACAAGTTGTCCGACGCCAAGAAGATGCTCGGGCAGGTGAGCGAGAAGTCCGACCTCTACACCCGGGCGAAGTACCTCGAGGGCGTGATCAACCACAAGCAGGGCAAGCTCAAGTCAGCCCACAAGGCCTTCACCGAGGTGGCTCGCACCAACGCCGAGGCCCCCACCCTCCAGGAACTCCAGGCCCTCGACCGGCTCCGCGACCTCAGCGTACTGAATATCGCCCGCATCTACTACGGGATCGAAAGCTATGCCGATGCCCAGACCTACTACGGGCAGGTGCCTCGCGACTCCGTCTACTGGCCCGAGGCTCAGTTCGAGTCGGCGTGGGCCAGCTTCATGCGCAACGACCTGAACCTCACGCTCGGTCAGATCCTCACCGTGGAAAGCCCATACTTCCGCGAAACGGAGTTTGTGCCCGAGGCCACGGTGCTCAAGGCGTTGACCTACTTCAACCTGTGCGCCTTCAGCGACGTCGAGCGTACCCTCCTCGAGTTCGAGCAGACCTTCACCCCGGTCCACACCGAGCTGAAGGACGTGCTGAAGACGTACTCGACCGACGAGGGCAAGGAACTCGCCGACCAGGCCTACGAGCGGTACTTCGAGGGCAAGGGCGACACCACCATCCCCAAGCCGGTGTTCGCGCGGCTCCTGCGCGACCAGGAGCTCGCGGGTCTCGTCAGCCACCTCGGGCTGCTCGACCGCGAGGAAGAGCTGATCGGCGCGCAGAAGACGCAATGGAAGAACGCCGTCGGCGAGTCCCTGCTGAAGATCATCGCCGAGAGCCGGGAGCGCCTCAAGAAGCGTGCCGGCCGCGCGCTCTTGCGCAACATGGTCGACCTGGCGAAGCAGCTCGGCGACCTGATCGGCCAGGCGCAGATCATCCGCTTCGAGGTCGTCGACGCCCGCCGTGCCGACTACACCTACCGCCTCCAGAACATCGACATGGTCGACACCTCCAAGGACGTCGACATCGACTTCGCCACCTCGCCGAAGTTCATCTACTGGCCCTTCAACGGCGAGTTCTGGAAGGACGAGCTCGGATGGTATCGATACACCGAGCAGGCGAAGTGCAAGTAGTCCCTCGCCGTTAGAACTTTTCTCCCTCTTGACTGTCTGACGCCGGCGCTCCCTGGAGTCGAGGATCATGTTCCGCCAAATTTCTTTGCGTTCTTCGTTCCTTCTCGCCCTGGCCTTCGCGGCCTTCGCGGGCTCCGCCCTGCCAGGCGAGGCCTATGCGCAGAGCCGTGACAGCAAGAGCGAGCGTCGAGTGCTCAAGAGCACCGACATCACCGCTCGCGACGCGGCCCAGAAGGAACTCGAGGCCAAGGCCAACGCTGCCCGCGACGAGTCCATCGAGCGCCTGAAGCAGCTTTTGAAGGACAGCCCGGTCGAGGGCGACACCAAGGCGGAGATGCTCCTGCGCCTGGCCGACCTCTACTTCGAGAAGGGGCGCTACCTCTACCAGGGGGAGATGGAGGGGTACCAGGTAGAGTACGACAAGTGCTTCAACACCCAGGGCTGCTCGCCCGAGCAGGTGCCACAAGTCCACGTCGAGTCGTCGGGCTGGCAGGAGAAGTCAGTCAAACTATACAAGCAGATCCTCGCGAACTACCCCCAGTTCGCCCGCGCCGACGAGGCCACGTTCTACCTCGGGCAAGCGCTCAACGAGATCGCCAACGCCAACAACGACGCCAAGAAGAAGGACGAGGCGAACATCGAGCTCACCCGGCTGGTCAAGACCTACCCCGACAGCCGCTTCATCCCCGATGCCTACCTGCTGATCGGCGAGTACTACTTCGAGAAGAACGAGGCGATGAAGGCCCTGATGGCCTACCAGCGCGCCGCCGCCTACAAGGACTACGACAAGTACGCCTTCGCTAACTACAAGCTGGCCTGGTGCTGGTACAACGTCGGCGAGTACGGCAAGTCCATCGACACGATGAAGACCGTCGTCGACTACTCCACGAAGCTCGAGGCGGCCGGGCAGAGTGGCCGCTCCAACGTGCAGCTCCAGGAAGAGGCCCTGAAGGACCTCGTCCGCTTCTTCGCCGACGCCGGCGACCTCGACGAGGCCTACGAGTACTTCAACAAGCTCGGCAAGCCCGAGCTCATCCGCGACATGCTCAAGCGCCTCGCGGCGACGTACTTCGAGCAGGGCAAGTTCGAGCAGGCGATCCAGACCTACCGCCGCCTCATCACCGAGGCGCCCCAGGCCGCGAACGCCCCCGACTACCAGAACGAGATCATCCAGTGCCTCACCAAGATGGGGAGGAAGGAAGACACGATCGCCGAGATCGACCGTCTGCGCTCCACCTACGGCAAGAACAGCGCCTGGGCCCGCGCCAACGCGAGCAACACCGAAGCGCTCAAGACGGCCGGCGAGTTCATCGAGAAGAACCTCCGCACCGTCGCGACCAACTACCAGATCGAGGGCAAGAAGCTCAGCGGCGACGCGGCCAAGAAGGTGCTCCTGCTGGCCGAGGGCGCCTACGCCACCTACCTCGATGAGTTCCCCGACTCCAAGTACAGCTACGACATGCGCTACGCCTACGGCGAGTTGCTGTACAAGCTGAAGAAGTTCGACCTGGCCTACGCCCAGTACATGAAGGTGGTGGCCGTCGACCCGAAGGGTCAGCACTCCAAGTTCTGCGCCGAGTCGTCGATCTTCGCCGCCGACGAGATGGTGAAGAAGGAATCGAAGGCCGCCGGTGGTGGACCCGACCCCGGCAACAAGACCGCCGCCATCGAGCTCAGCGACTGGGAGAAGAAGCTCCTGGCCTCGCTCGACCAGTACGCCAAACTCTTCCCCGACGACGGCAAGGTCCGCAACATCATCTACCGGTCGGCCTACCTCCTTTACTATAAGAACCAGTTCAAGGAGGCGTCCGACCGCTTCCGCGTCGTCATCGGCATGGACCCGAAATCCAAGGAAGCCGAGCAGGCCGCCAACCTCATCCTCGACAGCTTCGCGCTCGTCCAGGACTGGCCGAGCCTCAAGGAGGTGGGCAAGGCCTTCTACGACCAGGCGGGCCTGGGCTCCTCCGACTTCAAGAAGGAGGTGTACGGCATCTACGAGAACGCCTCTCTGAAGCTCATCGAGGAAGCCTTCAAGAAGACCAACGACAAGGCGAAGGGCGCCACCGACTACTGGGCCTTTTACAAGGAGTTCCCCACCTCGACGAATGCCGACCTCGCGCTCAACAACGCCAGCGTCTACCACCACGATCTGGGCAACACGCGCGACGAGATGAAGGTCCGTCACGAGCTGATCGAGAAGTTCCCCAAGTCCAAGTACTTCAAGGACCAGGTGGCCGCGCTCGGCTTCAACTACGAGTCCTTGGCCGACTTCGACGACGCCGCGTCCTGGTACGAGAAGCTGTTCGCGCTCGACAAGGCGCACGCCGGCGCTTCCGACGCGATCTACTCGGCGGCGCTGTTCCGCAGCGCGCTGGGCCAGTGGGAGCAGTCGATCAAGGACTATCAGCAGTACGTCACGACCTTCCCCAGCAAGTCCAACATCAACGGCGTGAACCTCGAGATCGCCAAGATCTACGAGTCGCACGGGAAGTGGGCCGAGGCCTCCAAGATCTACCTCGGCTACTACACCAAGCCCCCCGCCAACGCGACCATCGACGAGCAGATGTTCTGCCGCCTTCGCTACGGCCTCATGATGGACAAGATCGGCCAGGCCGCCAAGATCACGCAGCACTGGAAGGACTCGCTGGCCTGGTTCGAGAAGGCCGCGAGCGACGCTGCGAAAACGGGTGCCAAGGCCGGCGACATCGCGACCGAGGCGCAGGGCCAGATGATGTTCATTCTCGCCGAGCCCGAGTACAACGCCTACATCGCGATGAAGATCAACGGCCCCGGCGACAAGAAGCTTCCGCAGAAGCAGGTCGACAAGCTGCTGAAGGAGCAGCTGGTGAACAAGGCGAAGGCGATCACCGCCCTCGAGGCCACCTACAACAAGATCATCGCGACCGGCGCGGGCCGCTGGGGTCTCGCGAGCCTCGTGCGCCTCGGCCGCGCCTACGAGAACCTAGGTGAGAGCCTGCTTACCTCGCACGTCCCGTCCTACCTCACCGAAGATCAGGCCGAGATCTACCGCATGGCCCTCGAAGACAAGGCCTACCCCGCCGCTCAGAAGGCGGCGGCCGGCTACCAGGCGGCGCTGGACAAGGCCTTCGAGCTGAGTATCTACAACGACGACACCGCCGAGGCCACGCGCCGCCTGGGCGTCATCGCGCCCGACGAGTACCCCGGCCTCTTCGAAACCGTCCCGGCCCCGCGGTATGCCGCGCCGTCCACCAAGCTCGCTTCCTTCGAGTCCGCCCCCTAGGCAGGACAGGAGACAACTCGCCCCATGTACCGCACCCTACTCATCGCGCTCGTGCTTGTCGGCTGTGGCGGCAAGAACGCGGCCAACACCAACCTCACCGCCGGTCAGGTGGTGAATCCCAAGGCGGAGTTCGCCGCCGGCGTCAAGCTCCTCGGGGACGGCGGCGGCACCGTCGACTACAACGCCGCGCTCGCGAAGTTCGAGTCCGCCACCACGGCCGACCCGGGCTTCGTGAAGGCCTGGTTCAACTGCGGCTTCGCCGCCGAGCGAGCCGGCGACCTCCCCAAGGCCGAGGCCTGCTACCGCAAGGCGCTCGAGTTGAAGCCCGACTACGACGCCGCCATCTACAACCTCGGCGGCACGCTGGCGGCGAACGGCAAGGCGAGCGAGGCCGTCGACGTGTACCAGAAGTACGTCGAGAGCCACCCGAGCGACCTCGAGGTGCGAAACAACCTCGTCGACGCCCTCACCGCCGCCAAGCGCTACGACGAGGCCGTCGCCGCCGCGCAGGAAGTACTGGCCCGCGACCCCAAGAACGTGGGCGCCTACCGCAACCTCTCCCGCGCCTACTACGCGCAGGGGAACTACGCGATGAGCACGCTGGCGGCTGACAAGGCCCGCTCGCTCAACGACGCCGACCCGGGCATCTACAACAACATGGGCGTCACCTACCTCGCCCAGAAGAACGAACCGGCCGCGATCCAGGAGTTCCGAACCGCGCTGAAGATCGACCCGAACAACCTCCAGGCCAACCTCAACCTCGGCTACACCGCGCTCAACTCAGGCGACTATGACCTGGCGCTGCAGTGCTTCGAGCCGATCTCGAAAGAATACCCCGGCAACGTCGACATCATGATGGGCTATGCCATCGCGCTGCGCGGCACCAAGGCCTACGACGAGGCCGCCAAGATCTACGACGACCTGCTCAAGCGCGACTCGAAGAACCGCACGCTGGTGATGAACGCGAGCACCCTGCACTCCCGCTACACCAAGAAGTTCGACAAGGCGCGAGGCATCCTGGAAGACTTCCAGAAGCAGATGGTCGGCCAGCTTTCCCCCGACGACCCGCTCCTCACCGAGATCGAGATGGTGAAGAAGCTCGAGGAGGAGGAAAAGGAGCGCAAGCGCATCGCCGCGGAGAAGGAGAAGGAGGCCAAGGAGCGCGAAGAGCGCGCCAAGGCCCTGCTCAAGGAAATGGCGGCCGACATCGCCAAGATGGAGGCCGATCTCGCGAAGAATCAGGACTGCGTCATGACCAACCGGCCCGACGTCTTCGAGGTGGTGCCCATCGTCATCGAGCAAGCCAAGCCGGTGATCGCCGAGAACGACGCCTCAATGGCGAACGACATGAAGACCTTCGTCGACGACGCCAAGCTCCAGTTGGCCGACGCGCTCGCCGCGTGCACCGCCGCCCCAGCGCCCACCGAGGCGCCCGCGCCCGCGGAGGCACCGGCACCGCCGGCTCCGGCGCCCTCACCGCAGTAGCATTCTGCTGCCCGTCCTTTTGACGGGAACCTTTCGTCGCCCCTATTGTCCCAAGCCACGTGGTCGGGAACAATCTCGCCGCTCGGAGTCGTGCATGACCAAACTCGTCCCCCGCCTCGCTCTCGCCTCGATCCTCGTCTACGCGCCTGCGGCGCTCGCGCAGGACGAGGGCGGAGACGACGATCGGAAGGTCGTGTACAAGCAGAAGACCGAGATCGATTTCGAGGGCCTCGACGTGAGCGGCGAGCTGGTGAAGCCCCAGAGCGCCCTCGTGCTAGATCGAAAGAAGGCCCAGTTCAATCCGCTGATCAAGCTCCGCTACGACTTCAACAGCGAGATGGAACAGTCGATCGACGAGGTCAAGTAGACCTCCGCCCACCCGCCCACGCGCAGCCGCGCGGCCCGGGGCCGCGCATTCCAGAGGAACGACCATGGCCGGAAACACCGCGATCTCGCTGACCTTCGAGATCTACAATGGCGACACGCTCGTGCGGCGCGAGGAACTGCGGCACGAGAGCGTCACCATCGGCAAGGGTCCCGCGGCGATGCTGCGAATCGAAGACCCGGGGCTGCAGGACCTTCACGCGGTCATCAACGTCACCGACGAGGGGGCGGTGCAGCTGCTCGACCTCGTGGGCGACCAGAGCACGCGCGTCAACGACGCGGCCGTGAGCAACGTGATCCTGAGCAACGGCGACGCCATCAGCATCGGCTCGGTGCGCATTGTCGTCGGTCTGCCCGAGGGCGAGCGACAGGTGGCCGACGACTCCGCGCCTGCGACCCCGGCCGCAGGGAGCTTGGGCGACGACCACGCCGCCCCCGAGGGCGAGCCCGTCGTCACCGACGACGACGAGCCCGAGGAAGACGTGATGGCCTTCGTCATGCGGGCCAGCGCCTCCGCCAACGACCCGGCGGCCGACCGCAGCCGCGGTCGAGTGCTCGAGGTGGCGCAGGTCTTCGGCGACTCGGTGGTTGATGTCAAGTACGCGCGGATGCGCCCCATCACGGTGGGCTCCGGCCTCGCCCAGAGCATTATGGCGACCAAGCCGCAGTCCGACTTCTTCGTCCCGGTCGAGTTCCTCCCCAACCCGAACTTCCGCCTCTTCGAGAACCAGAGCGGGCGCTGGGTGGCGCGCATCTCCGACCGCTGGGCCGGCTTCGTCGACGTGGGCGAGACGCGCCGCAGCTTCGAGGAGCTCCTCGCCGACGGCACCGCCAAGAAGGGCGGCGATGGCATGCTCACCGTCGACATCACCGAGGACGCTCGCCTCGTGGTCGACCTCGGCCCCACCCTGTTCGTCGCGCACCAGGTGTACCCGGGCAAGCCGGCCGCGAAGACCCAGAGCAACATCGACTGGCCGCTCGTCGGCATCGTCGGCTTCATGGGCTTCATCGCCTTCATGCTCGGCATCGCGATCGCCTTCGTCCCGCCGCCTCCCGACAGCTCCCGTCATGGCCTCGACGACCGCATGGTCGAGCTCCTCCTCCAGAAGGAACAGGAGAAGAAGGACGACAAGAAGGAAGACAAGAACCCCGACGCCGGCGAGGGCGCGAAGGCCAAGAAGGAAGAGGGCAAGGTCGGCAAGAAGGATGCCAAGCAGGACAAGGCCAAGGGTGAGAAGGTCCAGATGCAGAAGCAGCAACTGGACAAGGAGATCGCCGAGAACGCCGGCGTGCTCGGATCGCTTCGCAACGACTCAGCGCTCGACGCGGCGCTCGGCGCCACCGGCCTCAACGCCGATACCATGAGCGGCATCGGCGGCCTCATCGGTACCAAGGGCACGCAGATCGGATCGGGCGGCCTCGGCGGCCGTGGCTCCGGCCTCGGCGGTGGCGGCACGGCCGACGGTCTCGGCGGCCTCGGCACCCGTGGCCGTGGGTCGGGCGCGAGCGGCTACGGCTCGGGCGGTGGCAACTTCGGCAGCAAGGGCGAGGGCGGCATCGGTACCATCGGTGGCGACCCCATCATCCTCGGCGCGCTCGACAAGTCGCTCATCGACGCGGTCATCAAGCGCAACATGAACCAGATCCGGTACTGCTACCAGCGCGAGCTCACCAAGAACCCGGCGCTTGGCGGCAAGATCACGGTGAAGTTCGTCATCGCCAAGGACGGCACCGTGTCCTCGGCGACGACGAAGTCCTCGACGATGAACAGCCCCGCCGTCGAGTCCTGCATCAACGGCCGCTTCATGCGCTTCCAGTTCCCCGAGCCCAAGGGCGGCGGTATCGTCATCGTCTCCTACCCGTTCATCTTCTCCCCCGGGTAGCGTGATAAGCCCACGCGCCCCGTCGAGGTCCTGATGCTGCTGTTCCCGATTGCCGTCCTCGCAACGCCCGCCTTTGCCGACGAGGCGCCGGTCGAAGACTGGCTAGTGGCCGTCGCGCAAGACGAAGACGAAGACGACGGCGAGGAACTCCCGAAGGCCAACGACGAGGCGCGCCTCCGCGAGATCGTCCGCGGCTTCTACGCCAAGGCCAACGTGGGCGCCGCGCTCTACCTCCTCGACCTCGGCACCGACAAGGGCGCCGGAGCCGCCGTGCAGCCCGGCACGCTGGTGGGCATCGCCTTCGGCCAGGACTTCGTCGACAACGAGAAGCACTCGATGGCGTGGGAGCTCGCGCTCAACCAGGGCGTACACAACGGGCTCGACTGGTCGGTCCAGGCCGCCGCTGGCTGCCAAGTCGTGGGCGGCAGCTACGCGTGTACCCAGGGCGACCTGCGGACCTATTCCGCCCAGGCCTCCCTCGAGTTCTCGGTCTACCCCACGCGGCGCGTTGGCATCGGAGCCCGCGCCGGCGGTGGCGCGATGTACAGCCCGCTCCTGCTGGAGCCCACGCACTACCAGGAGGAGATCCTGGGGACCTACGGCGGCGACCCGCAGAAGCACGACCTCCCCATGGTGTACGCCTTCGGCGGGCCCAGCTTCGAGTACTACACCAAGCTCTCCCACGTTTCCCTGGGCGTCGACGCCGACGTGTTCTACGTGGTCAACGGCTTCAGCGATCTCGGCGTGAACGCCGCGGGTAGCCTGAAGTACACCTTCTGAACTCGGAGGGTCGTTGATCCTCTTCGCGCTAGCGTGCTTCGGCCTGCAGGGCGTCCCCGGTGGCAAGGACACGGCGAGCGACTCGGGTGGTCCGGGCGAGGTGGGCGACCTCGGGGTGAGCTCGACCTTCATCGACTTTGGTGAGGTTCAGCCGGGCGACATGCGCGAGGAGTCACTCACCCTCAGCAACGAGGGGAGCGCCGAGGTGAAGGTCGAGGCCGTGCTCGAGGGCGAGGCGTTCAGCCTCGACTTGTCGTCGCTCGACGTGGGCCCGGGAGCGAGCGAGGTGCTCACCCTCTCCTTCGAGCCCGAAGCTGAAGGGGAGTACGCGGGGGTCGTCACGCTTTCCACCGGCGACGAAGCTCTCGACGTGGCGCTGGCGGGCAGCGCGAGCGACGAGGCGCCCGACGACTCCGGTCCCGCGGGCGACATCAGCGTGGATCCCACCTCCCTGACTTTCTCGACCCTCACCGTGGGCGACACGGAGATGCAGTCGCTCACCGTGCGAAACGTGGGCGACGACGTGCTCACCATCGTCGATTTCGCCACCAGTGACAGCGCCTTCACGACGCGAGGGAACCTCGACCCGGGCGACGCCATCGACCCGGGCGACGAGCGCACGCTCGAGGTGTACTTCGAGCCCAGCGCCGCTGGCTTGTACAGCGCGAAGCTCACCCTCGAGTCCGACGATCCCGACGAGCGCAACCTCGACGTGGCGCTGAGCGGCGGCGCGGAAGAGGGATGCACGGTGTGCGCGCCCCGCATCGACGTCGACACCGGAGGCGACCCCTACGCCATCACCGACTTCGCCGCCTGGTTCGGCCCCGACACGCGGACGATCGTGGTGAGCAACGACGGCGACCAGGTGCTCACCGTCAACAGCGTGTACGTCAACAACGACATGTTCTCCACCTGCGGCGAGTTCTACGTGAGCGGCTGGGGGGGAATGACCTCGCTCGCCCCGGGCGACAGCACCAGCTTCTCGCTCACCTACGACGCCGTGGCCGAGTGCATCGAACTGGCATGGAAGTCGCTCGACCAGAACGTGCTCCACATCATCAGCAACGACCCCGCCGAGCCCGACTACGTCATCGAGCTCCAGGCCTCGGGCTTCTAGCCCTGCTTGCGCGCCCCGCGGCGCCACGCTAACCGCGCGCGGCCCCCCATCCCGGGGAGGCCTTTTTCGTACGACGGCAGGGCCGTCCAATGCGAGGTGTCAGATGGCGAACGAAAAGCTTGGTTTGATTGGCAAGAAACTTGGCATGATCCAGATCTACGACGACACCGGCACCGTGCACGGTGTCACCGTGGTCGAGGTCACCCCCAACACCATCCTCCAGGTCAAGACCACCGCCGGCAAGGACGGGTACAACGCCCTGCAGCTCGGCGCGGGCGAGGGCAAGAAGAAGCAGGCCGCCCGCAGCAACGCGATCCGAGCCGAGAAGCTCGGCGTCGCGCTGCCCAAGTACATCCACGAGTTCCGGGTCACCGCCGCCGCCGCCGCGAGCGCGGCCGCCGGCGCGCAGCTGTCCATCGGCGACCTCTTCAAGGTGGGCGACCTGGTCGACGTGCAGGGCCAGAGCAAGGGCAAGGGCTTCAAGGGCGTCATGGTGCGCCACAACTTCGCGGGCTTCGGCAGCAGCCACGGCGTGCACGAGTACTACCGGCACGGTGGCTCGATCGGCACCCGCCTCACCCCCGGCATGACCATGAAGGGCACCAAGATGCCGGGTCACATGGGCGACCGGAAGGTTTCGGTGCAGAACATCAAGATCGTGAAGATCGACGCGGAGCGCAACCTGGTGTTCCTCAAGGGTGGCGTGCCCGGGCCCCGAGGCGCCCGCGTGGCGCTCCGTCCCGCCGTCAAGGGCTAGGCGAGCGGAAGTCTCCGCAGCTCGGGTGCCACCGCGAAGGTGGCGCCCGTCGCCGCGCGCACTTGCTCGAGGGACAGGTCTTCCGCGATCTCGGCGAGCGTCAAGCCGCCCTTGAACGTGAACACGCCGTAGTCCGTGATCAGCAGGTCGACGCAGCCCACCCCGGTGAGCGGCAGGTTGCACGCTGGGAGCAGCTTCGGCTCGCCCTTGGCCGTGTGCTCCATCGTCACGACGACACGTCGAGCGCCGGAGACCAGGTCCATCGCGCCGCCCATGCCCTTCACCATTTTACCGGGGATCATCCAGTTGGCGAGGTCGCCCGAGGCGCTCACCTGCATCGCCCCGAGGATGGTGAGATCGATGTGGCCGCCACGGATCATGCCGAAGCTGTCGGCGCTGGAGAAGAAACTCGAGCCCGGCAGCGCGGTGACGGTCTGCTTGCCGGCGTTGATAAGGTCGGGATCGACCTCGGCCTCGGCGGGGAAGGGACCCATCCCGCAGAGGCCATTCTCCGAGTGCAGCACGATGTCCATGCCCAGGGGGATGAAGTTCGCCACGAGCGTGGGGATGCCGATGCCGAGGTTGACGTAGTAGCCGTCGCGGAGTTCCTCCGCGGCGCGCTTGACGATTCCATCGCGAGTTAGCGGCATTTGGCTAGGCCTCCCGGCCAGTGGGGGTCGACACCGTGCGGCGCTCGATGCGCTTCTGGTAGGAAGGGCCGCGCAGGACGCGCTTGACGTAGATGCCCGGGGTGTGGACCGCGTCGGGATCGATCTCGCCGACCTCCACCAGCGCCTCTACCTCAGCGATGGTCACCCGGGCGGCCGTGGCCATCATGGGGTTGAAGTTGCGCGCCGTCTTGTTGTACACGAGGTTTCCCGCGCGATCACCGCGCTGTGCCTTGACGAGGGCGAAGTCGGCAACGAGGGCCCTCTCCATCACGTAGCTCCGGCCGTCGAAGTCCCTCGTCTCCTTGCCCTCGGCCACGACGGTGCCGAAGCCGGTGGGCGTGAAGAAAGCGGGGATGCCCGCGCCCCCGGCCCGGATGCGCTCGGCGAGGGTGCCCTGCGGACAGAGCTCCACTTCGAGCTCGCCCGACAGGTACTGGCGTTCGAACTCCTTGTTCTCGCCCACGTAGGAGGAGATCATTTTCCGAATCTGGCGCGTCTGAAGCAGCGGCCCGAGCCCCCAGTCGTCGACGCCGCAGTTGTTGCTGATGATGGTGAGCCCCTTCACGCCCCGGTCGCGCAGAGCGAGGATGAGGTTCTCGGGGATGCCGCACAGGCCGAAGCCCCCGGCCATGATCGTGGCGCCGTCGGTGATGTCGGCGACGGCGGCCTCCGCGCTCGCGTACACCTTGTTCATGCGATCTCCGGGGCGGCGTGGCCTAACTACTCCATCCGGTAGTTGGGGCTTTCCTTGGTGATGATCACGTCGTGGACGTGGCTCTCGCGCAAGCCTGCGGCGGTCATGCGGACGAAGCTCGCCTTTTCCTTCATCTCGGCGATGCTGGCGCAACCGGTGTAGCCCATGGCGGCGCGCAGGCCTCCGACGAGCTGGTAGACCGTCTCGCCGACGGGACCCTTGTGTGGCACCCGTCCCACGATGCCCTCGGGGACGAGCTTGCGCGTCTCCGCCTCCGGGTCGCCCGCGTCGTCCTGGAAATACCGGTCAGAGCTCCCCGCCTTCATTGCCTCGATGCTGCCCATGCCCCGGTAGCTCTTGTAGGAACGCCCCTGGTAGAGCACCACCTCGCCGGGGGCTTCGTCGGTGCCGGCGAAGAGCGAGCCTGCCATCACGACGTCGGCGCCGGCCGCGACCGCCTTCGCCACGTCGCCGCTGAACTTGATGCCCCCGTCGGCGATGATCGGCACGCCGTGCCGCGCGGCCGCGCGGGCGGCCTCGCTGATCGCAGTGAGCTGGGGAACGCCGACGCCGGCGACCACGCGGGTGGTGCAGATCGACCCTGGACCGATGCCGACCTTCACCCCGTCTGCGCCAGCGTCGATGCACGCCTCCGTGGCCTCTGCGGTCGCGACGTTGCCGACGATGATCTGGAGGGCCGGGTAGGCGGCGCGCACCGCTCTGGCGGCCCGCAGGACGCCTTCCGAGTGACCATGGGCGGTGTCGATGACGATGACGTCGACGCCGGCCTCCACCAGTTGGGCCACGCGCTCGTCACGATCGCCCCCGACGCCCACGGCCGCGCCGCAGCGCAGTCGCCCGCGCGCGTCGCGCACCGCGAGCGGGTGACGGATTGTCGCCTCCACGTCCTTGAAGGTGATCAGGCCGTGCAGGCGGCCGTCAGACCCCACGACGAGGAGCTTCTCCACTCGGTTTTCCTGCATCAGGTCGCGTGCGGTCTCGAGGTCGGTGCCGGGCGGGCAGGTGACAAGGTCGCGCGCCGTCATCGCCTCGCGCACCGCCTGGTCGAGATTGCGCTCGTAGCGCAGGTCGCGGTTGGTGAGGATGCCCACCACGCGGTCGCCATCGACGATGGGCAGCCCGTTGATCCCATGCTCGCGCATGAGCGCGCGCGCCGTGCGTAGCGGCACCTCGGGGCCGAGCGTCACCGGCTCGGTGATCACGCCTGTCATGGCCTTCTTGACGCGCCGCACCTGACCGGCCTGCTCGGCCGCTGGCATGTTCTTGTGGACGATGCCAAGGCCCCCGAGCCGCGCCATGGCGATCGCCATGTCGGCGCCCGTCACCGTGTCCATCGCCGCGCTCACCAGCGGCAGGTTCAACGCCAGGCCGCGGGTGAGCTGGGTGCGGATGTCGGCGTCCCGCGGCAGGATCGTGGAGTGGCCGGGGACGAGGAGGACATCGTCGAAGGTCAAACCGAGGGGGGGATCGGGCAGTAGCATGGCGCGGGCTAACCGCGCCGCCCGGGCAAGCGGAAGGACCGCGACGAGCCGTTATCGACTTTTGGCTCTTTGCGGGCTTTCCGTGTTCGGCTAGAATGGGCCTGCACGTAATGGCACATTTCATTTCCGAGCTTCGAAGAAAGCTCTCGGAGGCCGACGCGCGTGGCGTGGCCGTCGAGGCCTTCGTCGACGACGATCATCCTCGTCCAGGGCGTCTTTTTTTTCTCTCGGAGCATCGGGCGCGCCTAGTCTTCGACGAGGGCCGACCCCTCACCCCGAGCCGGCACCTGCGCGTGTCGCTCCAGGTGGACGAGCGCCCTCGCTCCTTCCGGTCGGCCGCGTGGGCGCCGCGCGAGCAGGGGCTCGACATCGAGCTACCCGGGCGCCTACGCCTGGCCCAGCGCCGAGCCACTGCCCGCGTCGACGCGCCCGCACGCGCCGAGGTGCTGCTCAGCTGCGGCGAGCGGGTGGTGCGCCGCGCTATCGTCGACCTCGCAGGCACCGGCCTCGGCGTGGCCTTGGAAACGAGCGATGACTGCTTCGCCGCCGGGACCACCATCGACCGCCTCCGCTTCACCCTTCCGCTCGGCAGCCCAATCACCACCGCGGGCCTGGTGAAGCACGTCCGCCTGCGCCCCGGCCTCGCCCCCCCGGCCCTCGTCGCCGGCATCGAACTGCTCGATCTCCATCCCCTCGACGCGCGACGGCTCGACGCCTGGGTGAGGGGCCAGTCCGGCCCGCGCGCCAAGGAGCGGCGTGCCCTGAAGAGCCGCGGCGTCGAGCAAGCCACGGTGCGCGCGATGAGCCGCGACCACGTCGTGCTGCGTCTCGCGCCGGGCACGCTCGAGATCTCTCTCGACGACGCAGACATCGAACTCATCGAGGGCCGCCGCCTCGAGGCGGTGGAGCTCTGGGTCAACGGCGAGTGCATCGCGACCGGGCCCATGGAAGTCGTACGCGTGCAGAGTCACCGTGGCAAGCTAGTCCGCGCCCTCCTAAGTTGGTCCATCTTGCCGCTTGCCGACCGCCGTCGAATCAAGCGGCTCTTCGACGATGCCCCAGCCCGCGCCCTGGCGGGTAAGTAGCGCTCAACACTCAACTCCTGCCGCGAGCGGCCGATCTCGCAGCATGTCCGGGAGCCAGCCCCCCTTGGTGCGAGACCACCTCCTGCGCGCAGCCGCCGATCTCGGCGTGCCCGTCCAGATCTACCTGGAAAACGCCCGGGAGTCCTTCGTCACCACCATGCGCGACGCCGACGACGAGGGCCTCGACCTCGAGCCCGTCCGCCCCATCCACGGCAACCTTGTCCTCGAGCGCCTACTCGGCGCGGTTCGCATCGAATTCACGGTGGCTAGCCTCCCCGTCTCGGCGCAGGTGCGCGTGCTGAGCGCCTCGAGCAAGGAAGGGCTGCGCCTGTCCCTACCCTCGCGACTGCTGCGAGTGCAGCGCCGCCGCTTCTACCGGGTGCGCGCGCCCGAGGGCATGGAGGTGCTCGTCCACCAGGGCGACGACGTGCGTGCGCGTACTCTGGTGGACGTGTCCGGGAATGGCGCCGCCTTTCGCGTCCACGAGGGCGACGTTGACCTGGTGCCCGGAGCTCCCCTGGAGATGGTCCAGTTTGCGCTCGACGCGGGACGGTGGTTCATCGCGGCCGCCACCATCCGGCAGCGCGCCAGTCGCTCCGGCGTCTGGAAGGCCGACAAGGTCGTGGGCGTGGAGTTCGAGGGCGTGGCGTCCCGCGACCAGGAGCGCCTGATCGCGTGGGTGACCGAGCGCGAGCGCGCAACCCTGAAGGTGCGTGCCCGCGAGCCCGCCCGCCCCATAGACGGCGCCGTCCTGCTACTGGACGGGCCCGGCAACCGCACCCGCATGCGCGCCGTTGCCGCCCTCGGCGCTCGGACAGCGCGCGTCGCGGTCTACGACGAGGACGACGATCTCGTGCCCGGCACGCGTGTCGAGAGCGTGGAGCTGCGCGTCGCCGGCAAGGCCATCTTCCGCGCGGCGATGACCGTCGAGCGGCTCGAGGGACTCGACGGCGGCGCCTTCGCCACCCTCGGCTTCGAGGCCCTTGGCGCCGACGAGCGGCTCCGCCTGATGCGGGCGATCTCCCCCTAGAGACCGCGTGCAGGCGACAGCGAGCCGTCTAGAACGAGCGCGACCTGGCTAGGTCGCGCCGATCAGGACGGCTCGCGCACCACCCCGCCCATCGTCACCCGGTTGCGACCAGCGTGTTTGCTCTCGTAGAGAGCCTTGTCACACATGTCGTGGAGCACTTGCACCAGGCGGTCGACGTCCACCTGCGTGCCGCCGCCCTCGAAAGTGACCACCCCGAAGGAGGCGGTCACCCGCAGCAAGCCCTGCGGCGTCGACACGCTCCCCGCCGCGACGGCCGCGCGGAAGCTCTCCGCTGCCGCCAAAGCCGCGTCGGCGTCCGTGTCGGGCAACACCACCGCCAGTTCCTCGCCGCCGAGCCGCGCCTTGATGTCGGCGTCGCGACAGGCGCCGACGACTGCGGTCGCCGACATGCGGAGAACGGCGTCCCCTACCGCGTGCCCGTGGCTGTCGTTGACCGCCTTGAACTTGTCGAGATCCATCATCACCAGCGAGACCGAGCGCCTCTCCACGGCGACGCGCAGGAGCAGGTCGCGCAAGAGCGCGTCGTAGCGACGACGATTGCAGAGACCGGTGAGCGGGTCGAAGTAGGCGAGCCGCTCCAGCGCCGCGTTGGCCTCCTGCAGTCGCTGGGTCAGCTGCTCGCGCTCGGCCAGCGACCGCTCGAGCCGGGCGGTGAGCTCCTCGTAGCTGAGGTTCATCTGGGCGAGGGCGCGATTCGCCTCCGCCATGACGTCGCCGAAGGACGGCTGTCGCGACACGCGCATGCCAAGTGCCGAGGCCGCGCTCCTGATCTCGCGTGCCAGCGGCTCCATCATCTTGTCGGCCGCCTTGGGCTCCAGGCCCAGCTCGACCTTCATGGCCGCGTGGAGCGCCTCGACGCTCGCCTGGCTGCGCGCGGCGAGCAGCCAGCACGCGATGTCGGCAACGTGGGCCAGACGTGCCAGGGCGTTGGCTCCGCACGCGCCGCCAACTGGCGTGGGTTCATGGTGCCTGGCGAGCGCGTCGGTGATGGAGGGCGGCAAGCCCCATCCCACGCCGAGCGCCTCCGCCAGCTCGTCGTGCGACGCGCCGAAGCGCTGCTTCTCTTCATCTCGGCGCGCCTCGGGCGACATCCCCCGCCAGCGATCGTAGTGCTGGAACTCCTGGGGGTGGGCCCTGAGGAAGGCCAACATTCCAAAGTCTTGCAGAAGCGACACGGTGAAGGCGTCGTCGGCCTGGGCCACGCCCGTCTCCCGGGCCAGCACCCGGGCGGAGATGCCCCGACGAAGGGCATCCTCCCATAACTTTTCCAGGTCGGCAGCCCGGAAGCCAGAGGTGCGGAGCGCGTCGCGCACCGCGAAGCAGATGGCGAGGTTGCGCAGGGCGAGGTTGCCCAGCACGGTGACAGCGCGTTGAGCGGAGGTCACCGGCAACTTCAGTCCGTAGAACGCCGAGTTCACCGTGCGTAGCAGCTCTGCCGTGAACGCAGGGTCCGAGCCGACCACGGCGCCGAGTTTCTCGGCGTTCACCTCGGGGTCGGAGGCCATGCGCACCACCCGGGCCACCGCTGCGGGCGGGGAGGGCATGTCGGCGGTGCTCATACCTGCGGCTGCGTGCCTCTGCTGCACGGTAAACCCTCCTAGTCCTACTAACCCACGGGTTTCGGCTGGCAACCGGGCCAACTTGAGGGCGAGTCGCAGGAGAACTGCGACCCGCGGTCGCACCACGGTGGGCGATGGGAACGGTCCATTGACACCCGGGCTTCACCGCCGTAGAACGCGCCGCCCCCCCCCGCCCCGGAGACCCTCATGTACCGCTTCGCCCTGCTCGCCTTGCTCGTCGGCTGCGCCAAGCAAGCTGGAACCTATGAAGTTGCTGCGGTGGCCCCCACCGCCGCACCCGACGCCGCCGCCGCGTTGAAGACCGAGGCGGACTCGGCCTGGGCCAACCGGGGCGACAAGGCCCAGCTCCAGATGGCAGTCCAGAAGTACGAGGCGCTCTACGCGCTGAACCCTTCCGACCGCGACGTGGCCATGCATCTCGTCCGCGGCTGGTACTTCCTCGGCGACGGTCACGAGACCGAGAAGGACGCCAAGCTCGCCGCCTGGGAGACCAGCATCGAGTGGGGCAAGAAGTGCCTCGCGATCAACACCGACTTCACGGCGCTCCTCGCCAAGGGCGACGAGACCGAGGCCACCGCCGCCCGCGCCTTCACCCCGAGCGACGTCCCCTGCATCTACTGGACCAGCACCGGGCTTGGCAAGTGGGCCAAGGCCAGCGGCATCGGCACCACGCTCAAACACCTGCCCACCGTGAAGGCCTACATGACCCGCGTGGCCGAGCTCGAGCCCACCTTTTACTACTCCGGCCCCGACCGCTACTGGGGCGCCTACTACGCCGCCATCCCCAGCTTCGCCGGCCAGGACCTCACCAAGTCGAAGGAGTACTTCGACAAGGCCATCGCCACCTACCCGAACTTCCTCGGTACCCACGTGCTGCTGGCCGAGCAGTGGGCCGTGAAGAAGCAGGACAAGGACACCTTCGAGAAGGAGCTGAACTGGGTGCTCGCCCAGCCCGTCGACGCCATCCCCGAGGTGAAGCCGGAGATGGAGGCCGAGCAGCGCAAGGCCAAGGAGCTCCTGGCCCAGTCGGGCGATCTCTTCGCGAACTGATGAGCACCTTCCTCGACAGCGCCGACGGGACCAAGCTCCACGTCGTCACCACCGGCGACGGCGACACCGACGTCCTCCTGGCGCACGGTCTCGCCGAGCACGTCGGGCGCTACGACCACGTCGCGCGGGCCTGGGCGGCCCGCGGCTGCCGCGTGACGGTCATGGAGCTGCGCGGGCACGGCCGCTCGGGAGGGCGCCGCAGCCACGTGGACAGCTGGGGCCAGTACGTGGCCGACGTCAAGGCGGTGGCGGGGTCCATGCGCCCCGGCTGGCGCCTCTTCGCGCACAGCATGGGCGGCCTCGTGGCGCTCGACGCGGTGCGCGATGGGCTGCGCCCTGCCAAGCTCGCCCTGTCGAACCCCCTGCTGGGCGTGCGCATGAGGGTGCCCGCCTGGAAGACCACCGCCGGCCGCGTCCTGTCGCGACTCATTCCATCCATGGCGCTGGCCAACGAGCTCGACCCAGCCGGTCTCTCCCGCGATCCGGCGATCGGCCAGGCCTACGCCGCCGACCCCGACGTCTACAAGAAGGTCACCGCCCGCTGGTATACCGAGATGACGGCCGCCCAGGCGCGGGTCCTGGCCGAGCCGAACTGGCCGATTCCCCTCGCCGTCTTCATCGGCGAGGCCGACCCCATCACCGACCCGCCCACCGCTCGCGCATTCGCGGCGCGCGCCGGGGCCCACGTTCACGCCTGGGCCGACATGCGGCACGAGATCGTGAACGAGATCGGCAAGGAAGAAGTGATCTCGGTGGTCGGGGACTGGCTCCTTTCCTAGGCTGTAGGCTGTAGCTCGGCAGGTAGTCGCGACGTCGGCGCACCGGGTCTGGACCACGAGGACGGGGTGGCTCACCGGCGCGGGGTCTTCGTTGCAGGCGAGGAGGAGGAGCCGCATCGGCCCATCTTAATCGAGGCAAGGCACCCAGAAGATCGGCGCGCCCTCCATCGCCTCGGGGATCGTCCAGTAGCCGCGGTTGACCACGTCGTAGGCGATGGTCTCGATGTGGTCGATCGGCGGCGTGGGCAGGGGCGTGAAGCTGACGGCGTCGAGCTTCTCCGGGCCGCCGGGCAAGAGGTACTCGAGTGACCCCGTGTAGGTGCGTAGGAGAAGCCGCGAGCCGTCGGGCCAGAACGACGCGCCGGTGGCCGCGTTCTGCGGGCCGGGATCTTCCTCGGGACCGGTCGGGATGTCGCCCACCACCGAGGCCACGGCGGCGTCCTCGTAGGCCGGCAGCACGTACACCCCGGCGGTGTTGTCGGGGCGCTTGGTGTAGAGGAAGAAGCGGCCGTCGGGCGCCATCGCCGCCGCCTCGCAGTTCTCGGGGGCCTCGGGGTAGGTGAAGCCGTAGGCGTCGGGCAACGCCGTGAGTTCCGTCGTCACCCCGTCGAGCACGGGCTCCTCCACGACGAGCAGGGCGAGGGCGTCGCGCGCACCCGAGTTGTCGCCCGCGTCGACCACCACCAGGCAGGCCGAGGTCCCGCAGGGCGCGAGGATCAGCTCCTCCCAGTCCACGTTCTCCTCGACCTCCAGCGTGAGCGTGGCGATCGTGTTGCCCGCTGGGTCGATCGCCACGATGTCCGCCGGGTTGCCGTGGTCTTCGAGCACCCAGAGCACGCCGGGGTTCTGGAACGACACCACGAGGCCGGAGATCTCCTCGAGCTCCACGTCGACCACGGTGCCCGTCTGCTCGGCCTCGCCCCAGCTCTCGCAGGCCGGGCCGGCCTCGGGCCACTCCACGGGGCCGGGGCCGCCGCTCCCGCTGTCGCCGCTGTCGACGACCCCGGAGTCGCCACCGCTGTCTACCGCCGAGTCGCCGTCGTCGATGGCGCCGGTGTCGACCGCGGAGTCGGGCGCGCTCGTGACCACCTCGGTGACGGTGCGACAGGCGACGAGTACGAGCATCGGCGCATCATAGCTGCCCCGCGCTGCGCCGTCGGGGTAGGCTGGCGGCGATGCAGAATCGCCTCGTCGCGCTCCTCCGCGAGAAGTCCTACCGTCGCATGAAGGTGGTGCTGGCCAGCGGCCGGGAGTCTGATTTCTACGTCGACGCGCGGCAAACCACGCTCCACGCCGAGGGCAGCTGGATCATCGGCTCGCTCATCTGCGACCGGCTCTCGCCCGAGGTGGTAGGTGCCGGGGGGCTCACCATGGGCGCCGACCCCGTCGCCAGCGCCGTCGCCACCGTGTCGTGGTGCCGACAGCGCCCGATCCACGCCTTCATCGTGCGCAAGGAGCCGAAAGGGCACGGCACCCAGGTCTGGGTCGAGGGGCGCGGCAACCTGCCGCCGGGCTCGCCGGTGGCCATCCTGGAAGACACCACCACCACCGGTGGCTCGCTGCTCAAGGCCATCGATCGCGCCCAGCTGGATGGGCTGCGCGTGGTGCAGTGTTTCACCGTGGTGGATCGCGAGGAGGGCGCGGCCGAGGCGCTCGCCGCCCGCGGCTACGTGCTCGAGGCGCTGGTGCGCCGTCGTGACCTGGAGGCCTCGTGATCCTCTCGCTCGCCCTCGCCCTCGCCAACGAGAGCCGCGACTACGCGCGCACCGTCGCCGCCGCCACCGAGGAGGCGCGGGTGTACGACGGCTGGTACACGGCGCTCCTGGTCCGGGCCACCCGGGTGGACGAGGCGCTCCGCGCCACCCAGTCCGAGCACGTCGCCGCCATCACGGGACAAGGAGCAGCCGGAGCGGCAGGCACCGACCTCGTGCTCGCCGTGTCGGGCCAGTTCAAGGACGAGCTGCGCTTCGGGACCGACGGGACCACGCCCTGGACCGCGCGCGTGTCGGCCGGGAGCACGTCCTGTCGCGACATTGAGATCACCACGCGCAAGAAGCCCTCGACGCTCGACGAGGCGCTTTACCCCCACCTCACCGCCTGGGACCAGCTCGTGATTCTCCATCTCGACCCGGGCGCCTGCGGGGGCCGCGAGCCCGATGGACTCTTGCTCACCAGCGCGCGCGGCCGCGCGGAGCTACGGTGGGCGGCGCCATGAGCGCGCCAGACTTCGCCCAGCGCCGCCGCCAGCTCTGCGAGCGCGTGGGGGCCCCCGTCCTGCTCGGCAACAACGGCACCCGCGCGCGCAACCTGCCGATGAACTCGGTCCCCTTCCGCGCCGACAGCAGCTTCCTCTACTTCACCGGCTGCGCCGAGCCGGGCGCCTACGCGCTCGTCGTCGACGGCCAGTGCACGCTGTTCCTGCAACCGCCCGAGCCGGGCGACGAGCTCTGGCACGGCGAGGTGGAGAGCCTGGAGTCGCGACGGCAGCGCTACGGCGTACACGCGGTGAAGGCCCTCGCCGAGCTCGACGCCGCCTGCGAGGGCCTCCGCGGGCGCCTCGTCTCCTTGGCGGTGCCCGACCTCGCGGTGAACCAGCGGCTCAGCGGTCTGACGGGAAAAGCCCTCGCCTACACCGGCTCGCCCGGCGCCGAGGCGCTGGTCGACGCGGTGATGCAACTGCGCCGTAGTCGTGACGCATGGGAGATCGACGAGATGCGCGAGGCGGCGCGGGTGGCCTCGCTCGCCCACCGGGCCGCGATGCGGGCCACGCGCGCCGGCGGCCACGAGCGCGAGATCGCCGCCCTCTTCGACGCGGTGGTGGCGTCGCAAGGGGCAACGACCTCCTACCACTCCATCGTCACCGTCCGCGGCGAGATCCTCCACAACCCCGACTACAAGAACCCGCTGCGCGAGGGCGACCTGCTCCTGCTCGACGGCGGCGCGGAGACGCCCAGCGGCTACGCCAGCGACGTGACTCGAACCTGGCCTGTCAACGGCAAGTTCACGTCGCGACAGCGCGACATGTACCAGCTCTGCCTGGAAGCCAACGAGCACTGCATACCCATGTGCACGGCGGGGCGGCGGTACGCCGACATCCACTGGGCGGCCACCCGCTACCTCGCCGCTGGCCTGCGCGATCTCGGGCTCCTCCGGGGCGGCGTCGACGGGCTGGTGGAGAGCGGCGCCGCCGGCGTCTTCTTCCCGCACGGCGTGGGTCACCTCATCGGGCTCGACGTCCACGACCTCGAGAACTTCGGCGACCGCCCGGCCTATGCCCAGGGCCGGTCGCGACCGAAACAGTTCGGCGCGCGTTTCTTGCGCCTCGACCTCGACCTCCCGGCCGACGTGGTGGTGACCATCGAGCCCGGTATCTACTTCGTCCCGGCCATCCTCCACGACCCGGCGCTTCGCGCCGAGTTCGAGGGCATGGTCGACTTCACGGCGGCGGAGGCCTGGCTCGGCTTCGGCGGCATCCGCGTGGAAGACGACGTGCGCGTGCGCGGGGAGGGCGAGGCGCCCGAGGTGCTCACCGCCGACATTCCCAAGTCCGTCGCCGATATCGAGGCGCTCGTGGGCACCGGTCCCTCGGCGCGGGAGAGGTTGTCGCCATGATGCTCGTCGTCGCCCCGGCGCTCGCGCTCACCCTCGACGAGGCGGTGCAGCGCGCCGCCGAGGTCGATCCCGGCGCGGTCGTCGCCACCTTGTCCTGGAAACAGGCGCAGCTCGACGCCGCCGAGCGCTGGTCGGGCGTCCTCGCCACCGCGCAGCTCGGCTGGCAGTCCACCAGCCTCGGCGGGGTCACCACCGACACCTCGAACTTCACGCTCAGCTCCGGCGCGCTCGACCCGCAGGCCTACTTCGATGCCGCCGAGCAGTCGGCGCAGGCGCGCTCCGCCCGCCACTCGGCCGAGGCCACCACGCTCGACGCCCAGTACGCCGCCGCCGTGCTGTACCACTCGGTGCTCTCCGCCGAGGCCGCGCTCCTCGCGGCCCAGCAGGGCGAGGAGGTGGCTCAGGCCACGCTGGCCGCCGTGAAAGCGCGCGTGGCGGCGGGGCTCGACAGCGAGCTGGTGGGCCGATCCGCCGAGGCCGCCGCGCTCCTCGCCCGCGCCGACCGCGCCAGCGCCGATTCGCTGGTGCGGGTGTCGCGACTGCAGCTTGCCCGGGCGCTGTCGATGCCCGCCAGCGATCTCGGCGCCCTCGCCGAGCCCGCCGACGCGTTGCTCCCGGGCGACAGCCTGGCCTCGCCCTACCTCGACGCCGCCCGCGAGAGCCTCGCCGCCGCGCGCTGGGAGCACGGCCAGGACATCGCCGGGCTCTTGCCCTCGGGCTCGCTTGCCACCTCCACCGCGCTCGACCCGGTGGACTGGCGCGTGACCATCGGCGCCACCTGGACCTTCGACGGCCTCGCCGGGCCCTTCCTGCGCGAGCGCAACAGCGCCCTCGCCGTCAAGATCGCCGAGACCGAGCTCGACGCCGCCCGTCGCGACCTCGACCTCGCCATCGACAGCGCCCGCGCCCAGTCCCGCGCCGCACACGACGTGGCCGAGGCCGCCCGCGCCCGCGAGGCGCTCGCCGCCGAGTCGCTCAAGGTGGGCCAGCTCCGCCTCCAGGCCGGGCTGGCTTCCACCCTCGAGGTGCTCCTGCTCCAGGAAACCCTCGCCGATGCCCGCGCCGACCGCGTGGCCAGCGAGCTCGCCGAGCAGGTGGCGATCCTCGAGGCGCGGCGGGCGGCGGGCGAGCGGTGGTAGGGCCACGGCGACTCACCCGCGCCCGCGCCACCGCCCCGTCCGCACCCAGGTGCTCAGGTCCACCAGCAAGCGCGTGAACGTGGGCGCCACGAAGAGCACGTCCTGGTAGCGCGTGGGGTCGAAGGGGGTCTGCGCCATGATGTCGAGATCCCAGGGACGGAGCTGGGCGTGGGTGGCGAAGTCGCGGAGCTCGCCCGCGCTCGAGAGCAAGCCCGCGCCGAAGGCCCGGGGCTCGCCGTTCTCGGCCACGAGGCCGAACTCCAGCGTGTACCAGTACACGCGGTCGAGTCGACTCATCTCGGCCTCGTTCGCCTCGCTGGCGGCGAGGCCGAGGAGACGGTTCAGCTCGGCGATCGCGGGGTGGGCGAGGGTGGCGGCGTGGCCCACCAGCTCGTGCACCACGTCGGGCTCCGGCGTGTAGAAGGGGCGGCTGTGGTGGCGGATGTACTGGGTGGACAGGAACACCTGCCGCCCCAGGTGCTGCATGAAGGTGCGGGCGCTCACCAGCCCGGCCACAGGCTCCATCCGGAAGCCGCTCGACGCGAACAAGCGGTCGTTCAAGGACGCGAGTTGTGGGATCCCAGACGGGCCGAGCGGCAGCACCTCCTGGAGCTCCAGGATCTCCCGGCACACCCTCTCTTGGTGCAGCGGGGCGAGCGCGCCCCAGACAGTGCGCCACACCTCGTGCTCTTCCTCCACGTAGGGCGCGTCCTCCACGGGTCCGCCCGCCCGGTGACGCAGCGCGATGGCGGCGATCGCGTCGCGACGGGCGCGGTAGGCCGCGTCGCGGAAGCCCGGGTGGTCGGGGTCGAGGATCACGAGGGCGGCGGCACCGCCGGCGTGAGGCTCGTGGACGTGGGGTGGGCTCACGCGTCGATTCTACTCGGGCGGGCACCCGGCGAACCACACGTCGAGCCCCGCCCAGCGCCCATCGGGCAGCGTCGTCCCGCCGTCGATGGTCACGCCCGTGGTCGCGACATCGAAGCTGAATCGCTCGTCGGTGCCGCAGTCGTCGCCCAGGTTGTCGTCGCGGGTCTCCACCCAGGTGGCATCGAGGGTCACCGTCCCCGCCGTCGCGAACCACCAGGTGCCCGGCGTGGTGTAGCCGGAGGGGTCCTCCGTCTCGAAGCTACAGTACTCGCTGAGCCCGGCGTCGTCCCAGATCGAGCTGCCCGCCACGATCACCAGCTCCGCCTCGGCAGGAAAGCTCGCCTCCAGCGCGAAGTACATCGCGTCGGCCCCCCGGTCGCGCGTCATCGGCAAGGTGACTTGCACGAGCCAGCCCTCGGCCTCGTCCCACAAGAGCCAGCCTCAGGCGCAGGCGCGCGGGTCGCCGGTGAAGGGGGTTTCCGTCCAGGGGAGGTCCTCGACGATCGCGGTGTCGGCCGTATCCGCAGCGGAGTCCTTCCCCGGGGCGGGCGAGCCGGCGCAGGCCGCGAGGAAGATCGTCCACATGCCCTGCGACCCTAGCCGCTACCGCCCACCGCGTCCCGGTTTCCGCGTGCCACGCGTGGACAGCGCCACCGTTGCCGTCTCGGTGTCGTCGCGCACTCGCGCCACCGTCCGGGGTGCCTCTCGCGCCCAGCCGGCCACGTCGCGGAGGTTCCACGCGACGATGCCCTCGCGGTCGAACTGCGGGCCGCCCATCACCGCCACCAGCAACGCGCGCAACGCCCCGCCGGCCTCGCGGTCCTCGGCGAGCAACACCCCGCCGTAGCCGGCCGACCACAGCGCCGCCGCCTCCGCCCGTACCCGCGCGAGGGTGCTGGTGCTCGCCGACAGTGTCCACGCCTCGCGCAGGTCCTTCCCCAGGCATGCGTCGCGACGGCTCGCCACGCAGGCCGCCTGCGCCTCGGCGGCGGCCTCGACCAGCGCCAGGCCGGCGAGGTTGTCGGCGGTGCCCATGAACGAGGCCGAGACCGGGCGGCCAAGGTCGAGTTGCCATACCAGCCACAGGGCATGTTCCTCGCGGCCGTCGGGCAGCCGGAGCGAGCGATCGATGGGCAGGGTGAGCACGCCGCCCGGCGCCATCGTCGCCAGCGCATCGTGCGCCGCCCGCGGGGCGCGAGCCTCGAACGACGATGGCGTGGCGCGCTCCGGCCAGGTGCCCTGGTCGACGAGGCAGAGCGCCGAGAGGACGAGGATCGCCGACACGCCCCACCGACCAAGCCGCGACCATAGCGCGACCACGCCGATCATCGCCGCGCCGCCGGCCAGGGCCGCGCCCAGCGACAACACCCGCGACCAGGTGCGGACGTAGGCCAGCGGGGGGCACAGCTCTACCAGCCACGCCGCCGGGAGCGAGGCACCATCGAGGAAACCGAGCGACAGCGTCGTCCCGTGCGCCAGCACCAGGGCCAGCATCGCGACCGCGAGCCAGCTCCAGCGTCTTGTCCACCACGCTCCCAGCGCCCCGAGCGCCAGCGCGAGCACCCCGAGGTAGGGCTGGCTGTCCATCATCCCGGTCGTCGCCGGGTCGGCCAGGCGAAAGGCCGCGAGCAACGGATCGGGCGATGCCATCGACGTCGACGTGCCCGGCGACAGCAGCCACTCGCTGCCCTCCTGGTGCACCAGCGCCCGCGCGGCCGGGACAAGGCAAGCCAGCGCCACGGTCCCCGGCAGGGCCAGGCGCATCGCCCGCTCGGCGACCGGGACGCCCCGGCTCCACGCCAGCCCCACGGCGACATCGAGGATCGCGGCGAAAGCGGCGAGGTACCAGCCTCCGAGCGCCACCGCGCCGAGCGACAATCCCGCGCCGACGCCCACCCAGGTCGGCGGGCGACCGCTCGCGACACCATCATGCTCGTCGCGACGCAGCCAGCGATGCAACAAGGCGAGGTGCAGCGGGTACAGCAACGCCGGGAGGTACTCGGTGCGACCTTGCTGGCCGTAGAGCAGGAAGAAGGGGTTGCCGAGGGTGACCACCACGCCCAGGAGCGCGGCCCAGGGCAACGCGGGACCGGTCCCCGCCACGCGCCGAGCGAGCTGGTACACGCCGAGGGCGCCCACGAGGGGCCAGACGGCGTGCAAGATGTTCCACGCCACCACCGGACCGCAGAGTCGGAGTGCCGGCCAGAAGACCGCGAGGTTGACCGCGTCCATCATGTGCATGCGCAGTCCCCGGGGGTGCGCCGCCGCCACCTCGCGCACGAAGGGGCCGTGCGTCGCGAGGCCCTCCGACGCGCCCCACAGCGCCCACAGGTGCCCCGGCGCCTCGCTGTACACCGATCCCGCGGCGAGCACCGTGGGGTCGACGATGGCGCCACCCAGCCACCACAGCGCGAAGCCCAGCCCAGCCACCGCCGACGGCAGCCAGGGCCAGCGACTCACCACCGGCGCCGCAGCACGGTGTCGCGCACCCAGCGCGGGTCCTCAGCCGGGAAGTCCAGCGAGTAGTGCAGCCCGCGACTCTCTTTCCTTCGCACCGCGCTCTCCACCACCAGCGAGGCCACGTCGGCGAGGTTGCGCAGCTCCAGCAAGGGAGCCGTGAGCTTGAAATCCCAGTAGTAGTCGCGGACCTCGTCTTTCACGAGGTCGATGCGGGCACGCGCGCGGAAGAGGCGCTTGCTGGTGCGGACGATGCCCACGTAGTTCCACATGAAGCGGCGGATCTCGTCCCAGGTCTGGGTGATGACCACCTGCTCGTCGCTGTCGACGGCGCGGCCGGGGTCCCAGTCGGGGATGTCGCCCGGTGGCGGGGCCTCCGGCAGTCGCGACACGGCCACCCGCGCCGCGTGGTCGGCGAACACCACCGCCTCCAGGAGCGAGTTGCTGGCGAGCCGATTCGCCCCGTGGAGCCCCGTGCAGGCGCACTCGCCGAGGGCAAACAAGTTGTGTACGCTCGACTCGCCGTGGAGGTCGGTCTGCACGCCGCCGCAGAAGTAGTGGGCAGCCGGCACCACCGGGATGGGCGCCACCGCCATGTCGATGCCCAGCTCGCGGCAGCGCTTGTCGATGTTGGGGAACTTGGCCTCGATGGTGGAACGGTCGAGGTGGGTCATGTCGAGGTACACGCAGTCGTCACCTCGCCGTTTCAACTCGGCGTCGATGGCCCTCGCCACGATGTCGCGCGGGGCGAGCTCTTTCCGCGGATCGTAGCGGCCCATGAAGGCCTCGCCGCTCGACAGGCGCAGCACGCCCCCCTCGCCGCGCAGCGCCTCGGACACGAGGAAACTCTTCGCGTGAGGGTGGAAGAGGATGGTGGGGTGGAACTGGACGAACTCCATGTTCGCGATGCGCGCGCCCGCTCGCCAGGCCATGGCGATGCCGTCGCCGCTCGCGACATCGGGGTTGCTGGTGTAGAGATAGACTTTCCCGGCGCCACCGGTGCAGAGCGCCACCACCCGGGCGCTCTCCACGCGCACCTTGCCCGATGGCACGTCGAGCACGTAGGCGCCGAACACCCGGTCGGGCTCGACCGGTGCACGACCGTGACGACGCGCGAGGCTGTTCTCGGTGACGAGATCCACCGCGAGCTGGTGCTCGACCAGCTCGATGTTCGGCTCGGCCTCCACCGCCGCGAGCAAGGCGCGCACGAGCTCGGCGCCGGTGAGGTCGTCGGCATGCAGGATCCTCCGCGCCGAGTGACCGCCCTCGCGATGCAGGCTGTACTCGCCGTCGGTTTGCGAGAAGCGCACGCCTTGCTCGATGAGCTCGCGCACGCGTTCAGGCGCTTCCCGCACCGTCTGCTGCACGGCGTCGGGACGGCAGAGGCCCGCGCCGGCGACGAGCGTGTCGTTGACGTGGGCCTCGGCGCTGTCGTCGGTCGACCACACTGCCGCGATGCCGCCCTGCGCGAAGGCGGTGTTCGACTCGGCCCGCGTCGTCTTGCAGAGCACGCGGACGTGGCCGTGACGCGCCGCCTTCAGGGCGAAGGACAGGCCCGCGAGGCCGGAGCCGATGACGAGAAAGTCGGCCATGGTGGGTCGGCGTCTATCGCGGCGCGACGGGCGACTAGCGCTGCAGTCCGTGCAGCAGAGCACCGACGCGACGCAGCTTAGCCTGGTGCTCCCGCACCTCGGGCGTCCCGACAAGGCCCAGTACCGCGCAGGCCGCGGCGGCCGAGCCGGAGGCGATCCGGTACTGGTTCCTTCCCGCGTCGCCGCCCCGGATAGCCCCGCAGCCGCGCGCCACTTCGAGCGCGGCTGCGTGCGCGTCGAGCGTCTCGTGGGGGAGCTGGAACTCGAACTCCTCCACCGAGACCCGAGACCGATCTTCCCTCCCGCCCGCCGTTACTCCACCACCCAGTCTTCCGCCGTCACCGAGCGGCTCCCGGTGGCGGTGAGCGCGCAGTCGGCCACCGACACCAGCGCCGTCTGCGTGCCCTGCTGCATGTCGACGTTCTCGACGAGCAAGGAGCACGCGTCGCCGATGGGCGCGTCGAACACCACCGCGAAGTGACGGTCGAAGTGATGGTGACCGGGACGGTACACGAGCTGGAAGTAGCTGGTGATGTCGAACGCGGTGCCGTCGAGCTCGCCGCGGGCGCGGGTGAAGCCCGCCGGGGCGGTGATCACGAGGTCGTTGCCGATCCACACCTCGATCTCCACCGAGCCGCCATCGAACTCCACGGTGTGCAGGTTCTTCGGCCAGGTGTCGTCGCGACAGGGCTGGAAGGCAATCGCCTCGATGTCGTAGCTCGACACGCCGTCGGCCCTTGCCACGAAGTCGGCGCCGGCCCCGGTCGACGTGTCGCCCACCGTGCCATCGAGGGTGTGGGGCTGGGGATCGCCCCCCTCGGGGCCCACCAGCACCACCGTGTGGTCGAAGCTCCAGATAGCTCCCCCCGAGCTGAGCATGGGCTGGGTGCCGGTCACGTAGCTGTAGGTGGTCCCCGCGTAGGTAGCAGGGGAAACCTCGGTGCTCCCTGGGCCGTTCATGCCCGGCTGGGTGGCCGCGTCCTGGCGGATGGTGCAGGCGGGGATGGCGAGCGTGTGCTCCCCCTCGGCCGCCGGCATCTTGTAGGTGCCCTCCGGGATTCGCAGCTTGGTCTTCGCCGCCAGTTCCTCGGCCAGCGTCCGCGCCTCGTTCTGGCCGCCGCAGTACACCGCGTCGCTCGTCGCCACGAGCGCGCCGGTCCAGCTCTCGTCGCCAACCCACGCGGCGGCGCCCGGACAGTGGCTCCAGTCGTCGGTGTCGGTGTCGGTGTCGGTGTCGGTG
>VGRE01000009.1 GCA_016875435.1 Deltaproteobacteria bacterium | reverse complement strand
GGCCGGCGCGGTGGTGGCCGGCCGAGGCAGCTACGTCGACCCGCCCGGCGAGGACTGGCGACTGGCCGGGGCCACGCTCGCCGCCGAGTTGAAGCCCGGCGACGTGGTGGTGGCCAACCACCCGAACCTCTGGCGCCACTACGTCCCGGCCGAGGCGAACATCATCGACGCCGAGGACCCGGCGCCGACGCGCGACGACGGCCGGCGCCTGTGGCTCGCGCAGGCCCACCAGGTGCACGAGGAGTGGATCACCGGCCACGGGCAGCGCAGCCTGCTGGTGGAACACTGGAGCTTCCCCGGGGCCCGTCTCTCGCTCTTCGACCTCGAGGCCTTCCCAGCCCCCTTCGCCTACGACGTGCCCGGCGACCTTCGCGAGGGCGACACCATCCACTTCTGGTGGGGGGCGCGCGTACACACGCTGCCCGTGGAGCTACACGGCCGCTGCGCGATCGTGCTGGTGGGCTGGTCGGACGGGGCCGGCGGCGAGGCGGCGCAGATCGAGGTCCACGCCGCGCCGTTCATCGCAGAGGTGGCGCTCCCGGCCACGCTGGGCGTCGTGCGCGGGCCCCGGTGGCCACTGGAAGGCGACACCGTGGCGGCGCTCCGCTTCGTCAACGACGGCAAGGTGGGCGACGTCGACCGCAACGCCCACCTCGTGCGCGCCGGGTGGGACTGTCAGGGCGTCGAGCAGCCCGCCGAGGAGTAGTAGCTCGCGTCGTCTCCCCAGGCCCAGCACTGGCCGGATTCATCACCTAGGAAGTAGGTAATGTTCGGCTCAAGGTCCTCGGGGAAGAGCGTGTAGCCGTCGCGCACCTCGTCGATGTCGGGGTACACCGACTCCACGAAGCCGCCGCTCGAGGAGAGCGTGTGACAAACGTCCCAGCCGTGGTCCTGGTAGCCCCAGGGCTGGCTGCCGATGAAGCAGCTCTCGCCGAACCAGCCGACATCACCGGCGCCCGTCTCGGCCATGCCGAGGTCGTAGTCACCGGAGCCGTCGGTGATGCTCACCGTCACGCCGTCGCGGCTCCAACTCAACGTGAAACTCGTCTCCTTCAAGTCCTCGTCCGTCTCGCCGTCACAGTCGTCGTCTTTCTCGTTCGCACGCTCCTCGGCCCCCGGGTACACGTCGGCGTCGGTGTCGTCGCAGTCGCCACCATTGTCGACGAAGCCCTCGACCGGCTCGCACAGCGATGTCGCGCCGAGGGGGTCGCCGAAGCCGTCGTCGTCGCTGTCGCGGTAGTAGGTGGTGGCCACGCCCTCGTCGGTGAAGCCGTCGCAGTCGTCGTCGAGACCGTTGCATTCTTCAACCGCGTCGGCGCAGTCGCCGGCGCTGTCGAGGGCATCGGCGGCGCTGTCCTGAGCGTCCCTGGCGGTGTCGTCACCGGGGACGGGGGGGCAACCGAGCAGGAGTAGGAACATCGACAAGGGCTAATCCACGTGCTTGCGCCCTGCGCGGCGCGGGACCATACTGGCCCGTGCTCCCGATCCTGCTCCTCGCCTGCGACCCCGGCTCCGCGCCTCCCGGCGACTCCTCCGCCCCCGCCGATACCGGCGTGCCCGATCCCAGCGGCGATCCGCAGACCGTCGCGCTGCTCGGCGAGTGCCCGCTGGAAACGCACTACGGCGGCTTCGTGGTGGAAGCCTACGAGAGCTACGCCATCGTCGATGGCACCGTCAGCAACGGGGTGGTGCCCGTCACCGTGCTGGAGAACGTCGCGACCGAGGGCGACTGCACGCTGCTCAAGCGCAACAACCCCTACTGCGACCCCACCTGCGACTCGAAGGAGACGTGCGACTTCGACGGCACCTGCATCGAGTACCCGGTGGCGCAGGACCTCGGCACGGTCACCATCGCGGGCATCGACCCGGCCGCCGTGATGGCCGCCACCTCGCCCGGCTACCGCTACTTCAAGACCGACATGGACTTTCCCCCGTGGACGGCGGGCGAGCTCATCCAGCTCAGCACCACCGGCGCCACGGTGGAGTCCTTCACCCTGCACGGCGTGGGCCCCGACATGCTCGAGCCCACCAGCACGACATGGTCGGTCGCCAGCGGCGAAGACCTCGTGGTTGGCTGGGACGCCCCGGCGGGCGAGGTGCGCAGCAGCGTGCGCCTGTCGCTCAACATCGACCAGCACGGGCAGACGCCGGTCACGCTGGTGTGTCACTTCGACGATGACGGCGAGGCTAGCGTGCCGTCCAGCGTGATCGACGCGGTGATGGGCGCGGGCGTCACCGGCTACCCGAGCGCCAGCCTCCGTCGCCAGACGGCCGACAGCACCACCCTCGGCGGGGGCACGACCACCGGCGGCTGCGTGGACCTGCTGGTGGCCCACGAGCTGGCCATCCGCGTGGAGGTCGAGGGCCACACGCCCTGCACCACCAACGCCGACTGTCCCCCGGGACACCCCTGCGACCTGGCCACGCAGACGTGCTTGTAGCCGCGCTCCTCGCCTGCGACCCCGCAGAGCCCCCCGTGGAGGGAAAAACCGGTCGCCACACCGGCGAGCCCGACACCGGCGACTCCGCCGAGCCCGAGAGCTGCGGCGAGCCGGCGGCGTTGCCGGTGAGCGCCAGCTACCTCATGGGTTTCCAGGGCTCCGAAGACTTCGCCTTCGACGCGGACGGCTACCTGGTGGCGCTCGACCCGCAGGGCACCCTCCTGGGCATCGACCAGCTCGGCCAGCAGAAGGTGATCCTCCCCAACGCCACCAACTTCGGCGCGGGCATGCGCTTCTTGCCCGGGGGCGACCTGGTGTTCGCCGACGCCGAGAAGGGCAACCTGGCCCGCGTGAAGCCGTCCACCGGCGAGTTCACCGTGGTGCTCAGCGGGCTGGAGTACCCCAACGGCCTCGACGTCGACTACGACGGTTTCGTCTACGTCTCCGAGCAGAACGCCGGCCGGGTGCGCCGCATCGACCCCGGCAGCGGCGAGTACACCATCGTCGCCAAGAACCTATATAATCCCAACGGGGTCACCTTCTCCGTGGGGCACGACACCCTCTACGTGGGGAGCTTCGGGGGCGGCGTGGCGTGGGCGATAGATCGCGACGGCGAGGACTGGGCCGAGCCGCGCATCTACGCTACCACTCCGGAGGCGCCCGGCGTGCCGCCGGACTGGTGCGCCACCTACGGCGAGGGCTCGGAGTGCCCGGTGTCCTACGGCTACGGCATCGGCACTTGCGCGGTCGACGACGAGGGCGACCTCGAGTGCGCCACGATCTACGACACCGGCGCTTGCGATGGCCTCGTCGCGGGCGACGGCTGTGTCACCGAGCGCTTCGACGCCCAGGTGAACTCCTCGTGTACCGAGGGCGCGGACGGCCTCTTCTGCCCCCACACCAACGCCGAGTGGATCGGCGCCTGCGTCGACGCTCGCGACGGCCAAAGGTGCGAGGTACACGGCGTCGTCGGCTCCTGCTACACCTCCTACGAGGGCGTGCTCGCCTGCAACGACTGGCAGTCCTACTACGACGGCATGGAGTCCGGCTGCATCGACCAGGCGGCGGGCGCCACCTGCGAGATCGACCACGAGCTCTTCCCCTCGGTGGGCCTCTGCGGCGACGGGACGGTGTACGGGCTCGGCGACAACGTCTGCCTGCCCGGCGGCTACACCTACTCGGAGCGCGGCGGCCTCGATGGCATCAACGTGGACGCGTGTGACAACCTCTACGTCACCGAGTACATCCAAGGCATGGTCTGGCGTTTCGACGCCGAGGGATCCGAGGCGCAACTGGCGGCCAAGCTCCGCTCCTCGTGGATCCCCAACCTGCACTGGGGCAACGGCGTGGGCGGCTGGGACCCGGAGGTGCTCTACGTGATGGACCGTGATCGGGGCGGCGTCTTCGCGCTCCCGGTGGGCGTGGAGGGCCACGGCGACGCGTACACGCCCTGAGTTGGGCGGGTGCTGAGTTAGCACCCGGCACGATGCCGTTCGCCCCCCTGCTCCGCCGCCCCGACACCACCTACGACGACGTGCGCACCATGCTCGACGGGCTCGACCACGAGGCCCGGGTGGCCGCTACCCGCGAGTGCGGCCTCGCCGACCTGTCGCGACTCTGGGAGCTCTCGGTGCAGGGCGATCCCATCGACGCGGCCCACTTCGTCGGCGACCGAGGGCCGCTGGAGCCCGTGGCCCACGACGGCTGGAACTCTCTTCCCCTCCCCGCCTCCGCACGGCGCTTCCAGAAGGTCTTCTGTCGCCCTCCCGGGGGCACGGAGCGACTCTTCGGCTACAACGAGGGCGACGCCAAGGGCCTGATCGGTCCTGGCTACTTTCAGCTCGTGCCGACGGTAGGCACGGCCGGCTGGGCGGCGCGTGGCGCCTGGGTGGTGGACTACTACCAGGTGCCCGACGAAGCGGTGCCCGAGGGCTGGCCCAAGGTCGTGCCCAACTGGTGGGGGCTCCAGCTCTTCGTCTACCACGGCACCCGCGACTTCATGCGGCGGGTGTCGCGACACGTGTGCATCGGAAAGCCCTGGGCGCGAGGGATGGAGCTTCCCTTCTGCTTCGTGCTCGTGCGGAGAGACTAGATGTGGCTCGCCTCGCTCGCCCGGGCGGCTCCCCCCTTCTAGCCCGACCTGCCCGCGTACCTCTCGCAGTGTCACGGCTGGACCTGGTACGGCAGCCTCGATGACTTCTCCACCCAGCGGGGAAACCCGTTCGACACGGTGGAAGACTTCCACAACCCCGAGGCCGCCAACCCGGCCCCCGTGGGCGGCATGGGGGCACCCCTCGCGGGCCGACGCGATGTACGTTTCCTGGCACGGCAACGCCGCGACGACTGCGACGCCCGCGGCGCCGCGGCGATGCGCGGGACGGTGACGCTCTTCGGCTTTCCCTTCGAGGCCATCGACGACGAGGGCGTGCGTGCCGAGGTCGTGGTCGCCATGCTCGGTGCGCTCGTCCCTCTGCCCTCGGCCACCTTCCCCCGCGAGCGGGGGAGGGCCACGGCGGGGGCCGCTAGCGCCTCCGCCGCACCAGGAGCAACGGCGCCACCAGCCCGAGCACCAGCGCCCCCGGCACAGACTGGCACGTCGCCGCGCCGCCGACGAGCGCGTCGAAGTCGCACAGGTCGCCCTTGCCGTCGGCGTCGCTGTCGAGCTGGTCGGAATCGGCCACGAGGGGACACACGTCGCAGGCATCGCCCACGCCGTCGCCATCGCTGTCGCCGTTGTCGGCCACGGCCAGCACGGGGCATAGGTCGCAGAGGTCGCCCACGCCGTCTTCGTCGGCGTCGAGCTGGCCCGGGTCGGCCACGCTGGGGCAGATGTCGCAGGCGTCGCCCACGTTGTCGAGATCGGCGTCGGCGTTGGTGGCGTCGAGATCCAGCGGGCAGAGGTCGCACTCGTCGCCGAGGCCGTCGGCGTCGCTGTCTAGCTGGTCGCGATTGTACACGTCGACGCAGTTGTCGCAGTTGTCACCGAAGCCGTCGTAGTCGAGGTCGTCACCGTTGTCGGGATCGCTCGGGCAGCCGTCGCAGGCGTCGCCCACGCCGTCGGCGTCGGCGTCGGCCTGGTCGGCGTTGCCGACGTTGGGGCAGTTGTCGCAGTCATCGCCGTGCCCGTCGGCGTCGAGGTCGTCCTGGTTGTTCTCGAAGCCGTTGCAGTTGTCGCACTCGTCGCCCGCGCCGTCGCCGTCGCTGTCGATCTGCTCGGGGTCGGCCACGAAGGGACACACGTCGCACTCGTCGCCGAACTCGTCGGTGTCGGAGTTGGTCTGCTCGTGGTTCTCCGCGCTCACGCAGTTGTCGCAGGCGTCGCCCACCCCGTCGCAGTCGGTGTCGACCTGGTCGGGGTTGTACGTGGTGGCGCAGTTGTCACACGCCAGAGTGACGGTGATGTCGGGGTACTCCACGTCCTCCGGGAAGTCCATGGTGCCGGCGGCGAAGCCGTCGCCGTCAACGTCGAGATCGACGAGCAAGTAGCTACAGCCGAAGCTGTAGTAGTCGTAGTAGTAGTCGGCGTTGGGGTAGGCTTCGCCGGTGTTGGGATCGATGTTGGCGGCGCAGGTGGGGTCGGAGAGATCCACGGCGCCCTCGTCGGCCGCGTCGACGTTGTTGCAGTTGACGTCTTGCAGGACGCCTTCGTGACACTCTTCGGCCGCGCGCGCGAGTGCGAGGAGCAGGGAGATCATTCGTCGTCTTCCTCGAAGTGCGACTTGTCGATGTCGAAATCATCGCCCCTGGGCGGCGGGGGGCGCGGCGCCGGCGCCGGCGGGGGCTGGTCGGGTGCCAGGGCCGACGCCGGCGCGGCGGGGATGGTCTTGGGCTGGCCGTTCCAGGGGAGCTTGATGTCCGTCGCCCAGCCGGGGTTGGGCTCGCCCACGGCGAGGCGACGGGCGATGGCGAACACCACGCGGCGGTTGGCGGCGTCGTCGCCCTCCTTCACCGGCATCACCTCGCCGTAGCCTCGGATCGCCAGTCGCGACGGGTGCACGCCGGACTCCACGAGGAACTTGAACACGGCGAGCGCGCGATCAACCGAGAGCGCGTAGTTCGACGCGTAGGTGCCCTCGCCGGAGGCATGGCCCTCGATGATCAGCGTCTGGATACCCGCGTTCTCGTTCATCAGCTGCGCGACGAACTCGATCGTCGGCAGCGACTCCGGCAGGATGATGTCCTTGGCGGCGGCAAAACGCAGCGCATCGCGAATGACAATCTCCTCCTGGGTCACCACCGCGAGCGGCTTCTCCGGCTCCGGCTCCGGCTCCGGCTCCGGCTCTTCCGCGATGATCTTGTCGAGCTCGGAATCGCTCACCTCGGCATGGTAGACCGGCGCGCGCACCTCGACCGCCCCCGGGTCTTCCGGCACGCGCTGGTAGGTCACGGCGAGCACCGCGCGCGCGTCGGTGGCGCCGTAGCCGGCGGTGAGCCCCTTGCCACCGTAGGCGTCGATCCACCACTCCTTGTGAACGCCCACCTGCGCCCCGCCCAGCACTTCCACGGGGAAGGTAGAGTCGCTCATCACGTCGGGGGTGAGGCCCACGCGGGCGAGCGCGAGCAGGTGCGGGCGCAGGCGCCCGTCGAGCAGCGCGTAGGACAGGTCGGCCGCCGCGGTGAGCTCCTGGCCGAGCCCGAGCGTTTCCCGCGTGGGCACCACGCCGCGGAGCATGAAGCTCGCGTCGACCTGGACGCGGAAATCCCCCGGCGAGAGCGCGAGGGCCACGCCGGGCGCGACGCGGAGGCTCGCCTCGCCCAGGTACGACGCGGGACGAGCGATCGGCACGTAGAGGTCGGCATGCGCGCCGAGGGCGAGCAGCTGGTTCTCCAGCAGCTCGAGGCGCGCCCCGGCGGAGAGGTCGCCCGCGCCGAAGCCGTCGGCGGCGAGCGCCTCGAGCTCGCTCCCGAAACTGAAGGCGACCGGAAGGGTGGCGCGCAGGGCCACCCGCCGGCTGACATCGACGCTGGCCCCCGCCTGTACCGCCAGGCGATTGCCCACAACCGATCCGAGTTCCTCGTCTTCGACCACCAGGACCAGGGGGTTGGACTGGTACTGCACCACCGCGCCCGCGGTGACGGCGCCCTGTTTCTGCACTTCCGGGGCGTCGAGACCTGGGGGCGCGCCGGAGAAGCCCGGGCGAACCAACTCGATATCGAGCGAGTAGCCCTCGGCGAGAGCGGCGGGGAGGAGCGCGAGGATCACGTGGGGACCAGGGTCGGGAAGCCCTGCTATCGCACGGCCGGTCGGCGCGTCACAACGACTCGGGCCTCAGAACGACACCGTCCCTTCGACGTAGGCCGTGCGCCGAGGCTGGGGCAGCTCCGCCATCCGCACCCCGTCGCCACCGGGGTAGCCGTAATCCCAGTCGAGCACGTTCTTCACCCCCATCGCCCAGTCGAGGCGGAACGCGGGCACCGCGCCGGTGAGCACGAGGTCCCACAGCACGAAGGGCTCGGTGGTCTCCCCGCTGCTGGCGAGGCGCCCCGTCTCGAAGCGCACCCGCGTCGACCCGGTCACCTGCCCCGGCAAGAGCGGCGCCGCCGCCTTGAGCGAGGCCAGGTAGGCCGGCGAGTTGGTCAGCTCGTCGCCGCCGAGCAGGTCGCCCTGGCGCGCGTGCTGGTAGCCATGGGAGAGCCCGCACATCCAGCCGCCGCGCCAGTCGCGACGCAGCTCGAACTCGGCGCCGGCGGCCTGCACCACCTCGCCCGTGTTCTGGTACTGGAGAATGCCGTCGCTGCCCACGTTGCCGAGGTCGATCAGCGCGTCGATCCGGTTGTAGTAGGCCGACATCACCGCCGAGCTCACCTCGCCGAGGCGCCAGGTGTACTCGAGCTCGCCGCTGACGATGGTCTCCGGCAGCAGGCCGGTGGCGGCCACCTGCGTGTACCCATCGTCGTTGTAGTACAGCTCGTAGGGCGAGGGCGCGCGGAAGGCGCGGCCCCCGAGCAGCTTGAGGGTGTGCGCCTCGCCGGGGCGGACGATGACCGCCGCGCGCGGATTGATGGAGAGGCCGACACTCGAGAAGTAGTCGACGCGCCCGCCCACGCTAGCGGTGAGCCACCGGCCGAGGTCGGTCTCGGCCACCGCGTAGGCGCCGCCGGACTGGTAGGCGGGCGACTCGTCGAGGTAGGGGCCCGCCCGGTCCTCGCCTTGGAGGTGGGCCTGGAGGTGCGCGTCGACCGCGAGACCGCCGGTGAGGCGGAACCAGCTCGCCGCCCCGCCCACCACGCGCGCCTCGGCCCCGGTCCAGGTGCCGTGGAAGGTGTCGGCCACGAAGTCGCCCACGTAGGGGTAGCGCCCGGCGAAGTCGTACCGGTCGACGTAGGCGCGGCTGTACAGGTGCACCGCCTTCGATAGCGCGGGCTCGTAACGCAACTCGGCGAAGGCGCGGGTATCGGCGCTGCGGGCGTCCTCGTCGGCCAGGACGGAGTCGTAGGCGCCGGTGGGGATGCGCTTGTCGCGATGGTTGCCGTAGGCGAGCAAGGTCCAGGGCCCCGTCCACAACTTCCCACGCGCGCCGGCGGAGCCGAAGCCGTCGGCGCCCACGCTGGTGCCGTCGCCCGTGGCCTGCTCGATGGCGTCGAACTCGAAGTCCTGGCCGCGAGAGAGCGCGCCGCCGGCCGACAGCCACCAGCCGCCGGCATCGCCCATCGCGCCGGCCGTACTGGCCCGGAACCGGGCCGTGCCGTGACCGAGGGCGCCGAGCGACAGGTGCGAGGGGCGCGTGCTCTCGCGCTCGCGCGTGACGACGTTGACCACGCCGAGGAAGGCGTTGCTGCCGTAGAGCGCCGACCCCGGGCCGCGGACCACCTCGATGCGCTCCACGTCGCCGAGGTCGGGGGCGAAGTCGAAGCCCAGGTAGGAGGCGCCGAGCTGGTCGTCGTTGACCGCGTGCCCATCCAGGGTGAGCAGGATTCGATTGTTGTAGTCGCCGGGCCGCGCGAAGCCGCGCACGCCCACGTACTCGTACACCCGGTCGTTGCTCTGGAAGAGGCCGCGGGTGCCACCGAGCGCGTCGTACACCGTCTCGTAGCCAAAGGCGCGGATCTCCTCGGCCGGGATCAAGCTGACACTCGCGGGCGCGTCCGCCACCTCCTGCGTGGTGCGGCTCGCCGCCGTGACCTCCTGGAGAGGGCGCAACTGGGCGGTGACAGCCACGCGCCCGTCGGCTTCCACCTCCACCTCGGCCTCGTAGGGCCGGTAGCCGGGGAGCGACACGCGCAGCCGGTGTGTGCCGACGGAGACAGCCCCGAGAACCGCCGGGGTGAACCCTGCCGCCTCGCCGTCGATCTCGATGAGCGCGCCCTTCTCCAGAGCGTCGACCACCACCGTCCCGGTGATCAGCGGCAGCTCGACAACCGCCTGCACCGAGCCGTCGGCCCGCACCGACACCAGCTGGCGCGCGGTGCGGTAGCCGGGGGCATCGACGATGAGCAAGTGCGAGCCCGGGGACAGGCGGAGCACACCGGGGATCGTCACCACCGGCTCGCTGTCTTCCACGTCCACGCGGACCCGCGCGCCCACCGGCTGCCCCCGCACCTCCACGCTGCCGAGAATGGGCTCCAGGCCGAGCTGGACGGCGATCTCCTGGCCAGTCGCGGCCCGGACACCGGCGCGCTGCGCCTCGTGGAAGCCGTCGCGACGGAGGATCACCGTGCGCTCGCCGGGGTCGAGGGCAAGGATGAGCGGCGTCTGCCCGCGGCTACCGAGGTCGACGCGATCGACGAAGACCTGCGCGCCGGGCGGGTCGCTCTCCACGCTCACCAGCGCCACCCGAGGACGGATGCGCGTGATGGCCTCCGCGGCCCCCATGCGTCGTGCCGGGTCCCGCTCCAGGTCCAGGTAGTCCTGGTAGTGACGGAAGGCCTCGTCGTAACGGCCAAGCTGCTCGTAGGCCCGTGCGATGTTGAACACCACATTGCGGTTGGAAACCAGACGGTTGCTGATCAGCAGGTGCTCGAGCGCGCCGAGGTAGTCACGACGCCGATAGGCGGCGACGCCCAGCTCGAACTGGATGTCGGCCTCGTCGGCGAGGTCGAGGGAGGGGTCGGCGGCCAGCGAGGCAGACAGGCAGAGCAACAGCAGAATGGCTCACCTCTCGAGGCGGATGTCGTCACCCGAACTCGCAGGGCGGCGCGTGCTGGGGGGCGTGGGGCGGGCAATCTTCTCGAGCTCCACGGCGAGAGCCCCGTCGTCATCGGGGCCGGCGAGGCTCAACGTGCGTACCAGGTAGCCAGGCTGACGCACCTCCACCTGCGAGCTCCGGGCCGGGTCGTAGCTCAGGTCGAGGGGGCTCGGGCCGAGGAGTTTCCCGTCGAGGTAGACGCTCGCACCCTCGGGGGTGGTGGTCACCCGGAGGGTGGCCAGCGGCCGCGGCGCCTCCCCGCCCACCCCCTCCGGCATCACGCGGAGCGCCTCGTCGACGGGAACCTCCGGCGGCGCCGGGACAGCCGCCGCCTCGGTCTCCGAGTTGTACCACCAGATCACGGCCACCGGGGCGGCGAGCGCCACGAGCAGCATCACCCCCGCCCCGGCAGCCAGGACCAGCCAGCGGCCAGTCGCGGCGGCCGGTGACGGGGACGCCGTCACCACCGGGGCGGCGGGCTCGGGACGCACCTGGGCACCCGCGCGAGCGCGCCCGGGCTTCGGCGGGCCGATCGCCGTGGGCGACGTCGGCAAGCTGGTGTCGACCGGCCCGGGCACCACGCCTGTCGGCGACCGGGCGCGCGACGCCGCCGGTGGCTTGTCCTCCGTGGCCAGGTCGTCTTCCAGCGGCAGGTCGCCGGTGGCCTTGGGCAACTGCGACACCGGCAGCAGGCCGGTGGCGCGCAGCGCGAGGACCACCGCGTCGGCGTCGGCATAGCGGGCGCGCGGGTCTTTCTCGAGGAGCCGCCGCACGAGCGCCTCGACCGGCGCGGGGACGCCTCCGGGGCCGTGCAGCGCCGGCACCGCGTCGTTGAGGTGCATCAAGAGCGTGCGCACCGGCTCGCTCGAGGAGAACGGCGGCGCGCCCGAGAGCATCTCGAACATCATCACGCCGAGCGCGTAAAGGTCGGCCCGGCCGTCGATCTGCTCCTGGCGCACCTGCTCCGGGGCCGTGTAGCGGGGCGATCCCACGAAGCAGCCCTCGGTGGTGAGGCTGTCGGCGCCCTCGGCCATCACCTTGGCCACCCCGAAGTCGAGCACCTTCACCGCCTCGCCTTCCTCGGTCTGGGCGAGCATGACGTTCGATGGTTTCAGGTCGCGATGCACGATGCCGGCGCGGTGAGCCTCGCGCAGCGATCGACAGATCTCGTGGGCCACGCGCACCGTGCGCGCGGGCGAGAAGGGCCCCTCGGCGCGGAGCGCCTGCGACACGGTACGGCCCCGCACGAACTCCATCACCATGTAGAAGGTCTGCTCGCCGGCAACCTCGATGGCGCCGTAGTCGAACACCGTGACCGTGTTGGGGTGCCGGAGCCGGGCGCAGGTGGCGGCCTCGAGCCGGAATCGCTTCTCCAGAGCCACGTCGTCCACGGCGGTGCCCAGAACCGGACGCGTGAGAATCTTCAGCGCCACCTCGCGCCCGAGCGGCGCCTGCTCCGCCCGGTAGATGCGCCCCATGCCGCCGCGCGCGACGAGGTCGATCACCCGGTACTTGTCCGCCACCACGGCGCCCACGAGCGAATCGTTCGCCGCAAGCGGCGGCTGACTCCCGGGAGGTGGCAGCCCTTGGGCGCTCGACACGCCCGGAGCGTAGCATGCTGGCCGGAGGAGCCCCCGGCGTGTAGGGTGGCGCCAAGGATGCACCACGAACCCGTCCCGCCGCGCTGCCTGAGCGCGCTCGACCCCGCCCAGATTCGCGCTGGCCCCACGCTGGCCCGCCTCGCCCTTGCGCTCGGCCTGGTGGCAGTCGCGGTGCTGGCCATGGCGTACTTTCTCCGGGACCCGCTCGAGGGTGCCGGGCGCGCGCTGGTGGAGCAGACCGGCATCGGCGGCATCGCTGCCCTGGTGCTCGCCCTCGACCCGCTCCCCGGCCTCGGCTTCCAGCCGGGACTGGTGCTGGGCACCGCCGCCGGCGTGTCGGCCTGGACGCTCTTCTTCACCGCGTCGCTGGCCTCGCTCGTCTCCTCCGTGATGGGCTGGGCGCTCGGCCGATGGGGCCGTCGGCTGCGGTGGCTGGAGTGGATGCTGCTGGTTTCCGGGGCCGGGGCGGCCGTCACCCGCTGGGGTGGCCGCGCCGTCGCCATCGCCGGGGTCACGCCCATCCCCTTCGGTCTCGCCACAGTGGCCGCGGGCGCCGTCGGCATGCCCCTCGATGTGCTGGCGCTCGCCGCCACCGCCCGCTGGATCAAGATCGGGCTTTCGCTCCTGGCGATCTCCCTCGGGTGGCACGCGGTCACCGGCTGAGGCGCCTACTCGCGGAGCGCCGCCAGCAGGCGTAGTCGCAGATCCTTCAGGCGAAACGGCTTCTCCACGACCTCGATGTGCCACTCCGCGATGAAGCGACGCGCCTCGGCGTCGGCGGCCCCCCCCGACATGAACACCATCTTGGGTCGCGACGATGAGATGTTCATAATCTCGGCATGCACCCGCGCTCCTCCCCCGTCGGGCATCATCAGGTCGCACAGGACGAGATCGAAGCGCGGGTCGGCCCGCAAGCGAGCGATGGCCGGGAGCACGCCCCCCGCGCACACCACGTCGAATTGGTCGGCGAGGCCCATCACGACGAGGTCGGCGATCATCGGCTCGTCATCGACCACGAGCAGCCTCGGTCGCGAGACAGCTGCGCTGGTCGGCGGGGCCGCCGGGCGGGCGCGCGACGAGGCAGCCTGCGGAGGAAGCGAGAGGGTGCGCATGGGAATCGGCTCGAGAGACACCGGCAGGTGGAGCGCGAAGCAGGCGCCGGGCTCCCCCGGGTTCTCGAGCACCAGTCGCCCGCCGAGGCCATCGACGATGCTCTGCGACAGCCACAGCCCGAGGCCAGTGCCCTCGCCGGGCTCCTTGGTGGTGACAAACGGCTCGAAGATGCGGGCGGCCATCGCCACAGGCACGCCCGGGCCGCTGTCCCTCACCCGGACCACCACCGCGCGCCCGTCGTCGCTGGTCTTGATCGCGACCGAGCCCCCGCTGCCGCTGCCGACCGCCTGGGCCGCGTTGACCACCAGGTTGAGCACCACCTGGCAGAGCCGCCGCTCGCCCACCCGGGCGGGACGCCGCGCCCCCCTCTCGCGCTTGACGCTCACGCCCTTGAGCCGGCTCCTCGCGAGCACGACGGCGCGATCGATCACCGCCTCGACGTCGGCCACCGGCGCCTCAGCGTCGTCGGGCCGCGCGAAGCCCGACACGTCGCGCACGATCACGGCTATGCGCTCGGCGGCGTCGCGAACGTCGGCCAGCGCGACGCGGTCCGCGCCTCCCGCGCGCGCCTCCAGCTCCACCACCCGGTTGAGCACGAAGGTAAGCGGGTTCTGGATCTCGTGAGCGATGCCGCTAGCCAGCAGGCCCAGGGCCGCCATGCGGTCGGTGCTGGCGAGCTGCGCCTCGGTGCGCCGACGCGCGGTGATGTCGCGACCTACCAGCAAGCGCGCCGGGCTGCCGTACCACGACACGGCGACGTCGCGCACGTCGAGCAGCACGCCGCTGCCGTCGGGATGGTCGAGAAGGAACTCCGATGAACCGCCGATCAGCGTGCCCTGCCGCAGCTGTTGGAGCAGCTCGAGGTCGCCGGCGCGAAACACCGCGCCGAGCGGCGCGCCCACCAGCTCGCCCTCGCCGCGGCCAAGTACCGAGACCGCGACCGGGTTGACGTGGAGGACCACCTCGTCGCGGTACACGAGCACCACGTCGGGGAGCGCGTCGACCACGTGCGACATCCCGATGGCGAGCTCCGCCGCCTCGCGCCGTGCCGCGCCCTCCTCGGTGGCGTCGCGCGTGACGCCGGCAACCCCCACGATGCGGCCGTCATCGTCGCGCCAGGGCCACTTGCGGGTGACCAGGTCGTGCGGCCCGTCGGGGAAGGGCCGTCGCACGCGCACCGTGAGCGGCTCGCCAGTGGCCACGACGTGCCGGTCTTGTTCCGCGATCTCGGCAACCACCTCGGACTCGAAGAGGTCGCCGTCGGTGGCGCCGAGCACCTCGCGAGGCGTGAGGCCGAGGAACGCCGCGCCCGCCTCGTTGATGAACTCGTAGTGGCCGTCGAGGTCCTTGACGAAGAACATGTCGGCGCTGTTCTCCAGCGCCTCGAGCAGTCGCCCGCGCGTGGCCCTGAGTTGCGCGCGGGTGAGCGCGAGCTCAACAGCGAGGGCGTGGAGCTGGTCGTCAGCCACGCTTTCGATCTACCATGATGTCTCATCCCGAGAGGCCGATGTGGATTGTCGTTCTGGCCTGCACCATCGACGAGAGCGAGGCCGAGCAAGCGCCGATCAGCTGCGACGAGGGCGCGGCGCTCCTGCGCGACGTCTGCGACGTCGAAGGCGTGGTCATCGACATCGACACCGAGACGGCTGACTGCGAGTCGCGACCAGACGAGTGGCAGGAATGCTGGCTCGAGTGCGTGTTCGAGAAGCGCGATGCCGGTTGCGACCCCGCGATGCTGGCCTGCGCCGACGACTGCGTGACCGAGTAGGCCAGCGGGCGCCCGCGAGTTCGATTAGAGCCGCCGCCATGCGCTACAGCCCATTCCTCCTCGGCCTCCTGGCCTGTTCCGACTGGAACCTCGAGGGCATCGACAACAAGGACGGCAACATCGACGGCGAAGACACCGCCTTCGACCCGGAGCAGGAGGATCTCGGAGCCTGCGACCCCGAGGAGTTCTCGCCCGAGCCGGTGGCTCTCTCCGACACCTGTCACTTCGATATCGGCGGCTTCGAGCCGGTGGTGTCCTGGGAGGTCGATGGCAATGCCGCCTCGCTCCCCGCCGTGGGCGACATCAACAGCGACGGCATGCCCGAGATTGTCATCACCTGGGGCTGGCTATTCGAGCCGTATGGCGAGCTGGCCGCTTACAAGGGCGACGGCAGCGGCATGCTCTGGCAAACCAGCGGCGCGTCGATCGGCTACGGGTCGGGGCCGACGCTCGCCGACCTCGACGGCGACGGGCAGGCCGAGATCATCGCGGTGAAGCTGCACGAGTACAGCCTCATCTCAAACAGCCCGGTGAGCGTGGTGATGTACGACAGCGAGGGCAACTTCCTCGGCGAGTCGCAAACCTACACCGACGGCGAGTTCGACCACGTGACCGGCATCGTGGTGTCCGACATGGATCACGACGGCCACGCCGAGATCGTCGCCGGGCGCGTGATCCTCAACGACGACCTGACCGAGCGCGGTGTGGGTCGCGACGGTCGCGGCTGTGACAACTACTTCGGCATCGGGGGGCTGTACGGCGAGGGGGCCACCCCGGCGGTGGCCGACATGGACCTCGACGGCGTGGAGGAGGTCGTCGTCGGCAACGCCTTCTACGACCCCGACGGCCACACGATCATGGAGGTGCGGGGCGGCCCCGACGGCGCCCCCGCCATCGCCAACCTCGACGGCGACCCTGAGGGCGAGTTCGTCCGGGCCACCTACAGCGAGCTTGTCGCCATCGACACCGACGGCACCGAGCTGTGGACCTACAACCTGCCCGGCGGCGGTGGCGACAACTCAGGGATCATGTCGGTGCCCACCATCGGCGACATCGACGGCGACGGCCTGCCCGAGGTGGTGGCGGCGCGTGCCAACTACCTGTGGGCGGTAAACGGCGAAGACGGCTCGGTGCTCTGGAGCGCCCGGATCACCGACAGCACCGGCGCCACCGGCGCCTCGCTCTTCGACTTCGAGGGCGACGGCGTCCAGGAGGTGGTCTACATCGACGAGGTGGCGATGTACGCCTTCGACGGCACCAACGGCGACGTGAAGTTCAAGAGTGACGAGCACAACTCCGACACGATGTACGACTACCCCACCATCGCCGACGTCGACGCCGACGGCCACGCCGACATCGTCGTGGCCCACGACCAGAACTTCTCCGCCGGGCCGGGCTTCTCGGTGTACCGCGACGCCACCAACTCCTGGGCGCCCGCGCGGTCGGTGTGGAACATGCACGCCTACGACATCACCCACATCAACGACGACCTGACTGTCCCGACGACAGCCGTGCAGAACTTCACCACCTACAACAACTTCCACTCGGCCCACGCGCTGGCCCCCGGCGAGGCGCTCGGCGACGAACTGTCCGCGGAGATCCTCTCCACCTGCGACAACGACTGCGATCGCGGCTGGTATCTCGTCACTGCCCGGGCCCAGAACACCGGCTCGGCCGGCGTCGCCGCCGGGGTCTCGCTCTCGCTCTACGCCGAGATCGGCGGCTCGCTCGTCAACCTCGCCACCGAGACGCTCGCCGACGCGATCGCCTCGGGCATGACCTCGGAGGCGGTGATCTTCGCGGTCCAGTCGAGCGACATCGAGAAGGCCGACAAGCTCTGGGTGTACGTCGACGACAACGGCAGCCGCACCGGCTTCGTGTCGGAGTGCGACGAGACCAACAACGGGGCGATGGTGAAGAAACCCTTCTGCAGCGGCAAGTAGTGCGACGGGGCTGGCTACTCGCCGCCGCGGTCCTGGTCCTCGGCGCAGTCGCATTGTCGCGACAGGTGGCCTACGTGCCGGACAGCGAGATGTCGCCAAGCTACCTGCGCGGCGACCTGGTACTGGTGCTGCCGCTGGAAGCCCGGGAGGGCGACGTGGTGGCCCTGCGCGACCCGCTCGACCCGTCGCGCTGGACGCTGCGGCGGGTGGAGGGCATCGGTGGCGCCGCCCGCTACTCGCCGGCCGGGGTCCACACCTCCAGCCGTCCCCGCTCGCGGCTTCTCGACATGGGCGAGTTCGACGGGGACTCGATCCGGCTGGAGGGCGAGCACCTGGTGTCCAGGCGGGCGGAAGAGATGACCCGCTACGAGCACGACGACGTCGGCATCCCCGACGACGCGGCCTACCTCTCGGCCGACGCCCGCGACCGCGCGCTGGACAGCCGCTGGTGGGGGCCGGTGCCTCTCGACGCGCTCGGCGGCGTCGTGGTATTCCGCGTCGGCGCCCCGGCCACGCCGTGGCGCGGCTGGACAGGCGGCCGCGCCGAGGGAGTGATCATCCCGCAGTCGACGGAAGCGGCCGGCTAGTCTTTCTCCTGGTAGGAATACCGCTCTTCTAGCCAGGGATCGGCGCGGTTGTGGTAACCGCGCTCCTCCCAGAAGCCCCTGCGGTCGCGCGGCAAGAACTCCAGGCCGCACACCCACTTCGCGCTCTTCCAGGCGTAGAGGTGGTGGACCACCAGCCGGATCGGTCCCCCGTGCTCGGGTGTCAGGGGCGCACCGTCGTGACGCAAGGCGAGGAGATTGTCTTCGCGCGCGAAGTCGCCCATCGGCAGGTTCGTCGTGTAGTCGATGCTGTCGTAGCAGTGGACGAGCACGTGGGTAGCCGTGTCGCGGGGGCGCGCGAGGTCGATCAGGGTCTTCACCGACACCCCCTCCCACAGGTTGTCGTAGCGCGACCAGGTGGTGACGCAGTGGAAGTCCCGGGTGACGGCGATCTTGGGCAGCTCGTTCAGCTCTGCCCAGGTCAAGGTCACCGGCTGCTCCACCTCTCCCCAGACCCGGAATCGCCAGGTAGAAGGGTTGAAGCCTGGGATAGGCCCCTCGTGCAACACGGGAAAACCTGTCACCAGCTTCTGGCCGGGGGGGAGCCGCTCCGTGGAACGCTCCCCCGCTGTCTTCTTCCCGGGTCGCCAGAGCATCAGGCCCCCGTGAGCTGGAGGGTGGAGAAACCGAAGCGGACCTTCAACGTCATCTCGTCGTCGCTGATGTCGAGGGCCACGTCGTCGACGCCCATCTTCACCCGCAGGGGGCCGCCGGCGGGCGCGACCATCTCCTCCACCTGGTCCTTCCGGAGGATGGGGACGGGGTTCACCTTGTCGACCTGCTCGTGCAGCAGCCGCTCCACGCCCCGCGACAACATCTGCAAGACGAAGGACTCGCCGAGGTCGACCTCCACGTCTTGCAGGCGCCCGATGAGCGCGCGGCGGTCGCGATCGTAGTGGATGTCGGCCAGGGCAGCCTCGGCGCCGATGCGCTTCTCGAGCACGAAGGGGATCTCGATGTTCTCGCGCAGCAGGTACACCTTGCCGGTCGCGACGGCCTTGACGTGCGCCTCCACGCCGAAACGCTGCGCCGCGTACTTGAAGTCGGAGCCCTCGCGGTCGACCATCACCTGCCAGTCACCCTGGACCTTCACCAGCTCGTCCACCACGCGCCACACCGTTTCCCGGCGGTTTTCCCAGACCTTCACGGCGGCGTCCTTGCCGCGCACCACCACCGGAGGCAACTGCACGTTCCGGTCTTCCAGGAGCCCGCGCACCTTCTGGCGCACGCCGAGCTGCTTCACCCCCACGCGCACCTGCTGGACGAGGTCGAAGGTCCCCTTTCCGACCTCGAAGGGGAGGCCCACTCCGAACAGGTCGTTCCAGAGGGCCTTCCCGATGGTGAACTTCAGGTGGTAGCCGTCGCCGATCTGCTTGCTCATCCGCGCTCCGCGAGCGGAGAGTGTAGCAGGGGCGGCCCGGCGCCGACGGCGGCTAGAAGATCTCGTGCTGGGGGAACCAGTAGCCGATCTCGCGCACAGCGCTGGCATCGCTGTCGGAGCCGTGGACTGCGTTCTCGCCCTTGCTGCGCGCGAACATGTTGCGCAGCGTGCCGGGAGGGGCGTTGGCGGGGTCGGTGGGGCCCATCAGCTCCTCGCGGTAGCGCCAGCGAACGTTCTCGCCCTCGAGCACCATGAGCACGAGCGGGCCGGAGACCATGAAGGTGACGAGCTCGCCGAAGAAACCACGCTCGCGGTGCTCGGCGTAGAAACCTTCCGCCTCGCGACGGGTGAGCTGCACCATCTTCATCGCCGCCACGCGGATGCCGCGCTCCTCGAGGTAGGCGATGATCGACCCGATCTTGTTGTCCTTCACGGCGTCGGGCTTGATGATGGCGAAGGTGTGGTTCACGGGTTCCTCGGGAGGGCCGGCTTCTATCGGAGCCGCCGCCCCGCGGCTACTCTCGCCAGGGCACCAACTGGGTGAGCACCAGCGGCGCGGGGCTGGGGCAACTGCCGCAGCGCAGCGCCAAGAGGTAGTTGCCCTCGCCCTCGAAGCCCGCGAAGGCGCTGCCGTCGCTGGCGTCGACCAGGCGCGACAGGTCGGCGCTGGTGCCTCCAGCGTGCTCCAGGTTCCACGTGCGATCGGCCAGGATCTCGATGTCGAGGAACTGCCTCTCCAGCTCGGCCATGGTGAGGTCCTCGTAGTAGGCCAACATCACCGAGGTGACCTTGGTGTCGACCAGCTCGGTGTCCTGTCCCGTCGCGGTGACGGCGCTCCAGTCGAGCGTCCAGGGCCCGGAGGGCAAGACCGCCAGCGGCTGGAGGGAGGTGAGATCGGCCTCGTACGCGAGCACCGAGCAGCCGTCGGTGAAGGCGCCGCTGGTGGCTGTTTCGCCGGCACTGGGGTCGAGGAAGCCAATCATCCTCGCGCCGCTGCCCACGGTGGTCCCCGTGGTGAGCAAGACCAGGAAGCTGCCGTTCCCCTCGTGGAACTCAGCCTCGATCTCGGGGTCGGTGCCGAAGAAGCTGAGGTCGGACAGGCGAAAGCTCGTGGCATCGCCCGGCTCGTAGGAGATGTAGAGGCTCATGTCGGCCATCTCGAGCGAGTCGGTCGACAGGCCCGCCTCCACCTCCGTTTCAGTCAGGTAGCGGAACATCAGCAGCGCCACGTTGTCGACGTCGGCCACCGGGTCGAGGTCGTGGCACTGCAGGTCCTTTTCGAGCCCGGAGAAGTCGATGGTGGCGTCCTGCTCGGCCGCCAGCGGGATGGTGGGGCCGTCGAGTTGCCCATCGAAGCCGTAGTTGTTGCCGTCGCCCAGTGCGATCAGGCCCGAGGGATCGGGCGGGTCGATGGCCTGGCCCAGTTCCGCCGTGTCGGCGGTGTCATCGGCCGCGTCGAGGCAGGCGACAAGGAGACTACTCGTCAGCATAGAAACTCTGGAAGGGTTGCACGAAGGTCATGGCCTGGCCGAGGTCGGCGTTGAGCTGCCAGCGCAGCATGCCCGCCTGGTCGACGAGCTGGATCTCGCCCGAGGTCGACCACGTCACCTGCGTGCTGCCGTCGCCGAAGCGCTGCACGTCGCCCTTGGCGTACACGTACAGCGGCGGCACGCGGACGTACTCCCAGAGCTGCTCGGCGCCGAGTTCATCCTCGTCGAGTTGGAGTTCCACGGCGCGCGAGTAGCCGCGCTCGGGCTGGCCGTTGTCGAAGATGAGCAGGTGCCCGGGCTCGAGCACCTCGAACTGATGCTGCATCGCCCCCACCTCGGTGCCGTCGGGGAAGTCGAACTGGTTGAGCATCCCGTTGAGGTACCAGTGCGTCTCGCCGGTAGCCCGCGAGATCTTCGCGATGCTGCCGATCTCCTTCATCGACAGGTAGTAGCAGTCCTCGCCGGCCTCGTACTCGATGCCGTTGCTGTGGCTCCAGTTGGCGCGGTCTTCGAGGCCGAGGCCTCGGGGATCGATCTCGTCCCAGGCGTTCCAGATGGTGGTCTCGTTGCCCTCGGCGTCCCTCTCGACGAGGCGGTCGGCCGACCAGATACGTCCATCGTCCATCGTTCGTTGTTCCACCACGATCATCCCGATGTTGCCGTTGGGAAGCTCCACGAGGTCGTGGTCGAAATACGGCGCGGGCACGTCGATCACCTCGCTCCCATCGAGCGAGATCCACTCCAGGCGGGATGTGTCGAGCGCGTCTTGCGGCCCGGCGTGACCGAGCAGCACGTGCTGCCGATCGTGCGTGAGGATGGCCTTCATCAAGTTCCCGCCCGGCTCAGGCAGGTAGTACCAGACGATCCGCCCCTGGTTGTCGATGATGGTGACCACGGCCTCGGTGCCCTGCGTGGGGATGACCTGGAAGTTCCACTGGTCGGCGACCGACCCGCTCGCGACGTACTGCGGCATGCCGCTGGGCAGGGACAGGGTCGTGATGGCGTGGTTGGAGGTGGTGGCGGCGCCGTCGCCCTGGTCGATCACCACGCGCAGGTTCACCTCGGTGTCGGCCGGCATCCCGAGGAGAAACACCTCGTGCTCGGTGCCACTGGCGGTCTCGGCCGTCGACCAGCCGTAGGCCGTCGTCTCGCCGAACTCCACGTGCCCGGTGGTGGCGGCCTCGGTGCGCCAGCGCACGATGACCACGGTGTGCACGTGAGCGCTGATCTCCACCTCGAGGTCGAGGGCCACCGCGTCGCCCTCGGCAGGCTCGGTGTCGTCGCCGCTATCGCCGTCGTTCCCCGTGTCGGCATCGGTGTCGCCACCGGTGTCGACCACGGCGGCGGCATCGCCGCTCTCCTTGGATGGCGTGTCGTCGCAGGCGATCAGGAAGAGGACCACGGCTTCTCCAGGGCGGCGAACAGTCTACGACCGGGCCGGGCAGATGGCCCCCCCCTCGGTGACAAAAGCGCCTCTTAGGCTAGCCGAGGAGCGCCGCCATCTTGGCGCCCATTTCCGCCGGGCTGCGCACCACGTGGATGCCGGCGTCTTGCATCGCGGCGTACTTGGCCTCGGCCGTGCCCTGGCCGCCCGAGATGATGGCGCCGGCGTGGCCCATGCGCCGCCCCGGAGGTGCGGTGGCCCCGGCGATGAAGCCGACGATCGGCTTCTTCATGTTGACCTTGGCCCAGGCCGCGGCTTCTTCCTCGGCGGTGCCGCCGATCTCGCCGATCATGATGACGGCGTCGGTGTCGGGGTCGGCGTTGAAGAGTTGCAGCACGTCGATGTGCTTGGTGCCGATGATCGGGTCGCCGCCGATGCCGATCGCCGTGGACTGGCCGAGACCAAGTCGCGACAACTGCCCCACCGCCTCGTAGGTGAGGGTGCCGGAGCGGCTCACGACGCCGATGCGGCCGGGCTTGTGGATGTGGCCAGGCATGATGCCGATCTTGCACTGGCCCGGCGTGATGATGCCGGGGCAGTTGGGCCCGATCATCCGCACGCCGCGCTCGGCGAGGAAGGGCTTCACTGGGAGCATGTCGCGCACCGGAATGCCCTCGGTGATGGGCACGAGGAGCTTGATGCCAGCGTCGGCGGCCTCGAGGATCGCGTCGGCCGCGAAGGGCGGCGGCACGAAGATCATCGAGGCGTTGGCGCCGGTGGCCTTCACCGCCTGCCCGACGGTGTCGAAGATCGGGACCACGCCCTCGAAGAAGGTGCCGCCCTTGCCCGGCGTGACGCCGGCGACGACGTTGGTTCCGTAGGCGCGACACTGGCTGGCGTGGAAGCCGCCGGCCGAGCCGGTGATGCCCTGGACCACGAGGCGCGTGTTCTTGTCGACGAGAATCGCCATCTCACACCCCCCGCACGGCGGCGACGATCTTCTCGGCCGCGTCTGACATGGAATCGGCCGAGATGACCCGCAGGCCGCTCCCGGCGATTATCTTCTTGCCAAGGTCGACGTTGGTGCCCTCGATGCGCACCACCAGGGGCACCTCGAGCCCCGTTTCCCGCACCGCCGCGAGCACGCCCTCGACGATGACGTCGCACTTCATGATGCCGCCGAAGATGTTGACGAGGATCCCTTTCACCGCCGAGTCGGCGGTGATGATCTTGAAGGCCGCCGTCACCTTCTCCCGGGTGGCGCCACCGCCGACGTCGAGGAAGTTCGCGGGCTCCTCGCCGTAAAACTTGATGATGTCCATCGTCGCCATGGCGAGGCCAGCCCCGTTGACCATGCAGCCGATGTTGCCGTCGAGCTTCACGTAGGAAAGCTCGTACTTCGCTGCCTCGACCTCCTGCGGGTCTTCCTCGGCGGCGTCGTAATAGCTCTCGTACTCGGGGTGCCGGAAGAGCGCGTTGTCGTCGAAGGTGATCTTCGCGTCGAGCGGAAGCACCTGCTCGTCGGCGGTGAGAATCAGCGGGTTGACCTCGAGCATCGAGCAGTCCGCCGCGTTGTAGGCACGGAACAGCCCCTGCACGAGCTTGACGAAGTTGTTGACCGCCTTGCCGGTGAAGCCGAGGCCGAAGGCGAGGTCGCGGGCTTGCCAGGTGCCGAACCCGGTGAGCGGGTCGGCCCAGGCCTTCAGGATCGCCTCGGGACGGTGCGCCGCCACCTCCTCGATCTCGGTGCCGCCCTCGGCGCTGCACATCACCAGCACCTGGCCGCGCGCCCGGTCGAGCATGATCGCGAGGTAGAACTCCTTGGCAATCTGGCAGCCCTGCTCCACGTAGAGCTTGCGGACCACCGCGCCGTCGCGACCGGTTTGCTTGGTGACCAGCGTGTTGCCGAGCATCGCCTGCGCGGCGGCACGCACGGCGTCGAGGTCCTTGCACACCCGCACGCCGCCCTTGCCGGGCGCGTCGTCGCCGCGAGCGGCCTTGTCGAGCGCTTCATCGTCGACCTCGCCGACGAAGCGCCCCTTGCCGCGGCCGCCGGCGTGAACCTGCGACTTGACCACCCACACGCTGCCGCCGATGGACTGCGCGCCGGCCACCGCCTGCTCGGGGGTGTGCGCGGCGGCGCCTTGCAGCGTGGGGACGCCGTGTTTCCTCAGGACCTCCTTGGCCTGGAACTCGTGGATCTTCATGCCGACTGGCTCCTCTGCGGGGCGGCGGACTAACACCGGCCGGGGCGATTCGAGGGGCGGATGTGGTTGTCCATCGCGGCCTCGGTGCTTGCCGGGAGCAGGTGAACCGTTTCGACCACGGAAACGACGCCTGATACCGTGACGTCCTGCCCCTCGCACACGGCCGAGACGAGGATGGCGCCGCCACCTACTACGCTGACGCCGACGCCGACGGCAGCGCCTCCGCCCCCTACGACGCTGGCGCCATCGCTGTCACGACCTTGCCCCGCTACACAGCCGCCTAGACTCTGACGGCCCGCCCACGCGCCGCGAGCGCGCCGCTACATGTTGCCGATCAGCGCGTCGCCGAACTCGCTGCACTTGAGCAGGGTGGCGCCTTCCATGAGGCGATGGAAGTCGTAGGTGACGCGCTTCTCGCCGATCGTCTTCTTCATCGAGCTGACGATGAGGTCGGCCGCCTCGTTCCAGCCGAGGCGGCGGAACATCATCTCGCCGGAGAGGATCACGCTCGAGGGGTTCACCTTGTCGAGCCCGGCGTACTTGGGCGCGGTGCCATGGGTGGCCTCGAAGATCGACAGGCCGTTGAGGTAGTTGATGTTGGCGCCCGGCGCGATGCCGATGCCGCCCACCTGCGCGGCCAGCGCGTCGGAGCAGTAGTCGCCGTTGAGATTGAGCGTGAGGATCACGTCGTACTCGTCGGGGCGGAGCAGGATCTGCTGGAGGAAGGCGTCGGCGATGCAGTCTTTCACCAGGAGCTTCCCAGCGGCCAGGGCGGCCTTCTGCGCGGCGCTCGCGGCGCCCTCGCCGTCTTTCTCCTTGATCCTGTCGTACTGGGCCCAGGTGAACACCCGGTCGCCGTACTCGCGCTCGGCACACTCGTAGGCCCAGTCTTTGAATGCACCCTCGGTGAACTTCATGATGTTCCCCTTGTGCACGATCGTCAGGTTACGACGCTTCTGAGACAGCGCGTAGTCCAGGGTGGCGCGGGTGAGACGCTCGGTGCCCTCGCGGGAAACCGGCTTGACACCGATGCCGCTGGTTTCCGGGAAGCGGATCTTCTTCACCTTCATCTCGTCCTGGAGGAAGGCGATCATCTTCTTCGCCTCCGCGCTCTCCGCCTTCCACTCGATTCCGGCGTAGATGTCTTCGCTGTTCTCGCGGAAGATGATCATGTCGACCTTCTCCGGCTCCTTCACCGGCGAGGGCACGCCGTCGAAGTACTGCACCGGGCGCACGCAGGCGTAGAGGTCGAGTTCCTGGCGCAGCGCCACGTTGAGCGAGCGGATGCCGCCGCCCACGGGCGTGGTGAGCGGACCCTTGATCGCGATCTTGTAGGCTTTCACTGCCGCGAGCGTGTCGGGGATGAGCCACTCGCCGAACTGGTTGAAACACTTCTCACCCGCGTAGATCTCCAACCACGAGATCTTGCGCTTGCCGCCGTAGGCCTTGGCCACGGCCGCGTCGAGCACCCGCACCGAGGATGCCCAGATGTCGGGACCGGTGCCATCGCCCTCGATGAAGGGGATGATGGGCTCGTCGGGCACGTTGAGGGTGCCGTCGGCGGCCACGGTGATGGCCTGGCCCCGCGCGGGAGCCGAAATCTTCTCGAACATGGGAACTCCGGGGGACTAGGCCTTGAAACGGCGACGCGACTGGTTCACCGGCAGATCGCTCGGCCGGTAGATAGGAACGCCCTTGCCGTTACGATGCACCGTGCGCTCGTCGACGATCTGCGCGGCGATGCCGGAGCAGCGCGCGAGGCCGAAGAGCACCGTGTAGTACTCGCTGTCGGCGAGCCCGCAGGCGCGCAGGAGCGTGCCAGAAACGGCATCGACGTTGGGGTACGGGTTCTTGACCTTCGGCGACTCCTTCAACACCTTCACCGCGCGCTCCCGCATGGTGACGGCGCGCTGGTAGAGCGGATCGCCCGGGCAGAGTTCCTTGCCCAGCTCGTACTGGATCCCCGCACGCGGGTCTTCGGCGCGGAGAACGGCGTGACCGAAGCCGTAAATACTGCGGCCCGCCGCCATCTCGGTGCGGACGAAGGCCTCCACCTCGTCGGGCACGGCGGTGCCGCAGCGATCGAGGAACTCGAGGCACTCCTGGTTGGCGCGCCCGTGGAGCGGGCCGTAGAGGCCGGCCATCGCCGCGCCGAGCGAGGCGTACATGTCGGACTTGCCGCTCGCGACGGCCTTGCCCACGAAGGTGCTGAGATTACCGCCGCCGTGGTCCATGTGGAGCACGTAGAACACGCGCATCAGGCGGGTGAGCTTCGCGGCGTCGGCGCCCGGCACGCCCATCATGTGCACGAAGTTCTCCATGAGTCCAATCTCGGGCTTGCTGGCGATGGGATTGCCCCAGCCAGCGCGCACCCGGTAGATCGCCGCGATCACCTCCGGCATCTGGGCCACGACGTTGAGCCCGTCTTCCTTGTACTTGCCGGTCTTGCAGAGCATGCCGAGGAAGTTCAGGCCGGCGAGCAGCCACTCCATCGGGTGCCCCTCCCTCGGGAGGCCCTTGATGAGCTCGATCACGCGGGGATCGACCTTGGCGCGGCTGACGAGTTCGCCCTTGAAGCTGGCGAGCTCCTGAGCGTCGGGGAGGCGCTTGTAGAAGAGAAGAAAGATCGCCGCTTCCGGGTCGAGGTCGGCGAGGTCGGCGATGGGGTAGCCCACGTAGTGCAGGCCCTCGCCGGGGTCGACCTCGCTGGTGTACACGGTCGAAACCGGGAAGCCGCGCATACCGGTGTCAAGGAGATCTTCGGTGATGCTGAAGGGGAGAAGATTGTCGCCCATGGGCGCGCCTCGAGAAGGGGGCTCACGTACCCCGGCTGTCAGACCGTCGCCATCGGTCAACCTGCGGGGACCGCCACCCCCCGCAGGAGCTTGCCGGCGGCGGTGCGAACCAGCACCGCGGTGCGGACCAGGCCGCCTTGTACTGGCGCGGCGACGACACCGGCATGACCTACCCGAGGTCCTACCGGCAGTTCGTGGAGCTCGCCCACCTTCACCTGTTCATCGAGCCAGCGGCGCCCCTGGTGGTGGCGCACCTCTACAAAGCTCAGCGGCGACACGTGGGCGCACAAGCGGGTCGATCCGCACCGTGACCATGACCGTACAGGTGGAGGATGACAACGCGAGAAGTGTGGAGAATCCTGTTGCAGATGGCTGACAAAGAGTATATGCTCATGGCTGAGAAAGGAATGATTGTCGAGACAAGGCACAGCTCCGATTGCGATGCCGGCAATACTTGTCGCGACGTGGCGGATGCACGGCTGCAGAACCTTCCTGCGGTGGGTGGGCAGGTTTCGGTCGAGCTAAACGCGGCGATCACGGTATCCGGAACAGCAAGTGTCTGCGCCGGGGAGCTGCACTTCCTGCCCAACCTGGACGCGCGCCTCGTGGGGCGGGACGCCTTTTCTCATTCAATCTCCGAGGTCGTCGGCCTCCACCGAATGGACGGCGGGAGGCGCGTGTGCGTATCGGTGGGAGCTAGAGATCACGTGTTCCGCGGGGAGGGCGCCCAGCGTATGTGGGTGGCGCTCCAAGTGATGCGCGATAGCGTGGACGCTCCTGAGGGGTGCGAGTTCGCGCTCATCGAGCAGGATCCACTCGCGCCCAGCAACACGGGTGGTCTGTACGGAATTGCTGCGCGAGGCTTCGGCTATGCAGGCATGAGCTCGGCGTTCGGCACCGTTCAGAGCCACTGGCACTCGTTCGCGGCCCTTCAGGGTGTTCGGAACAGGAAGCTGGAGGTGCAGGGTGAGAGCGTCCCGCTCACCGGCGGTGGCGCCGGGGAGTTCATCGCCCGGCTGCCGAAGGCGTGGCTGGCGGCGATGCCGCCGATCATCGGCCCGGTTGGACCATGGGCCGAGCGTGCGGTGTACCGCCACGAGCACGGCTTCGACGTCGGGACGCTGATGATCGGTGAGCAGGGAGTCGTCTTCGAGCGTGCGAACGGCCGCAGGAGGATCGTGGCGTTGCGCGGCGCCCTCGTCCGGCCGCACGTGGACCCGCGCGACCCGTCCTGCCTCTCGATCGAGGTTGGGCTCGATTTGTTCCGCTTCGTTGTGTCACGGCCCGAGGCCTGCGTGAACGTGCTCGACGCCGTCTGCCTCGCTCCGGACTGGGGCGCGCCGCCGGACGAGACGGACGAGCAGGCGCTGTCGCGGGGCAGCAGCGCGGCGATCAGGGGGCCGGCGCGGACGGTGCGCCTCATCGCGCAGGGGATGGTGCTCGCCGAGGCCACCGAGACGCTCCTCATGCCGGGCCTCTCGCACCTCAGCTATTCCACCATGTTCCTTCAGGATCCGCCGCCCGTGCCCTTTGCCGCTACGCTCGAGATCGAAAACATGCGTGGTCGCTTCATGGTGCCCGGCGCGGTGGTCGGCCTGCGGCCGATGCACGGGATTCCCGGTGCGTCGCCGGGCGCGCCGTGCATGCAAATCTCCTTCCGCTTCACGGGAGAGGCTGCGGACCGCAATCGCCGCGAGTTCCATCGGCTCGAAGTCAAGGAGTCGAGCATAGGCCTGTTCCGACTTGCCCAGGACGGACGCGGGGAGCTGGTCGAAGGCAAGAGTCGTTTCATGAACATTTCCCGCCGCGGCTGCCTCGTGCGGATGTCCAGCCCGATGCAACCGGGGGAGGGTGTCCTCGCGATGTCCAGCATCGGGAAGGAGCATGTCGCCCTGTACGGGCGCGTGGTGCACGCGAACCCCGATGGCCCCGCCTGGCTGGTCGGGATCACATTCGCCGAGGGTTCGCTCCATGATGCGGCGCGCTACTACAACGACCGCGAGGTGCAGTTCCTCCGGAGATCCTCGTCCAGCGCGGGCCGTTGGCCAAGGCCAAAGGCCGCCATCTGGGCCATGCCGTAGGCCCACTCGCGGTTGAAGATGTCGACCCCCGTGGAAAACTGAGACTTTTCCACGCCGCCGTCCAGCCACTGCGCCACCCCGTTGGCCTGGTGGAGGAGGCGATCGGGAACGGCCTCCTCGCGGCCGGTGGCCGCGTAGGCGAGGGTGACGAACAGAGACGCGGCGATGACGAGGCGGAGCTTACGCATGCCCCGCATCATTCGCCGCGCGGACGCGTTCCTCGCGCAGCCGAGGTGCAACTTTGGTGCAGGCGCCCGGGATAGCACGAGACCATGCACCTGCTCGTCGGCAACCCCACCGCCCAGTCGGGTCGCAACGCCCGGCGGATTGACGAGGCCAGGTCCAAGATGCACGCGCTCGGCCTCGACCACGACTTCTTGCCCACGCGGCCCGGCGGGCGGACCGTCCAGGACGTGCAGAAGGCGCTCGCCGGCGGCGCGTACCAGTGCGTGGTGGCGATGGGTGGCGACGGCACCTTCGCCGAGGTGGCCAAGGGACTGCTAGCCTCGAAGTCGGAGATCCCGATGGGGATGCTACCCACCGGCACCGCGAACGACCAGGGCAAGAGCTTCGGCCTCGACAGTGACGAGGCCTCGCTGGGCCGCAACGTGGAGGTGCTGGCCGAGGGGCACGTCGTGCCACTCGACGCAGGCCGGATCATCGCCTACGGCGCACTCGACGAGCAACTGCGCGTCGATCACTTTTTCGACAGCGCCGGCTGGGGTTTCTCGGCCATCGCCCTGCGCATGCGCAACGAGGACCGGCGACTGGTCGACGGCGTGCCGATCCTGCGCGAGCTGTACCGCGATCAGCTCGTGTACGCCGGCGCGATCGTGCGCGCCTTCGTTACCAGCACGCTGCACGAGCAGCCCTTCGAGGCAGAGGTCACCACGCCCTCGGGCACCACCTTCTTCGAGAACCTCACCGATCTTGTGGTGAAAAACACCAGGATCTACGCCGGGGCATGGGTGTTCGATCCGACGAGCAGCCCGGAAGACGGCGAGATGGAGCTGGTGCCCATCAAAGGGCGCCCCGAGTGGCTGGCGCGGGGGGTGGTGCACCACGAGATGGTCCCTATGCACGAGCCCGATCTCGCGGGAGTGGGCTGGACGCTCAGCCCGGTGGTGCGCGCCCCCTGGTTCGACATCCGCCTGCGCGATAGGCCGCTCGCCCAGCCGGTCGAGGTTCAGATCGACGGCGAGGAGGGGCACCGGAGCGCGCGCTGTCGCATCGAGGTGCTGCGGCACGCCATCCGCCTCGTGGCGCCCCGTCATTTCGACGGGGCGTAGGCCCCCTTGCGCTGTTTCCTCGAGGTCCACGTCGACGACGTGCTCCTGTCGCGCGACCCCTTCCGCTGGCCCAAGGTCGCCCGGCTGCTCGACAGGGTGGCCACCACGGCGGAGAACGAGGGGGGCGTGCTGTCCTTCCGGGTACGAGCCTGGTTTGCCGAGGGCGACGTGTACGCATTCCTCAAGCACCTGCAACGCCGGGGACACGAGGTGGGCGCCCACGCGCATGGGCGAGACTTGCGACGGAGCGTCGGCGCGCTGCGGAAGGCCGGGGTCGAGCCGAGCGTGATGGCGCCGGGGCTGGTGCAGGTGGGCGACCGGGGAAGGTTGAAGCTGCTGCGCGCGGCCCAGTCCCTCGGTGCCAGCGTGATCACCGACCGGCTTGAGTCCCGACAATTCACCTACCAGGGCTGGCTCGCATGGAGTCCCCTCCCCCGCCTGCGCATGCTCGACATCTCGGTGTCGCCCTTCGAGTGGGGCGTGCTCCATCGTCGCGACGGAAAGGTCATCCCGGCCTGGGGCCGCCTCGACTGGACCGCGCTCGATCGCTGCGCGGAAAAAGCCGCGACCTGGCCCGAGCCCCCGGGACGGCACGCATTCTTCGGCGCTACCTTCCATGAGCACGACCTCTGCCCGGAGGGCTCCCTCGAGGCCCTGCCCCTCGACGGGCTGGCCCGCTGGTGTGCACGATGGCGACCGGCCCGGAGCGCGGAGTGCGGGTAGGCGCGCCCCTGCGGATCGGTCCCGAGCGGCCGCGCGCTGCGATCGTGGTGGTGCACGCCGGGGCCTCGGGGCTGGTCGAACGCCTGCGGTTCCTCGCCCTGCCCGACAACGCTTTTCCTCGCGACGCGCTGTTCATCTACGAGCGCGAACCCGGCACGTGGAAGGCACCGGGCAACCCGGTGCACGTGGCCGACGCGCGGCGGGCCATCGAGCGCGGGCTCGCCGAGGGGGTGCCCACCGTGGTGATGTCGTGGTCGGGCGGCTGCGTGGCGGCGGCCCGCGCCATCACCGAGACTGGCGCCGAGCGCATCGCGTTGTTCGTCGACGTGGAGGGTCCCGTGGACCGCTTCTCGCTGGTACCGCCCGGTCGCGACATGCCCGAGTGGCGCGACCTGTCGCCCTTCGACGAGGCGCCCTGGGCGGGGCGCGAGCTGTTGCACCTCCTACCCCCCTGTCCCTACCTCCGGGTGCAGGGACGCCCCGATCACGTGCACGGAGACTGCCTGGTCCACGCTGATCGCATCATGCAAGTGGCGACGGCGAGGTGCGGTTGGTCGCGACGACTCGACGTGCCCGGCCCGCTGTCGCGGCACGGGATCGAGGTGGCTCGCACGGTCGAGGCCTTCCTCGCCGACCACCCGCGCCCACGCTGAAGCGGCTCCGACGTCGCAGCGAGTCGACGACTGGGTCGCTCGCGGTGGGTGCGAGGGCGCACGCGCGCGACGGATTTAGGGCGGCGCGTGACCCCGCCCTCCTTCCGCCTCGACACGCTGGCCGCCCTGATCGGCCGCCTGGGAGCCAGCCGCGGGGCTTGGCAGGGCAACGAGGAGGCCGCCCGCGCCGAGAACACGCGCATCGTGGAGGAGGGCGCCACCGCCATGGCGCGCGGGTGTCACGACACCCATGGCGACGACCAGCAGGCCCATCGCCTCTAGCAGGCCGCCGAAAAACCGCCCGTGACGGGAAAATCCCTCGCTCACTTCCCTCCGTTGTTCGGCGGGAACGGCTCGTGGCCTCACGCAAGCCAGGCTCGAACGTCGTATTTTCAGTTATATCAGGTTGGCGAATGGATCTCTGGCCCGGGGCGCGGGCGACGCGCACTTGCAAGATCCAGAGCTTCTGCCCCTCCTGCGCGGGATATGAGCCGAATCGGAGGCCTCATGCAGCTCGGGCTCGTCGGACTCGGAAAGATGGGTGGGAACATGGCGGAACGGCTGCGTCGGTCGGGGGTGGAGGTGGTCGGGTTCGACAGCTTCTCCGCCAAGCGCGACGTTGACTCGCTGGACGCGATGGTCGCGCGGCTCGCGCGGCCCCGCGTGGCGTGGGTGATGGTCCCCTCGGGCGACCCCACGGAGGCGGTCGTCAACCAGTTGCTCGGCCTGCTCGAGCCCGGCGACGTACTCATCGAGGGCGGCAACAGCTTCTACCGCGACAGCCAGCGTCGCGCCGAGGCCGCGAAGGCGAAGGGCATCCACTTCATCGACTGCGGCACCAGCGGCGGGATCTGGGGCTTGCAGGAGGGCTACTGCATGATGGTGGGCGGCGAGGCGGAGGCCGTGGCTATCGCGCAGCCGGTGTTCGACGGGCTCAAGGGGCCCGAGAGCTTCGCGCACGTGGGGCCCGCGGGCGCCGGGCACTTCACGAAGATGGTCCACAACGGCGTCGAGTACGGAATGATGCAGGCCTTCGCCGAGGGCTGGGAGCTCATGAAGGCGAGCGAACTCGACATCGACGTCAACAAGGCGTTCGAGCTGTGGCGCCACGGGAGCGTGGTGCGTAGCTGGCTGCTCGACCTCGCGGTGCTGGCGATCCAGGACAATCCCGAGTTGGAGGGGATCAAGGGCTATGCGAACGACTCCGGCGAGGGTCGCTGGACGGTCAACGAGGCGGTGCGGCTCGCGGTGCCGGCCCCGGTGCTCACTGCATCGCTGTACGCGCGCTTCGCCTCGCGGCAGCAGGACATGCCCGCGATGAAGATGATCGCGGCGCTGCGCAACCAGTTCGGCGGCCACGCCATCAAGAAGGACTGACCATGTCGGCCCCCCTGCGCGGCGACTGCCTCGTCTTCTTCGGCGCCACGGGCGACCTCGCGTTCAAGAAGATCTTCCCGTCGCTCTACCTGATGCAGAAGCGCGGGCGGCTGGGCGTGCCGGTGATCGGCGTGTCGTCGCGACCGTGGAGTGAAGACGAGCTACGAAGGTACGCGCGGGACAGCCTCGAAAAATGGGCGACCTCCGCCGGTAGGACCATCGAGGAGAGCGTGTGGACGGCGCTCTCGTCGGCGATGTCCTACATCTCCGGCAAGTACGAGGATCCCGCATGCTTCGCAGCGATCGCGGCGAAGGTGAGCACGCACGGCTGCACGCGCCCGGTGCACTACCTCGCGATCCCGCCCGACCTCTTCGAAAACGTGGCCGACGGCCTCGGCGCGGTCGGGCTAAACCGGCAGGCGCGGGTCGTGGTCGAGAAGCCCTTCGGCAACAACCTTGCCCGCGCGCGCCACCTCGGCGAGTGCCTGCACAGGTGGTTCCCGGAGGAAGACATCTACCGGATCGACCACTTCCTCGGGAAGGAGCCGATCCAGAACCTGATGGTCTTCCGCTTCGCCAACACCATGCTCGAGCCCTTGTGGAACCGGCACTACGTCAACGAAGTGCAGATCACGATGGCCGAGGATTTCGACATCCAGGGGCGCGGCCGCTTCTACGACAAGGTCGGCGCCCTACGCGACGTGGTGCAGAACCACCTGCTGGAGATCGTCGCGCTGCTCGCGATGGAGCCGCCCGTGGCCAACGACGCAAACGCCTGGCGCGACGAGAAGGTGAAGGTGTTCCGCGCCATCCGGGCGCTCGACCCGAAGTCGGTGGTCCGCGGGCAATACCGCGGCTACAACCGAGAGGAAGGCGTGGATCCCGACAGCGACACGGAGACCTTCGTGGCGCTGAAGCTCGAGATCGACAGTTGGCGGTGGGCCGGCGTGCCCTTCTACATTCGCGCCGGGAAGGGTCTGCCGGTCACCGCCACCGAGGCGGTGGTCGAGTTCCGCCACCCGCCGCGCCTGATGTTCGCCGAGAACGCGGAACAGCGGCCCGCGCCCAACCAGTTGCGGTTCCGGCTCGGGAAGAACGACGGGCTCTCCTTGCGCGTGCAGGCCAAGCGCCCCGGCAGCGCGATGATCAGCGAGCCGCTCGACCTCGAGGTGGCCGCCGGCGGCGCGCGTACCGAGCGCAGCGAGCCCTACGAGCGGCTCCTCGGCGACGCGCTCGACGGAGACGCCAGGCTCTTCGCACGGCAGGACGGCGTGGAGGAGGCGTGGCGCATCGTGATGCCGGTGCTGGACACCCCCCGCCTCGCCCAGCCCTACCTCAAGAAGACGTGGGGTCCGGAGGAGGCCGCGGCGCTGGTGTCGGGCGAGGGCGGCTGGTACGCCCCGGAAACGGGCTAAGTCCTTGCTGGGGAAACTGGTAGTCGACGGCGACGCCCCGCGCGCCTGCGCGCACTTCCTCGCGCAGCGCATCATCCGCGCCGGGCGGCCGATGCACGTGGCCTTTTCCGGCGGAAGGTCGCCGTGGAAGATGGTCGAACAGCTCGTTCTGGTGCCCTTGAGTTGGGAGCAGGTCACCGTGTGGCAGGTCGACGAACGCGTGGCATCCGATTTGGACGAGACGCGCAACTGGACCCACCTCTGGTCTCGTTTCACGGTGCCGGCGAAGTTCTCCCCAATCCCGGTCGACGTGAAGTGCGACCCGGAGGGCGCCGCCGCCGCACGTCGCTACGCGGATATGCTCGGTGGGTCGGACACCCGCGGCATCCTGGATCTGGTTCACCTCGGCCTCGGCGACGACGGTCACACCGCGTCGCTCTTTCCGGGAGATTCCGCCCTCGAGCTGCGTGAGCCGGACGCGGTGGCTGTCGGCCCCTACCTCGGCCACCGGAGGGTCACGCTCACCCTCCCGTGCCTCGAGCGGGCGCGCGCCCTGGTGTTCTTGGTCACCGGCTCGAACAAGCGCGAGCCGCTGAAGCGCCTGCTCGCGGGCGACGTCCGCATCCCGGCGGGGAGGTTGCGACACCCCGACTTCACCGTCTTCGCCGATCCCGAGGCCGCCGGAACATGAAAGGCTCACGCGGGAAACCCGCCGTCGACCCGGAGAGCGCGAGGCTGCGCGAGGACCGCGAGCGGGTTGCCAACTGGAAGCGCTGGGGCCCCTACCTCTCGATGCGACAGTGGGGCACCGTGCGCGAGGACTACAGCGCCGACGGCAACGCATGGGCCGCCTTCCCCTTCGACCACGCGCACCTGCGCGCCTATCGGTGGGGGGAAGACGGCCTCCTGGGCTTCACCGACCGGCAGGGGCGGCTCGCGCTGCACTTTTCGTTCTGGAACGAGCGCGACCCCATCCTCAAGGAGCGGGCCTTCGGGCTGGCCGGCCCGGAGGGCAACCACGGGGAAGATCCGAAAGACCTATATTTCTTCCTCGACAGCACGCCCTCGCACAGCTTCGTGCGCATGGCCTACGCCTACCCGCAGGCCCGCTTCCCCTACGAGCGCCTGCGTCACGAGAATCGCCATCGCGGCAAGCTCGATCCGGAGTTCGAGTTGGAGGACACGGGCATCTTCGGCGGCGCTCGGTTCTTCGATTGCGTGGTCGACTACGCCAAGGCCGCCCCCGACGACCTCGTGGTGCGCCTGACGGTCCGCAACCGCGGCCCCGAGTCCGCGCCGCTGCACGTGCTCGCCCAACTCAGCTTTCGCAACAGTTGGGCGTGGGGGCGCTCCGGAGAAGGCTTCGAGGAGAAGCCAGCAGCCGTGCTGGACCACCCCGCGCACGCGCCCCCGAGCGTGGCCATCGACGCCGGCACGCTGGGTCGCCTCCGCTTCGCCGCGGAGCAGGCCCCGGACGCATGGCTGTTCTGCGACAACGACAGCAACGCCGAAGCCCTGTGGAATGCCCGCTCCTCGTCGCCCTTTCCGAAGGACGGCTTTAACCGCCGGGTCGTGGCGGGCGACGCCGCTGCCTGCAACCCGGAGCAACGCGGCACGCGGGCCGCGGCGTGGTACCGCCGCGAGTTGGGCCCGGGCGAGGCGGTGTCGCTCCATTTCCGGATGGCGCCGGACGCGTCGTTTCCGATAGAGCCATTCGGCGACGCTGGCCGGATCCTCGCGGCGCGGGAGGCGGAGTCCGACGCCTTTCACGCGGCACACACGCCGTCGATGTTCACCGCCGAGGAAGCAGCGGTGCTGCGGCAGGCGAGGGCGGGACTGTGCTGCTCGAAGCAGATCTACCACTACGTGGTGCGGCAGTGGCTCGACGGCGACCCCGCGCAACCGAAGCCGCCCGACCAACGCAAGCAGGGTCGCAACGGGGAATGGGCCGCGCACCTCTACAACCGCGACGTCATCTCCATGCCGGACACGTGGGAATACCCATGGTACGCGGCGTGGGATCTCGCCTTCCACATGCTGCCCTTCGCGCGGCTCGATCCCGACTTCGCCAAGTCGCAACTCGAGCTCTTCGTGCGCGAGTGGTACATGCACCCCAATGGGCAGATCCCAGCCTACGAGTGGAACTTCTCGGATGTGAACCCACCGGTGCACGCGTGGGCGGCGTTTCGGGTGTACAAGCTCACCGGCCCGAAGGGGCAGCGCGACCGGCGCTTCCTCGCCCACCTCTTCCAGAAGCTCCTGGTCAACTTCACGTGGTGGGTCAATCGCAAGGACGCGGCGGGCAACAACCTCTTCGGTGGCGGCTTTCTCGGACTCGACAACATCGGGGTGTTCGACCGCAGCCGGCCGATGCCCCACGGGTGGGCGCTCGAACAGGCCGACGGCACGGCCTGGATGGCGTTCTACTGCACCAGCATGCTCGCGATCGCCGCCGAGCTGGCGGCCCTCGATCCCGGCTACGAGGACATGGCCTCGAAGTTCTTCGAGCACTTCGTGGCCATCGACGGCGCGATGAACCGCGCCCGGGGACACGGCCTGTGGGACGAAGCCGACGGCTTCTACTACGACGGGCTGCTCACCCCCGAAGGGCACCGCCCCCTCCGCATCCGGTCGATGGTGGGCGTTGTGCCGCTCTTCGCGGCGGAGGTGCTCGACTGGGAAACACTCGACCGCCTGCCCAACTTCCGGCGACGCTTCCGCTGGTTTCTCGAAAACAGACCGGACATCGCCGCGGATACCGAGTCGCGCCCCGGTCCCGACGGCCGCGAGCGGCGCCTGCTGGCGGTGCCGAGCAAGGACCAGATCGTGCGCATCCTGCGCTACGTGCTCGACGAAGCCGAGTTCCTCTCGCCCTTCGGCGTGCGTTCGCTCTCGCGCTACCACCTCGAGCACCCCTTCGAGTTGCGGGTGGGCCACGACGTGCACCGCGTCGCCTACACCCCCGGCGAGAGCGACACCGGAATGTTCGGCGGCAACTCCAACTGGCGCGGCCCGATCTGGTTCCCGCTCAACTGGCTACTCGTCGAGTCGCTCGACCGCTACCACTATTTCTACGGCGACAGCCTCAAGGTTGAGTGCCCCACCGGAAGCGGACAGTGGCTCACCCTGGAGCAGGTGTCCACGGAGCTCTGCCGGCGGCTGGCGTCGGTGCTCCTGGCCGGCGCGGACGGCGCCACGCCGGCGCTCGGCGCGCACGTGCTCCTCGGGCCGGGCGGTCCACTCCACGGCCGCCTGCTCTTCCACGAGTACTTCCACGGCGACACCGGGCGCGGCCTGGGCGCTCCCCACCAGACGGGGTGGACGGCGCTGATCGGGGAGTGCCTGCGCCGAGCGAAGCGAGGCGCGATCGGCTAGGAGCGCTCGGCATTTCTGAGCGGGCGGGCCTGGACGGCGGAGCTGCGCCCGGGCGGGAAGCGCAGAGACGCCGCCGGGCCGAGCCCGCGCGCTCGCGGTGGCACCCGCCCGACTGGGGCACGGCGGTCTCACGCCTGGGCCACGAGCATCCCACTGGAGGTCCCCAGTGGGCCTCGCGAGGCGCGCCACGCCGGGCTCGCCGGGTCGGCACGCTCCTTGCTTGGTGTACCCGCGGAGGACATCATGCTTCTGGTCGCCGCGCTCGCCCCCACCGCCTTCGCCTTCCCCGACTGCCCGTACGGGGTGGTGGCCCACGT
>VGRE01000008.1 GCA_016875435.1 Deltaproteobacteria bacterium | reverse complement strand
GCAGGGTGGATCTCCAGGCTGCCAACCGGCTCATCGCCATGGGCGAGGGCCTCGAGCGGCTGGGCGTGACACGCACGATCCGCAGGGCTTCACCGACGAGCGACTCGGCGAGATGGCCTTCCTGGCCACAACCGTGGCCAATCGCCTCGCCCTCCTGGGTTTCAGTTCACCGCGACCGACTTGACCAGCGTGGTCTTGACCTCGGTGCGCAGCTGGTCTTGCAGCTTGGTGTACATGCCCATGTCTTCCTCGTTCTCCCCGTTCTCGCTGGGCTCGTCTTGCTCGCGGGCGGTGTGCTTGTAGAGCCAGAACTCCGCCGCCGCGCCGTCGCCAGTGGTGAAGCGCCACTTGTGGCGGTTGTTCACTACGCCCTTGCTCCCGTCCTTCATGACGAGGTTGGCCGTGGTCTTGAGCGTACACTCGTACATCCAGGGCGAGAAGTCCGAGGAATAGGTGCAGTCGGCATCGGTGACGGCCGCGGGGGCAATCGCGACGCTCTTGATGTCGGTCCAGGCGACGTTCTTCTCGGTGGACCCGATCTCGATGGTGACCAGCAGGTCCTTGGCCTCGCTCGACCAGCCCTGGTCGCCCATGAAGTCGATGCTCCGCTCGATGCCGGTGACGGCGAGCTTCTGGTTGCTGCCGTCGGCCCGCGTCAGGGTGACGCTGAGGTTGGCGTTCTTGGGCCTGCTCGCGCCCTCCGCGGGGGCAGCAGGGACGTCGTCGGCGAGGGCAACGGAAAAGAGAAGGGCGATCATGGCGCGGGGTTTAACCGCGCCGCGCCCCGGACTCATCCCTCATCCAGCCGGTGAGCGCAATCGCCCCCACGGAGACAAGCGCGAGCTGTTGCAGCCGGACCAGCAGCGCCAGCGCAACCGCCGTCGCGACATCAACGCCAGCCGAGGTGGCGAGGAGGCTGGCGAACATCGCGTCCCAGCCGAGCTGAGAGCCCGGGAAGGCGAAGAGCACGATCGCCCCCGCCGTGCTCGCCGCGTAGGTGAACACGAGCCCGGGCAACAAGGGCGCCTGGCCCATGCCGTGCCCCGCGATCCACACGCCTCCCATCACGCAGCCGTGCCCGAGCAGCGCCCAGCCGGCCGCCCGCAGGTAGGGGACCGGGCCCGCGCCGCGTAGCAGCGCGAGGGCCTCGGCGAAGCGATGCACGGAGGCATCGAGGCGCCGGAGCAGCCGTACCCGTCCCAGGATGGCGGTGGACAGCGCCGCCAGCCGCGCCGGGAACGCCGAGAGCGTGGCCAGCACCACGGCCCCGCCGCCGATGGCCAGGGTGGCGAGCTCGATCCAGGTGTCCGCCCCCTCCGGGAGCGGCACCATCCCGCTACTGACCATCGCGATGGCCCCGAGCCCCGAGAGACCGAGGCCGATGAAGCGGGCGTGGACCCCCGCCGCGAAGGCGGCCTCCGCCGGGAAACGGAAGCGACGCCCGGCCATCGCCGCGCCCACGAACTCGCCCACCGGGCCCGGGAGCGCGTAGTTGAGCAGCGTGCCCACCAGCAACACCGTGGTGAGCGGCGCCACGCCGGCCTGCACCCCGGGCGGGAACAACGCCCGCCACCGGAGCGCGAGGCACACCACGCCGGCCGACATCACAACCGACGCCGCGAGCAACCAGGGGACGGAGAGGCGCGAGAACAAGGCCCCGACCGCCTCGCGTTGCTCGCCCACCGTGGTCACCACCGCCGCCAGGCCGAGGGCGAGGACCATGAACACCAGCGCCCAGCCGAGCCCCCGCCGCGCGGCACCCTCGAGGCTCGGGACTTCGCGTTCGGCGCTCACGGCGCCGCGCCTAAGCTACTCGCTGTCCTGCAACATCATCGACATCGACACCACGATGAACGGCGGCGTGGGCACCAGCCCCCCGGTCGCCTCGGGGTAGGGCACCTGGACATCGAGCGCGAGCGTGTCGGGGGTGCTGCCGACATCGCCCGTGATGTCGCTCGAGCTGCCGGGGCCTGGCGGAACCGCGCCTGGGCGCCACCAACACGGTCAATGAGGCGAGAAGACAACGGTCACGTCAGCGCCCAAAAAGGCGCGACAAAAAGCTATTGGAACGGGCCTCGGCCTGGACTTCCTCGCCGGTGAGTAGGCCGACGGCCGCCTCGATGTCGCGGGCGCACTGGCACTTTCGGTCGATCTCGCGGAGCAGCCGCCCCTCGTTGACCGCCCGCATGGCGAGCTTGTCCTCCCCGACCGTCGCATCCACCTTCCGGCCGAGTTTCTGCTGGATGTCGTCGAGACTCAACGCGGCCGTGTTGCGATCCCACCGCGACACCACCAGCCGGACGCGCTCGAGACCGAGCTTCTCCACGAACTGGAGGCGGCGCCACGTGTTTTTCACCGACGGGATGTCCGGCGTGGTGACGATGATGACGTGGTCGGCCACGGTGGCGGCCGTCACGCTGGCCTCGTCGAGCGAGGCCCCGCAATCGGCGATGACGTACCGGTAGCTACGCGAGGCGGCGGTCAGCACGCGCACGACGAGATCGCCCCGCGGCTCCTCCCGCTGCTCGAGATCGACCGGCTGGCCGAGCACGTGAACCTTGCTGGCGTGGACCGCGACGCTCCCCGAAAGCATGCGCTCGTCGAGCCGGTTGATGTTGCGGAACACGTCGGCGATCGACTGGGGCACGGCCAAGTCGAGGAAAGCCGCGACATCGCCCATGGCGAAGTCGAGATCCACGGCGATCACGCGGTGTACCGGGCTCAGCTCCCCGGCGAGATTGATGGCGAGGAAGGTGGTGCCAACGCCGCCCTTGCTGCCCCAGAGCGCGACGACCTCGCCCGACTCGTCGTCGCTGTCCTCGGTGACCGTCGCCTCGCGAGCGGCCTGTCGCAACAACTCCGCGTCGGCCGGGAGGACCACGAACTCCCGGTAGCCGGCGCGCATGGCCGCGCGAATCCGGTCCGGACCGGCGCCGGAGGACAGCGCGACGAGGTGGGTGCGGGGGCTCTCCTGGAGGATGGCCGGGGCGACCCGCACCGCCTCCTCGAAGTCGCTGTCGAAGCCAGTGATCACCACGTCGGGACGCTGCTTTCGCACCGCGTGGATAGCCTCCTCGTACGGCACCGGCGCCGCCGGCAGCACGGCCTCGGTGCCCAGCGTCTCCCGGACCTGGCCCATGGCCCGGGGATCGACGCCGACGACGATGACCGTGGCGGCGCTGGGGGCGGTGCTGGGCGTGGACTGACGCATCGTGGGCTACCGCCTCATACCGAAGGCGCCCATCGGCTGGGCGGTGCGAGTGCCGACCTCGACCATCTGCCCCAGCATGAACAACTCGAAGTCGTTGAGATTGTAGCCCTCGGTGGCGCCCGGAACCAGTCGTAGCGGTCGGTGTTGCCGACCTCCAGGCCGCGCACGTGGTGCTGGCCCTCCTCCACGAGCCGCTACTCGGCCACGTCGGGGTCGCCCAGTAGCACCCGCGTGATGGCGCGACCCGCGCGCACCATGGTGGGGGTGCCCAGGCCCACGGCGATGACGAGGCCGTCGAAGGTGCGCGCGGCGCACGGGACAACCAGCAGGGCCACGGCAGGATTCGACGGGCTCATCGGTTCTTATTCCCCGCGTCGGTGGTTTCGGTGCTGGTGCCGGCGGCGTTGAACTTCACGTCGGTGCGGCTACTCCCCATGATCACCGTCGCCGAGGGGTCGGCATTCTCGGTGTTCGACGACGGCTTGTCGGTCTTGGGCCGGCCGATCGGCGAGGGCGGGCCGGCGGGTGAGCCGATGAGCGCGCGCGACGTGATGGGCCCGTGGTCGGTGTACTGGAAGTTGTCGAGGTCGCTGCGAAGGACCACGTGGATGTCGCCCTGCGCCACCGCCAGCGCGAGCTTCTCGGCCTCCTCGGGCGTGACCTCGAGGGTGATGCTCGGCTTCATCCGCCGCATCATCTCTTGCTGGCTGCCCGGCTGCGCCGACGAGGTGGTGCGCTTCTTGCCGTCCTCGCCCGGCGCGCTGGTGGCCGTCTTCGTCTGGTCGGCCGCCGACTGGGAGAGCGAGCCGCCCACGGCCAGCACTTTGATCGTCTGCAGGATGGTGTCGTTGGCCCACTTGGCGTTGGCGGCCGCCGGGTCTTCAGGCTTGATGGTGACGATGATGTCGACGTAGTTGCCTGGTTGGAGCACGCCTGCCGCCGCGTCTTCGGTGCTGGTGGCCACGGTCATCGCCCGCTTGCCGGGCGTGACCACGGCGTTGAGGCCAATCCCCTGCGCCGGGCGCGCGAGGCGCTCGTCGCGAATGGGCTCGCCGGCAAGAATGCGCTCGCTTGGGGTGCGACCCACCACGTCGTCGAGGCTGCTGAAGATGCCTTGATCGGGCACGGAGCCCAGGGGCACCCGGCGGAGCACCACGTCCTGGTCGCCGATAGAGAGACCCGTGTAGAGGTCGCGCTGGGCGACGACCACGTCGACAGTGTTGCTTGGCTTCGCCGCCTCGTTGAGTTGCTCCTGGCTCCGCTGGGCGACGCGGAAGACAAGCCCGGCCGCGAGCACCGCCAACAGCAGCGAGCCGAATAGAAACAGGCCCGCCCGCGAACGTCCCGGGGACTGCGGTCTTTGCATGGTGTGCCACTCCGTGCGCGCCGCCGCTATGCTAACAAACACGACGGGCGGGGCGCCCATGTGGACTCCCCGCCCGCGTGATTCTGCGCCCTGGTGCCTAGGCGCCGCTGATGGTGCTGCGGATGGTGGCGAAGAGGTCGTCGAGGCTGGTGCCGAGCGCGGTGAGCGCCACGATGATGGCCACCGAGACGAGGCCGGCGACGAGGCCGTACTCAAGTGCGTTGGCGCCAGCTTCGTCGTTGATGAGCTGCTTGATCATCGGGGGTGCCTCACGGTGAGAGAGCCGAGCCCCTGGGGGCAGCACGATCATAGCCCAGCCTCAGCCAACGTAGAGCATCGACTTGGAGTAAAACGGAAAAGTCGCTATTCGTCGTCTACTGTTCCCACTCTCACCCACTTCCCACTGACGGAAATCGTCGTTCTTTCACTCGTAAAATCTACAAATTGACGTCCCAGAGCGCCGAGACGCCATTCCGAGATCTGCGATCCCCGTATGACACGTTCTACATCACATTCACGCAAGACGAGGGCCGCGGCAACTCCACGCTCCGCCTCCGCCACCCGCGCCGCGAGGCGCACGACGTCGGCGGCGAGGCCGGTGAGCGGCGCGGGCGGGACCGGCAAGCGTTCCGCCGCCGAGAGAATGCCGAGAAGCGTGGCGCTATGCTGCTTCCACACCTGCGAGGGCATGCGGCGATTCTCGCGCATCGCCTCGGCGGAGCGCGGGCGGCGCCGGGCCAGGTCGACCAGGACGTGGTCGGGGGCGATGGAGTGCGGGGGCACGTCGGAGAAGCGCGCGGACTTCTCGCGCCACGCCGCGAGCGCGGCGACGATTGCGCGCTCGCGATCGTCGAGCAGGTGAGCGCTGGGCACCCGGCGCCAGGCCTGCTCGTCGGCCGGCGCCGCGTGCGCCTCGACCAGTCGCTCCGCGAGGCAGGCCTCGAGGCTGGCCGCGTGCCCCATTGCTTCCACCCTCTCGCGGAGCGCCGCCGCCAGCGGCGCCAGGACCAGCACGTCGTCGGCCGCGTAGCGCAACTGCTCGGCGCCCAGCGGGCGGCGCGACCAGTCGGAGAGCGTCTCGCCCTTGTCCATCGCGCGACCGAGCACGGCCAGCACGAGGTCGCCGAGCCGACGCGGGTAGCCGAGGCCGCAAAAGCCGGCCGCGACCTGGGTGTCGAGCCACCGCGTGGCGCGGCCACCCGTCGCCCGGGAAAGCAGGTCGACGTCTTGCTCGCCGCCGTGCACCAGCAGCATCTTCGACTCGATCAGCGGGCCGAGGAGGCGCAGGTCGACGTCGCCGCGCGGATCGACGAGCAGCACCTCGCCCTCGTCGCCCCGTAGCTGCACGAGCATCAACTCGGGGAAGTACTTGCGCTCCGGGTGGAACTCGGTGTCGAGGGCGAGCACCTGGCAACTCGCGAGGCGCTCGATCCAGGGGCGGAGCTCGGCGGTGCTGCGAATGAACACGGGCATCGCGCGGCGTCTAAGCCCCCGCCGCCAGACCGGCATAGACCGCGTCGTGGTCTTCCTCGCCTACCTCAGGGAGCGCTTTCCGCCCGGGCCCTACGCGCTGCTAGTCGCGAGTTTTTACGGCGCGGGGGCGGCGTTCGCGCACCGGGTGTGCCGCGGCACGCCCACCTGGTGGCTGGCGCCGGTCATCCTGCTCGTGTTCTTCCACCTGCGCGTCTTCGACGAGCACAAGGACTACGAGAAGGACAAGATCTCCCACCCCGAGCGATTGCTGTCCCGGGGCGTCGTCACGCTGCGGATGCTCAAGACATGGGGCGCGGTCGCCATCGCCGCCGAGCTGGTGCTCGCGGCGATGGGTGGCCGCGACGTGTTCCTATGGTGGGCGGCCGTCTTCGCCTTCACCTTGGCGATGCGCTTCGAGTTCGGCGTGGGGCGCTGGCTCAACCAGCACATCCTTGCCTACGCCATCACCCACAACCCAGTGGTGGCGTTGCTCGCCGTCTTCACCTGGGCGAGCACATACGGGCGATGGGACGACCGTTACAACTGGTTCATCTGGCTGGCCTCCACCACGAGCCTCGCCTTCGAGATCGCCCGCAAGACTCGCCTGCCCGCCGAGGAGGTGCCGGGCGTGGAGAGCTACTCGTCGGTCCACGGCCGCGAGAGAGCGGGGACGCTGGTGTACGCGCTCCTGGCCGTCTCGGCGGTGCTCACCGTGGGCGCGTTGACCTCGTTCACCCGGGACTGGCGCTTCGCCGTCCCGGTGCTCGCCGGGGTCCTGATCGGACGCTTCCTCACCCGGGCGGGCATGCCGCAGAAGAAGGTGGAACTCGCCGCGTCGCTGGCCATGTTGCTGGACTTCGGCTCGCTGTGGGCCGGGGCGGCCTTCGCATGAGCCCGCGACTCGGGGGCAAGGCGGCGGGCCTCCTGCGCCTGCAGCAGGCGGGCGTGGCAGTGCCGCCCTTCGTGGTGATCGAGCCCGAGGCCAATCCCGGGTCCGCGCGCGAGAGCGTGGCGGCGCTCGGCATGCCCCTCGCGGTGCGGTCGAGCGCCCTCGGCGAAGACGGCGCCACCCACAGCTTCGCCGGCCAGTACGTGTCGGTGCTGGGCGTGTCGTCCTGGGAGGGCGTACTCGACGCGGTCGCGACCTGCCGCGCCTCGGGCAACAGCGAGCGCGTGCTCGCCTACTGCGCGGCGCACCGCATCGAGCCCTCGCCGGTGGCGGTGGTGGTGCAGCGCATGGTGGTGGGCGAGGCGAGCGGCGTCTGCTTCACCGCCACTGCCGAAGACCCCGACCGGGTGCTGGTCTCCGCCGCCTTCGGGCTGGGCGAGGGGGTGGTGCAGGGATCGGTCCCGTGCGACACCTACCGGGTCAACGACCGTGGCGAGGTCGAGGCCGACGTGGTCCACAAGGACGCCGCCGTGCTCCTCGTGGACGGCGCCCCGCGCGAGGTCGCGATCGACCGTCGCGACCCTGTCCTCGCCGACGACGCCGTCCGCGAACTCGCCGCCGGGGCGCGCCGCCTCCGCGACAGCTTCGGCCACGAGCTCGACATCGAGTTCACCGTGGCCGGCGGCAAGGTGTGGTTCCTACAGGCACGACCGGTGACGACGCCCATCCCGCGCGGTCGACGCCTGCTGTGGGACAACAGCAACATCATCGAGAGCTACAACGGCGTCACCACGCCGCTCACCTACAGCTTCGCCCAGCACGCCTACACCATCGTGTACCAGCTGTTCCTGCGGGTGATGGGCGTCAGCGAGGCCGAGATCCTCGCCCAGAGCTCGGTGTACCCGCGCATGATCGGCCTCGTCCGCGGGCGCGTGTACTACAACCTCAACGCCTGGTACCGCCTGGTGCAGATCCTGCCCGGGTACAAGTACAACGCCGCGTTCATGGAACAGATGATGGGCGTGGCCGAGGTGGCCCGCGAGCAGGACGTCGGCGGCGCCAAGCCCGCCCGCTCGGTGCGCGACGGCCTCCGGCTCTTGAAGCTCGTCGGCGTCCTGGGCTGGCGGCTCCGCACCATCGATCGCGACGTGGCCACCTTCCACGCCCACTTCGACCGGGTGTACCAGCCCTGGCGCAGGCGCGACCTCGCCCAGATGGCACCGGAGGAGCTGGTGGAGGCCTACGAGGTGCTCGAACGCGAGCTGCTCTGGGCCTGGTCGACGCCCATCGTCAACGACTTCCTGACGATGATCTTCTACGGCACGTTGCGTAAGCTGTGCGCGAACTGGTGTGGGGATGTCGACGCCCAGGGCGCGCAGGGACAGCTCCACAACGAGTTGCTCAGCGGGGAGGGCGGCCTCGAGAGCGTGGCGCCCATGCACGCCGCGCTGGCGATGGCGGAGCTCCTGCGCGGCAAGGTGACCCCCGAGTTCTCGCTGGACGAGGCTCGCGCCGTCCCGGGCTTCGTCGCGGCCTGGGACAGCTACATCGACAAGTACGGCGACCGCTGCGTGAACGAGCTCAAGCTCGAGACGCCGTCGTTGCGACAGGACCCCTCCTTCCTCGTGGCGTCGCTGCGGAACTACCTGCGCGCGCCGCCGATGGATCCCAGCGCCGAGGGGCGGGTGCGGGCCGAGGCGGAGCAGAAGGCCTTCGCTCGCCTCTCGGGCTGGCGCAAGCTCGTGTTCGCGCGCGTGCTCGCCCAGGCCCGGGCCCGCGTTCGCGACCGGGAAAATCTCCGCTTCCTTCGCACCCGCATCTTCGGCCTCTGCCGCGACATCTTCCGGGCCCTGGGCGCCCACCTCGTCAACGCCCGCGCCATCGACCGAGTCGAGGACGTGTTCTACCTCGCCGTGCCGGAGCTTCTCGGGATGGTGCGGGGCACCACCGTGAGCGTGGCCGTTCGCGAGACCATCGCGCTGCGCCGCCGCGAATTCGATGGCTACCAGGCGGGCGAGGTGCCCGACGACCGCTTCTACACGCGCGGCGCGGTGCACCTCCACAACCCCTTCAAGCGCCCGCGAAAAGCGGCCACCGGCGAGGGCCTGGTCGGCACCGGCGTGTGCCCCGGCGTGGTGGAGAACGAGGTGATGGTGCTCGCCGACCCGCACGAGGGGGCGAGGCTCGACGGGCAGATCCTCGCCGCCTTCCGCACCGACCCGGGCTGGGTGCCGCTCTACCCCGCGATCTCCGGGCTCCTCGTGGAGCGCGGGTCGCTGCTGAGCCACTCTGCGGTGGTGGCGCGCGAGATGGGCCTGCCGACGATCATCGGCATCCCCGGCCTCACGGCGGCGGTGCGCAGCGGCGACCGCCTCCGCATGGACGGCTCCACGGGGAAGGTGGAGAAGCTGTGAGGTCGCAGCCGCCGGTCCGAGCCTGCGGAGGCCATCGGGCACCCCCCGATAGGGCGGAATCGTGGCGAGCGGTTCCCCCCTGGAGAAGCCGTGAGTGAGCTCCGATCGACGGTGGAGGACTCGATCCTCGCCCGCGCGATTTCCTACGCGCAGTGCTGGGAAGACCCCGCCTTGCTGCAGGCTGCGCTCGCGGTGGGCCCGGGCGACCACGTGCTCTCCATCTGCTCGGCGGGCGACAACAGTTTCGCCTTGGCGATGGCGGGGGCGAGTTCTGTCACCTGCATCGATCTCTCCTTCCCCCAGATCGCGCTCGCCGAGTTGAAGCTCGCGGCCGTGCGCGCGCTCCCCGTCCAGTCGGTTCGCTCGATGTTCGGACTCGGTCACTTCGGGCGTCGCGTGTGGTTCTACCACTACGTGCGTGACAACCTCCGGCCCGAGGTGCGCGCCTACTGGGACCACCACGAGGAGTTGATCCGCCTCGGCCTGCTCGGCCAGGGGCGCTTCGAGCGCTACCTCGACACCTTCCGCACCCGGGTGCTGCCGCTAGTTCACGGTCGCGACACCATCGACGCGATGCTCGCGTGTACCTCGCTCGACGAGCAGCGCACGTTGTACGCGGAACGCTGGGACACCTGGCGCTGGCGTGGGCTGTTCAAGCTGTTCTTCTCGCGCTTCGTGATGTCACGCAGCGGCCGCAGCCCCGAGCACTTCGCCCAGGTGGAGGGCGCCGTGGCCGACCGCTTCCTCGCGCGGGCGAAGCACGCCCTCACCGAGATCCCGGTGAGCGACAACTTCTTCCTTCGCTGGATGCTGACCGGCGAGCACGGGGATCTCGAACTCGGGCCGCCCTGGCTCACGACGGAGGGGCACGCGAAGCTCAGGGCAGCAGCGGACAACCTGAGCTTCGTCCACGCCTCGCTCGAGGACTACTTGCCCCGGGCCGCTAAATCATTCAGAAAATTTAACTATTCAAACTTGTTCGAATATGTGCCAGCCGCCCACCACGTCGCCCTGCTCGATCTCTCGATCCAGCACGCCGCCCCCGGCGCCCGCCTCGCCTACTGGAATCTTCTCGTCCCTCGGTCGCGGCCGGCGTCGCTCGCCGAGCGCCTTCAGCCCGACCCCGAGTTGGCGGCGTCACTGCTCGCGCGAGACCGGGCCTTCGTGTACGGCGGGTTCAACGTGGAGACGGTGACGTAGCCGCTAGGTGGCGATGGGGAACCCCAGCGCCCGGGGGCGTTGGGGCAAGGGCTTGGTCGTCGCCGGTGCCGCTGGAGAGGAGCCCGCGCTAGCAGCGCGTTACTCGGCGTCGCATGAGCGTCGGCGAGCGCGTGGTGGAGTGGATCTTGCGCCTGCGCTGGCCGCTGGTCGCGCTGGTCGCCGTCGTTACCGGCCTGTGCGCGCACTGGGCTCGGGGCATCGGGGTCGACAACGCCGTCGAGGTGTGGTTTGTCGAGGGCGACCCAGCGCTGGCGGCCTACCACGACTTCCAGCGCGCCTTTGGCAACGACGAGGTCGTGGCCATCGCCGTCCACGACGAGGCCGGCATCTTCACGCCGGCCGCCATGCAGAGGGTGCGCGAGGTGGGCGAGGCGGCGTCGCGGGTGGATGGCGTCGCGAGGGTCACCTCCATCGCCACGGTGGACGACATCCGCGGCGAGGTCGACGCCGACGGCTTCCCGGTGCTCACCGTCGGCAACCTGGTCGACGAAGATCCCGACTGGACGGCCACCGCCGCGCGCGCGCTGGGCGACCCGCAGGTGGCGGGACGGCTCCTCTCCCCCGACGGCAAGACCGCGCTGGTGATCGTGCAGATGGCCACGATGGAGGGCTTCGACCAGGCGCGTGATCGCGTGCTCGCCGACCTTCGCGCCGCGGTCGACCCACTCCTCGGCGCCGACCACCGCGAGGCGGGCATCGGCGTCATTTACGCGGCGCTAAACCGTCTTTCTACCATCGACTCGGTGGTGTTCATCGTCGCGAGCTACCTGCTCATCGTGGGCGCGTTGTGGGTGCTCATGGGCCGGGTGGCCGCGATGGGCGTGGCGATGGTCTCGGTGGGCATCGGGGCCGCCTGGCTGATGGGTGCCTACGGCCTCGCGGGGCGCGACATCAACATGGTCACGATGATCCTCCCCACGCTGGTGCTGGTGATCGGCGTGTCGGACTGCGTGCACGTGATGAACCACACCGCCGAGTTGAGCGAGGGGTGGGCGGGCACGCGCTGGGAACTGGTGCGGAAAGCCGCTGGCTTCGTGTTCATGCCCTGCCTGTTCAACACGGTCACGACGGTGGTGGGCTTTGCCTCGCTGGCCACCGCGCCGATGGCGGTACTGCGCGATCTCGGCATCTACGCGGCCATCGGCCTCTCGGTGGCCTTCCTGCTCGCGTTCGTCCTCTGCCCGGTGGCGCTGTTGTGGCCGGCCTTCCAGCCCACGGTATCGAACCACGGCAAGCTCCAGGCCTTCGTCGACGCCTGCGCCGAACTCGCCTTGTCGCGACCGCTACCAGTGCTCGCCGCCACGGCGGTGCTGGCACTGCTCTCGATGCTCGGCATCAGCAGGATCGTGGTGGACACCTACTCGCTCGACTACTTCCGCGAGTCGCACAAGGTGCGGGTCGACTCCGCGTGGATCGAGGAATCCGTCGGTCCCTACACGCCGCTCGAGTTCGTGGTCCGCGGGCCCGATCGGGTAGACGATCCCGCGCTCCTCGCGGCCATCGACCGCTGGGAGCGCCGGATGGAGGCCGACCCCGAGGTGGCGTGGGCGTCGAGCGTGGCCGACGTGGCCAAGCGACTCAACCGTGAGCTGTCGATCGACCGCGCCGAGGCCGTCCCCGCCGACCCTGCGGCGCTCACTCAGGCCTTCTTGCTCTACCAATCCTCGCCGGAGGTCGATCTCTCCGCACAGGTGGAGGGCGACTGGAAATCCGCCCGAGTGACGGTGGGAATCCCGATGCTGTCCGCCGCCGAGATGGGCAAGCTCATCACCCGGCTCGTCGCGATGGCGGAGTTGCCCGCGAGCGTCACCGTCACGCCCACTGGCTACATCCCGCTCTACGTGCACATGATGGACTACATCGTCCAGAGCCAACTCAGCAGCTTCGGCCTTGCCTTCGTGCTCATCTTCGGCCTCATCGCGCTCCTGTTCCGGAGCCTGCGCCTCGCGGCGCTCGCCGTGCCTGCCAACCTCGTCCCCATCCTGCTCACCCTCGGGGTGATGGGCTTCGCGGGCATCCGCCTCGACGTGGCCACCGTCACCATCGGCGCCATCGTGCTCGGCCTCGTCGTCGACGACACCGTGCAGTTCCTCTACCGCTTCCAGCACGAGCTGGCGGCCCGGGGCGAGGTGAGCGAGGCGGCGCGGGCGACGGTCCGCGGCGTGGGACGGTCGCTCGTGATCACCGCGCTGGGGTTGTCGCTCGGCTTCTCGGTGCTCGGCCTCGCCGCGGTGAAGTCGGTGGCGTGGTTCGGCCTGCTTGTCGCACTGGCGCTCGGCGCGGGGGTGTTTGGCGATCTGCTCGTCTTGCCCGCGATGCTGGCGCTCTTGCCGCGGGGGCTCGTGAAGGAGAAGGCCGCCTGACCCGAGGGTGGACTAGACTCGCACATGCCTACCGACGCCGACCTCCGCCGCATCCTCACCGAGAACCGCTCGGTAGCGGTGCTTGGCGCCAAGGACTCTCCGCACGAGGCCGCGTTCTACGTGCCGGCCTACCTGCGCCAGCGTGGCTGGCGCGTGGTGGGCGTCAACCCGAAGCTCCGCGGGGAGTGGCTCGGCGCCCCGGCGCTGGGCACCCTCGCGGAGCTCGAGCCCGTCGACGTGATCGAGATCTTCCGGCGCCCCGAGTTCCTCCTCGGCCATGCCCAGGAAATCCTCGCCCTGCCCTGGAGACCGCGCGTGGCCTGGTTCCAACTCGGGATCCGGGACGACGCGGCCGCCGCGCGCCTACAGGCGGCGGGCATCGAGGTGGTCCAGGACCGTTGCATGATGCCGGAGCACCGCCGCCTCGTGGGTTGACCAGCTACCAGAGTGCCGCGACGTCGCTGTTCGACGCGCCCCAGACCAGCGCCAGCGCCCCGACCACCGCGACGCCCGCCCAGCGCAGGGCCACCCGCTCCTGGTTGCTCACCAGGTCGGCCTCCTCGCGGTCGCTGATCACGTAGAAGTCGTCCTCCTTGCGCATCTCCCACCCGTCGCCCGTGTTCACCACGGTGCCGACAGCGTGGAGCCGGTCGCCCGAGTTGACCACCTCCTCGCGGTAGCGCAGGTAGGGGCCCACCAGGCCTTCTGGCGCCTCGCGCAGCCGCTCCAGCACTTCCGACAACTGGGCGCTCGGGTACCCAAAGATACCGCCCGTCGCCCGCGCGCCCAGGGTGACGATGACGTCGGCGTCGATCGGCGAGATTGCCACGCGGCCGCCGCCGTCGTCGAGCCAGCAGGGTACCGCCTCGCGTTTGTCGACCAGAGTCTCCCAGCGGTTGCGATTTCGCTGCTCGATGACCATGCGCCAGTACACGCAAGTCTGTCGCGACAGCGGTGATTCGACCGATCCCTCGCCGTGGACCACGCCCAGCACCTCGTGCAGGCCGGCTTCCAGGGCCGGGATCGGGGTGGGAGGGGTGGCGCTGAGCGCGCGGGCCAGGCGGAACGCGCGAACGCCAAAGACCAGGCCGAGCAGGAGCGCCACCGTGCCGAGCCCGACGGCCGCCCACGCGATGATGACCTGTGCTTCCACGCGACGCCGATCCTAGCACGCCCCCCCCTGGGAGCACGTTAGCCAATGCCGATGCACAGCCTGCAAGCTGCAGTCGAGGCCCGCGAACCCGACGCCATCCGCGAGGCCATGGCGCGGCTCGACCGGGGCGAGCTCCGCGTGGCCGAGAAGGTCGACGGCGAGTGGGTGGTCCACGCCTGGGTGAAGCAGGCCATATTGGGCTTCTTCGGCGTCGCCCAGATGCAGGTCCACGAGGTGGGGCCGTTCGAGTTTCACGACAAGATCCCCCTGAAGCAGGGGCTCGCGGCAGCCGGCGTGCGCGTCGTCCCCCCGGGCACGGTGCGCTACGGCGCCTTCCTGGAGCGGGGCGCCGTCGTGATGCCCGGCTACGTCAACATCGGCGCGCGCGTCGGCAGCGGCACGATGGTCGACACCTGGGCCACCGTGGGCTCGTGCGCCCAGGTGGGCCGCAACGTACACCTCTCCGGGGGCGTGGGCCTCGGCGGCGTGCTCGAGCCGCCGAGCGCGCGGCCCGTGATCGTTGAAGACGGCGCCTTCATCGGCAGCCGTTGCATCGTGGTGGAGGGCGTACACGTCGGAGAAGAGGCGGTGCTTGGCGCCAACGTGGTGCTCACCGCCTCCACCCAGGTGATCGACGTCACTGGGCCCGAGGAGGTGGTCTACAAGGGCCATGTGCCGCCGCGAAGCGTGGTGATCCCGGGCACCCGGCAGAAGCGCTTTGCGGCCGGCGACTACGGGGTTCCCTGTGCGCTGATCATCGGCCGCCGCCAGGCAAGCACCGACCAGAAAGTGTCACTCAACGCTGCCCTGCGCGATTTCGCGGTCGCGGTGTAGGAGGGCGGCATGACGACGCTTTCCGAGCGGCTCGCCCGGCGCACGCTCGAACTGTGCCGCGTGCCCAGCGTCACCGGCAACGAGACGGCCTGCGCCGATCTCGTGGAGGCGCAACTGCGCGACACGGGACTCGGCGTGTCGCGACTCGGCAACAGCGTGATGGCGCGCACGCCGCAGACCGGCCGGCCGCTGGTGCTGCTGGTCGGCCACACCGACACGGTGCCGCCGAGGCCCAGCGATGGTCCCGCGCGTATCGAGGGTGGCCGCGTGCGGGGCGTGGGCGCCAGCGACATGAAGGGCGGCCTCGCCGTGATGCTGGAGATCGCTGCCGCCGTCGCCTCGCGCGGCCGCTTCGACCTCGGGCTGGTGTTCTACGACCGGGAGGAGGGCCCGTGGGTCGATAGCGGCCTCGGCCCGGTGCTCGACCAGGTGGGATGGCTGGGCCGCGCCGAGCTGGCCTTCTGCCTCGAGCCCAGCGACAACGTGGTGCAGGTGGGGTGCCTGGGCACGCTGCACCTCCGGGTCACCTACCGAGGGCGCGCCGCGCACTCGGCTCGGCCCTGGCAGGGCGACAACGCGATCCACAAGGCCGCGCCGTTGCTCTCGCACCTCGCGTCGCGACCTCCGCGCGACGTGGCCATCGACGGCTTCACCTTCCGCGAGGTGCTTTCCGCCACGCTCGCGCAGGGGGGCCAGACCCGCAACGTGATCCCCGACCACTTCTCGCTCAACCTCAACTTCCGCTTCGCACCCGGGCGCGAGATCGACGAGGCCATCGCCGAGGTCCGCGCGCTGGCGGGCGAGGCCGAGTTCGAAGTCGCGGAGGCGGCGCCCAGCGGCCGGGTGGTGACCGAGAACCCTCTCCTGCGCGAGTTTCTCGCTCGCAACGGCAACGCGGTGGCAGCGAAGCAGGCGTGGACCGACGTGGCGCGACTCACCGCGCGGGGCATCGACGCGGTGAACCTCGGCCCTGGCCTCGCCGCGCAGGCCCACCAGGCCGGGGAGTACGCCGAGGTGGCGCTCATCGAGGAGAGCTACCTGCAGTTCGAGCGGTTTCTCGTTGGCTAGGCCGTGAGTTTCACCGTCCGCGTGGTGATCGCGGCCGTGGCGGTGGCCGCGATGGCGCTGCCGAAGCCCCCGGTAGTGGACGAGGAGTCCTACCTGTGGCTGGGACGAACGGTGAGCTGGGACCAGCCGTACGCCTGGACGCGGGCCTGGCAGGGGGGTGACGGACTCCTCTACGCGCACCCGCCACTCCACTTGTGGTGGATGAAACTCATCTCGCCGCTGGGTCTGGCCGGGCGCGTCCCGGCCCTCGGGTGGGTGGCGCTCTATGCCTGGGGCGCCGCAACCTGGATGGCACGCGCCTGCAAGCACCCCGGCTACGCGGCCACCGCCTGGCTCGCGTCGTCGACGGTGCTGCTCGGGCTCCAGGACAGCCTGATGATCGACCTGCCGATGGTGGCGCTGGCCACGGCCGGTCTCGCCGCCTACCGCGAGGCCTTGTCTCGCGACGACGCGGGCGGGACCTATGCGCTCGCGGGCCTCGCGCTCGGCGCGGCCATCGAGACCAAGTACCCGGCGGTGCTGGTGGCCGGGATGGTCGCGGTCCACGCCTTTCGAGTCCGCCTGTCGGCGCGCCACGCCGCCGCCCTGTTCCTGCCCCTGCTCGCCCTGCCCGCGGTGGTCGAGGGCGCGATCTACGTGCAACACGACGCCTTTCACGCCCTCGTTGCCTGGGAGAGTCGCGACATCATCGAGCGCGGACCCCTGGACGGGCGGGCACTGGGCACCCTCGCGCGCCTGGCGCTGCTGCCCACGTGCCTCGGCCTTGTCTTCGCCGCGCCTGTCCACCTCGCGGTGGGTACCGCGCTCGGCCTGGCGGCGCTGATCTGGGCGCGCCCCGCCGGCCTCGGCGCCAGCGGGACCCTCGCCCTGCTGGTGTTCGCCGCGCTGGGCGGCGCTGCGCTGTCGCGCGCGTCGCACGCCTGCGTGTCGCCCATCACGGGCCGTGGCAAGGGAGATCGTCTCGATTCCTTCATGCTCGGTGGCGTCGTCGTGGCCGTCGTCCTCGGCGTGGTCGCCGTCCACAACTATGCCTCGGCCCGCTACCTCCTCCCCGCCGCCGTGCCGGTCGCCATCCTCGCCGCCCGGTCGGCCGAGGAGGTGTCCCAGGGCAAGCGCGCCCTGGCCCTGGCCAGCAGCCTCGCCGGCATGCTGGGACTTGCGACCGTGGCCGCCGACTGGGCCTACGCTCGGGCCTCGGCGGAGGTGGCCACCGGCATGATCGAGCAGCACCGCGCGGCGTCGTTCCGCGGGGAGTGGACCTTCCGTCACACGATGGAAGCGGCCGGCGCCACCCGGGCGGACGACCCGGCCCCTGGAACTCTCGTGGCCGTCGATGAGCACTCGGGCGGCGCGGTACCCCCCGCCTGGGAGCCGATGGCGCGCGTGGTGTCCACCAGCGCCTTCCCGCTGCGCGTGGTGGACGTGCGGGCCGGCGCGGGCCTCTACGCGGAGACGCTCGGGCCGCTCCCGGTGGCGCTCGGCCACGGCCCCACGGCGGCCGCCACGCTCTACGAGGTGCGCTAGTGGCCACGCCCCACCAGGAGCGGAGCTGGGAGCGGGCCGAGAAGCGGCTCGACTTCTACCTGCGTGACCGGCCCATCGCCACGGTGGGGCTCTGCCTCTTCCTCGCAGGCTTCTACGCCTATAGTTGCGTGGTCGACCTCGGCCGCGGCCAGCCGTGGCTGAAGGCGCTGGCCTGGAACCGCACCCGCGACCTGATGGCCGACCTCGGCGCGCGCACCGCCGATCTGGTGCAAGACGGCGAGTACTACCGGCTCCTGCGTTACGGATTCCTTCACTGGAACGCGGGGCACCTCGCGATGAACGTTGCCGCGCTCTGGGCGATCGGCGAGGTGCTGGAGGCGGTGTATGGTCCCACGCGAGTGTTGATGCTCTTCGCCGTCTCCACCATGGCCGGCGGGATCGGCTCGATGATCGGCGGCGGCGAGGTGACGGTAGGCGCCAGCGGGGGGGCCTTCGGCTTCCTTGGCGCGATGGTGGCCTTCGGCTGGCGCTGGGGAGGGCGCCTGTCGCCTCACACGAGGCGCTGGTTCGGGCCGCTCCTGTGGCCGTGGGTGGCGGGGAACCTCGCGCTCGGCGTGGTGCTCCCCTTCATCGACAACGGCGCTCACGTGGGCGGCCTGATCGGGGGCCTCGCGCTGGGCGCGGTCTACGGCAACCGGGTGACCGACCACGGAGAGTCGGGCGACCTCGCCCGCTGGGCTGCCCGGGCGCTCACCCTCGCGCTCTACGTCTGGGCGCTGCTCCAGCTCTAGCGGGTCCAGGCGCCCACGACGCTGCCCACGCCCACCGCGACGAGCACCAGCGCCGCCGACACCCCGAGCATCCAGCGGGCGGTGCGGTGGTGGGTGCCGTCGCGACGCGAGAGCACCATCAGCGCGGCGGTGCCCGCGAGCACCACGGCGGCGAATGCGAGGTGTTCCTTGCGCTCGAACCAGAGCGCGAGCGCAAAGTCCTGCTGCATCAACGCGGGACGTTCGCGCTCCCGGTAGCCCGGGTAGAGCGCGAGGCCGGAGGCGTACACCGCGCCCACGAGGCCCGCGCCGGCGCCCACCGCCCAGCGCTGCCCGCGCGACAGCGGCCGCCCCGGGCGCAGGAAGATCGCGGGGTGGAGCAGCGCCGCCGCCGCGAGCACGCCCACGTGCCCGTGCATGGAGCGCGACAGTTCCACCCAGTCGATCATCGCCCGCGAGTATCGCGGGCAACAGGCCGGGCGGCGCCCCTGCGTTACGCGCCGCCGCGCCCCAACCCACCCAGGAGCGTCCCATGCCCTCGCCACTCGGTCTCCGTCGTCGCCTCAAGAAGCTGCTAGGCCTCGACGACCAGGCGTCCGCGCCCCGGGAGGAGGTCCCCAAGGTCCAACTCGTGGTGGTCGGTCCCGACGGCAGCGAGCAGGCGGCCGACGTCGACGTTGGCACCACCATCGTCGGGGGTACCAGCCGCTTCAAGCGCCCCATCGCGACCGGTTGCTCCGAGGCGAGCTGCGGCACCTGCCGGGTCGAGGTCCTGGACGGCGCCGAGGGCATCGCCGAGCAGTCGCCCCGGGAGCGGGCCACTCTCAAGGAAAACGGCTTCCCCAGCACCATGCGCCTGGCCTGTCGCGCCGAGCTGGTGAAGGGCTCGGTGAGGGTGAAGGCCGCCGAGTTGATGTAGGGCTGCTAGTCGTCGCCGGTGAAGACGCTGGCGGCGAGCGCCAGCGGGGGTGCCTCGGCGCGCCGCGCACCCGACTCCTCCTTGCCCCCGAGAAGCACGTGGAACGGGTCGGCCTCCGGCGGCCGGTCGACCAGGCCCCTCGCCTTGAGCAACTGCCGCTCGGCGCGCAGGAGCAAGTCGTCGGGGCCCTCGGCCATGCCCACGCTGAAGCCCGCGCCCGCGATGCGCTCGTCGGCGGCCACCTGGAGGCCGAAGCGGCGCCGGATGCCGTCCACGCGCTCCCGGGCGAGGGCCAGCGAGAAGCCCGGCATGAGGAGCAGGAAGCCATACGACCCGATGAGGCCCACGCTGTCGGTGTCGCGCACGCACACGCCGACGGTGCGCGCGAGCAGGCGCATGGCGCCGTCGGTGGCAATCGCGCCCGCGCGCCGGGCGAGCTCAAGCGGCTCGTCGAGCTCGAAGCGCACCGCAACGAGCGCGTCGCCCCGCCGCCGCGCGAGGGCCACCTCGCGGTCGGCCGCGTTGAGGATGGCCCCCTGGCTAAGGCTACCGGTGAGCTCGTCGTGCTCGCGCATGGCGCGCTCCCGGCGCCGCTCGTCGAGCAGGCCGAACACGCGCGCGCGGAACACCTCGGGGCGCACGTCGCGATCGATCACCCCGTGGCCACCGGCAATGGGCGGCGGCGGCGCGTCGGGGTCGCGCACGAACATGCGCGGCAAGGCCGAGTAACGCTGGTGGGTGCGCAACATGGCCGCCAGGTCCGGGCCGGGGATGCCGTCCATGGGGAGACCGATCACGAGGAGGTCGGGCGAGTGGCGCTCGATCGCCTCCAGCAGCTTGAAGCCCCCCACCGCCGTGAGCGTCGCGATCTCCTCGGAGCCGATGGCGGCAGCGAGGCACTGGGCGCGTTCCTCCGTGCGATCCCCCACGAGTACCCGCCACGCGCTGGTGCGCCACGCGGCGATGCGCCCGCGGACCTCGCGCAGCGCCGCCCGCAGGTCGAGGGGCTCGGGCAGGTACTGGACGGCGCCGATGCGCGCCGCCTGGAGGCGAGCGCCGATGTCGTTGTCGGGCCCATACACCAGCAGCAAGCGGTCGCGCAGCGCGGCGCGGCAGTGGCTCGCGAGCTCGGGGACGGCCGACACCGGGGCCACGACGGCGCCTGCATCGTCGGCCATGGCGGTGTGGATGGCGGTGGCGACGTCGGGCACCACTCGGATGGCGGTGGCCAGCACGGCGGCGCTGGCTCGCAGCGCAGTTGTGTTGTCGCGCGTGCCAACGGCGACGATCGGCCGGAGGAGCGCCGTGGTGCGCAGCCCGCCCGTGCACGTGTCGAGCAGTTCCTCTAGGATCTCGTCGCGCTCGGGTGACGAGAGGCCCCGCAGCGCCCGCAGCGCCGCCCGCTCCACGTGAGACAAGCCCAGCGTCCTGGCGGTGTCGCGCACGCGGGCCACCATTCCCTCGAGCGCGTCGAGCAGGTCGGGGTCGCGTCGCACGTCGCGAGCGAGGTGGACCGCCTCCGCCGCTTGCTGGCGCAGAACCTCGCTGACCTGCAGGTGGAGCCTCGGTTGCTCTGCCAGGGGATTCGACATGGGCGCCGATCATACTCCGCGTCGGGACAGCAAGCGCGCGGAACGAGGGCAACGAGGGGGCATGCACCCTCGGGGGCATAACGGTAGCTTGACAGCGGTATAATGCCCATCACTTGCCGATCTTCGGAAGCGGCGCTAATGTCGCGCCTGGCCATGATCTCCGTCGAACGCGTCGCGCCCGCCTTGTTGCTTGGAGCGTTGGCCGCCTGCGCGGCCGATGGCGCTGACGCCGACCTCGGCAACGAGGCCGCTCCGACCTGGTTCGAGGACGTGCAGCCGATTGTCGCCGAAAACTGCACGGCGTGTCACCAGGAGGGCTACAACCCGATCGTGCTCGGCAACCCCGAGCAGTTCGGCGCCTACGGCAAACTGTCGCTGCAGAAGATGGTGGGCGACGATCACGCGCCCTACGTCATGCCGCCCTGGCCCAGCCCCGACTCCAAGACGTGCGCGCCGCCTGCCCCATGGCTCGACGACCCGCGGCTCTCCGAGGACGACATCGACACGGTCCGCCGCTGGCTCACCGGCGGCATGCAGCTCGGCGACGAGGCCACGGCGGTCGATGTCACCCCGGTCCCGCCGCCGATGCTCTCCGGCGACAACGTCGAGGTGGTGCCCGGCCCCGAGGCCGAGATTCCCGGCGACCCCGACTCCCTCGACTACAACCTGTGTTTCAGTATGCCGCTGGGAAAGGGCGTCGAGGGCTACATCGACGCCCTGCAAATCCTTCCCGACCCAGGGAACATGATCCACCACATCATCGTGGCGTCCGACCCCACGGGCGTCACCGCGCCGGCCGACGGCAGCAACGGCGTGAACACCTGCCCGACGCAGGAGATCCCCGACACCCGCCTGTTGTTCACGTGGATCACCAACACCGGCCCCCTGTACTTCCCGCCCAACTCGGGGCTCACCGTCCAGCCAAGCGAGAGAATCCTCCTCACCTTCCACTACCACCAGACCGACGAGGCCCAGTACGACAACACCTCGATCGCGGTGCGCTGGCTCGACCAGAAGCCCCGCTACCGGGTGTGGATGGACCGCTTCGGCGGCGCCCACGCCACCGAGGTGAACTGGAGCCCCGTGGCCTACCGCGGCGGCTGGTCCGACGGCCACTTCGGCATCCCCTCGGGCAAGTACAACCACGAGGAAGTGTGGCTGGAAACCTGGGGCCAGCAAGACCGCGACGATGGCTTCTCCGAGAACGAGTACCCGATCTGGGGCGTCTTCCCCCACATGCACTACGCGGGCCTCGACATCCGGATGGACCTCCACAACGTGGAGGGTGAAACCCAGTGCCTCTCGCACATCGAGCGCTTCGACTCGGCGTGGCAGCAGACCTACCTCTACGACGCGCCCATCGACGAGCTCCCCACGCTGTCGCCAGACGACCAGATCGAGATCACCTGCCACTACGACAACACCCTCGACAACGACCGCCTTCGCGACGCGCTGGTCAAGGACGGCTTCGCCGAGCCCTTCGACGTCACCGTGGGCGACAAGGCCTTCGACGAGATGTGCGTGATGCACTACGGCCTGCTCGCCGAGAACGAGTTCCCGTAGCCCGCGCGTTTAGCTTGGCCGCATGAACCCCATCCGACAGGTGGCGCCGCTGCGGTCGCCCCCGTGGCCCACGCTCGACCCCTTCCTCTTCTGCGTGCACCACGACGACCGCTACCCGGCGGGCAACGAGCGGCTGGGACCATCGGCCTCGCTTGCCGGTCGCGACATCGGATCGGACTTCTCGAGTCGCGACGGCTGGAGCATGTACCACGGTCGCGACGTGCCCGGGTTCCCCGCGCACCCGCACCGGGGCTTCGAGACCGTCACGCTGGCGCGTCGAGGCCGCGTCGACCACAGCGACTCGCTGGGCGCCACCGCCCGCTTCGGCGACGGCGACGTGCAGTGGATGACGGCGGGGCGTGGGGTGGTTCACAGCGAGATGTTTCCCTTGTTGCGTCGCGACGGCGACAACCACGCGGAGCTGTTCCAGATCTGGCTGAATCTCCCCCGGAAGTCGAAGATGGTCGCGCCCTACTTCACGATGCTCTGGGCCGACAGCATCCCGGTGATCGAGCGCGAGGGCGCGCGGGTGACGGTGGTGGCGGGGCGCTTCGACGGCGCCAGCGGCCCCGGAACACCGCCGGATTCCTGGGCGGCCGACCCGGCGCACGAGCTCGGCATCTGGACCATCGCCCTGTCCCCCGGCGCCGGGGTCGAGCTACCGCTGTCGCGACCTGACATCAACCGGGCGCTCTACGCCTGGCAAGGCGCCGTCGAGGTGAACGGGCAGGCGGTCACCCCGGGACAACTCGTCGCCTTGCGCGCTGATGTCGCGACCACGATCAGCGCCGCAGCCGACGCGGAGGTGCTTGTCCTCCAGGGGCAGCCCATCGGCGAGCCGGTGGCGGCTCACGGTCCCTTCGTGATGAACCGCGCGAGCGAGATCCACGAGGCTTACGCCGACTACCAGCGCACCCGTTTCGGCGGCTGGCCCTTCGCGCGGCCCGACCCGGTGCACCCCCGCGAGCAGGGCCGCTTCGCGCGCCACGCCGACGGGCGAGTGGAAGAGCGCCGGTAGAACGCCCGCGCCGCGCGGGGGACTACACGCCCTCGCAGGCCGCGTCGAGGTCGGTCAGCTCCCCGCCGTAGCTGAACTGCACGGTGCCGGGGTCTTCCACCAGCGGCATCTCGCAGGTGGCCTGCACCAGCCCGCAGTCCGTGGTGCATACCTCCCCTTGCGACTCGATCACCGCCTTGGCGTGGACCTCCAGGACGCCGTCGACCAGCTCGGCGGTACACTCGGCGCTCACCAGCGTGTCGCACGACGACGACAGGCAGTCGGGGAAGGTGACCTGCACCTGTCCCTCGTCGTCGAGGCACACGCTGCCCTCGTCCTCCAGGGTGCGAGTGGTGACCTCCGGGGCGCAGGCGAGCAACAGGACAAGGATCATGGGGCAACTCCGGTCGGCATCACAGCAAAGCGCATGCCAGCTCCGGCCGCGGCCGGGAATCTACCTCTGCTACCGGGCGCCGCGACGCCGACGTCGTGCCAGGGGCACCGCCAGCACCAGCGGCGCGACGAGGGGTGTCGCGAAGGCGCTACAGCTCGCGGGGGACTCCGGCCGGGAGAGCGTCGCCTGTCCCGGCGCCGGGGCGTCGGGCTGGTCGGCGCCGCCCCCGTCGTCCCCGGGCTCGTCATCGCCCCCGTCCACCGGCACCGGCCACGTCGCCGCGTCGTCGACCATCGCCCAGAAGGCCGGGTCGCGTCCCTCGTAGTCGAGCGCCCAAAAACCGACCCCGGCGACCTCTCGGTCGACCGCGTACTCGATCCGCTCGCGCACGCTGTCGTGGTCGGGGTACCACACCTGCTCGCCGCTGGGCAGGTAGTAGGGCGAGCGAGTGACGTCGTCGTACAGGGCGCCGTACACCTCGGCCTCGGCCATCGCCTCGGCCATGGTGACCGCCCAGCCGGTTTCGTAGGCGCTGCCGGGCACCTCGTGGTTGGCCTCCCAGGCCTGCCCGTAGAGCGGCAGGCCGAGGATCACCTTGGCGGGGTCGGCGTCGTGGGCGAGGTAGTCATCGACAGACCAGTCCAGCGAGTAGTCGCTCCAGGGGTCGCCGCCGTAGAGTGGATCGTTCGGCCCCGGGTTGCTGCCGGTGTAGTGGTAGCCGTAGCCCATGATGAACAGGCCGTCGGAGGCGTCGCTGAGCGCCGAGTAGTCCCAGGCCCCCGACCAGTCGACGGCGGGCGTGGCCAGCACCACCTCCCCCACCTCGGCGCGCAGGTCGATGACGAAGTCGACCATGTCTTCCCGGTAGGCGCTGGAGAGGCCCTCGAAGTCGACGTTGACGCCGTCGGCGCCGTAGTCGCGCACGAGGTCCGCCAGCTCGCCGATCAGTCGCGACCGCACCGTGTCGCTACCGAAGACGGCGTCGTGCTGAGAGTCGTCGAAGGCGGTGACGCACAGGTGTACCTTCACGCCCTGGGCGTGCGCGGCAGCCACCACGCCGGCGGCCACGCTGGTCCAGCGGCTGGTGGACGAGACGGTGCCGTCGGTTTCCACGTCGACGTTGAAGATCGACACGTGAGTGAGCGAGTCGAAGTCGAGGGTGACCGGGTCGTCGGTCCAGTATGCGTGGTAGCCGTACACCACGGGCCGTTCGGCCGCGAAAACAAGGGACAGGCCGAGGAGCATGGCAACGACGCTAACCCCACCAGCGACGGCGCGAACGCCTGTGCTACCCTCCACGCCCCCGCGAGGCGCCCGTGCTCCTGTCCCTCCTCCTTGCCTGTCCCGACGCGAGCGACACGGGCGACACCGAGCCCAACGGCGTCCCCGACACCAGCGATACCGGCAGCCCGCCCGCGACCACCTGCGACGACGGCACCCCGGTGGCGCCCTGGGTGGAGGCCGAGGAGAGCGACGCGCTCTACGCCACCGTCACCGACTTCACGATCCAGACCGCCGAGGGTGGGTGGACCCTGTCCGAGCACTGGACCGGTTGCGACACGGTATTGATCATCCCCTCCCAGCCCGACCAGGCCACCGGCTGGCCCGACCACCTCTGGGACAACAAGCGTGACACCAAGGGTCTCTTCGAGGCCCTGCCCCGCAACACCTATGTCATCTTCATCTCGTCGGAGAAAGACGAGGCCGACCGCCTCGCCGAGCTGGCGCTGCTCGACAGCGGCATCGAGAACTTCCTGGAAGACCTGTCCGACGAGGATCGCGCCCACTGGGAAGCCCACATCCTGCGCGTCACCAGCGACTACCGCGACGCCGGCGGCTGGCTGACCGACAACATGCGCAGCCCCAACTGGGGCGTGGGCATCGATCGTTTCCAGCGGCTCCGCTACATCGGCAGCTTCGCCAACCCCGAGCGCTACAACAGCAGCTACGGCTGGTTCGAGCCCGACATCTCCATGGCCGCCAACGAGGCGGTGTTCTACAACTTCGAGGCCACCCGCGAGATGGCGCTCGAGGCCGAGGGCGCCACGGTGATCCCGGTGTTCACCGGCCAGGAGGTGAGCGACCCCGGCTGGGCCGGCGAGATGGACTACGTCACCGTCACCCTGCCCGACGCGGCCACGATGCAGACCTTCGACACCCTGACACTCGATCACTACCTCGGGTGCGTGGGCGACGGGGAGTACGGCACCTGCCCCGCGTGGGACTACATCAACTGGCTCCTAGTGTGCGACGCCGACCAGGCCAACTGCGTGGAGCTCGGCCGCTACATCACGACCTACCACCGCGAGGGACGGTGGGTACACGACGTTTCGTCGCTGCTGCCGTACTTCAACGCCGGCGGCAACTTCACCTTCGCCTACTACACCCAGCAGCCCTACGAGGTGTCACTCGACCTCCGCCTGTCGAACCAGGGCAAGGACGTTCGCCCGCAGGAGCTGCAGACCTTCATCAGCGGCGGCTACACCGGCCCCGCCTACAACGAGCGCGACCCGGTGGAGATCGAAATCCCGGCCAGCGCCACCCGGGTGGAGATCGCCATCAGCTTCAGCGGTCACGGGCAAGAGGGCAACCAGGCCTGCGCAGAGTTCTGCAACTTCGACCACCACTTCTACGTCAACGGCACCGAGCACGTGGTGGAGTTTCCCGTCGCCGGCAGCGCCTACGGCTGCATGGAGCAGGTGAACGACGGCACCGTCCCCAACCAGTACGGCACCTGGTGGTACGGGCGCAACGGCTGGTGCCCCGGGAAGGAAGTGGAACACGTGCTCGTCGACATCACCAGCGAGGTGACGATCGGTGGCACGAACAGCTTCGACTACGAGGCCTTCTGGGAGGGCGACCTCTACGAAGGGGGGGGCGCGAACCTGCTCCTGAGCTCGTGGCTCGTCACTTCCTACTGATGTCGCCGGCCTGGGCACGCGCCTCGTAGTGCTCCGTCGAACCCCGGTACGTACGGTAGTCCACCGCGCAGAAGAACAGCCACTGCTCGCGGTACTTGGCAATCACCGGCGAGGTGCAATTGCCCTCGGGAAAGATCTGCTCCGCGAAGAGCACGCCACGCGTGGCCGCCGGGGCGTGACAGCCCACGCAGTTGAACGGGGACTCCGTCAGTTCGCCGATGCGTTGGCTCCCCACCCACATAACGGGGTTGGTGGCGGCATAGGCATGGATCGAACCCTGCCACTGGTCGTAGTGCGTGGGGTGACACTGGGCGCAGTTCTCGGGCAGGTCGAAGTCGTCGATGTCGTAGGGCTGGTTCTCGGGCGCGCCGTGATCGTGTCCCCCCGCGCCGCCCACGCCCTCCTCCCCCGTGTCGGCGGTGTAGGGCGTGCCACAGTCGATCGCGGTGTCGAGCGCGCCGCCCATCGCCGTTAGCGGTCGAGCGACTCTCGCTCGTACTTCACCTCGATCGTCGGCACCTCGATCTCGCCCCCTGGCAGGAGGCAGCGCAAGAGCAAGTAGCCCGCGAGGTGGCCGGTGGTGTCGATCCAGTTGGGATGTCCCGGGTCGCGGTGGGCGAGGCACACCTCGTAGCGGTCGCCATCGAGTTTCACCTGCGCGTGGTTGAGCGACACCCGCGCGTGGCGGTAGTCGCCGGATTCCATCCACACGTTGTAGAGGCAGTAGCTCCAGTAGCGTGCCACTGGCGCCTTCCCCCGGACGAACATCACCTGGTCTTGCCCGAAGCGGTACCAGCAAGCGAGGTAGGTGTTGTCGGGGGTGGGGAAAAGCGCGGCGCCATCGAGCTGCACGAAGCGGTTGAGCAGGCCCACCCGCGCCATCTGCCAGGTGCCGAGCGTGCGGGCGAACACCGCCTCTAGGTTGCGACGGGCGCGCTCGAGGTCGCGGGCGAGGTCGCGCGGGTTGAGCACGGGCGGAGAGGCGTCGCCCAGAAACTCGATGTGGAGGTCGATCGGCGCCTCGGCGGCGCGATTGGCGAAGTACTGGCGCACCATCACCGCCGTCTCGTCGCCCTCTCCGCGGAAGTCGGCCCCCTCGTCGGCGGAAAGCGTCAACTCGAAGCGTCCCTCCTTCACAAACTCGCGGTCGGGCATGTAGCGGCCCACCACGCCGCCCTTTCGGTAGTACAGGATCCCGGTGTAGGTCGTGCCCGGCGGCACGCTTCCTGACACCCGGTAACGACGGCCGTCGCCCAGGCGGACCGGGGCCCGCCAGTAGTCAGCGTCGGGGTTGTCGGCGAACATCTTGCGGGTGGGCCCCTCGGCGTGGTGGAACTGGGGACGGTCCGGGTCGCCCTCCTCCACCATCAGGTCGACGCTCATCGCCAGCATGCGCAACAGGAAACGTCGCCCTTCCACCGCGTCGAGATCGCTGGGCATGCGCATGTCGGACTCGAGCTTGCGGGCACTGTCGAACAGGGCCGCCATCGCCGAGCTGACGCTTGCCATCGGCGGCGCGGCCAGCGCGCCCAGGTCGTAGCCGAGTTCGCGCGCGAGGCGATGGGTGTCGGGCGAGACGGTGGACGGGTCGAAGCCCTCCAGCCACCTCGTCGCCAGCGCCGGGTCGACCTTGCCGCGGCCGGCCATGTTGGGGTCGCCCACGGCGCGCGCGCCCGACGGTCCCTCGCGCATGCGGTCGCCCTCGTAGGGGCTGAGCAGGGCCTCGTGGAAGTCCAGGCCGATGTCGCGGCAGAGCGCCTCCATCGCCTTGCGCCCGTCGCCCACCATGTCCTCGTAGCGAATCGTCCCCTGCTGGCCAGCCGGGATCCCCTCGAGGAAACTCTGGATCGTCCGATTGGCAAAATACCAGATGTCCCGCGCGTCGGGCGCGTAGCCCTGGAGCATCACCTCGGCCATCGGCATGTTCTCGATGCTGCGGGTCACGCTCCCCGGGTGGCGCACGATCCATGCCCATCGGGCCGACGGGAACCAGCGCGCCAGTCGCGACAGGGCGGCCGGGTCGGCCGAGAGGTGGGGACACTTGTCGACGAGGAAACGCTCGCCGAGCTGGCCCTGGAGCCAGGCGTACACCTCGGGCACGGTGCGTTCCTCCAGCGACGCTTCCACGGCCTTCGCCTCGTCTACCCCGCAGGCGCGAAGCTCCATGATCGCCCGCCGCAGGCCGCCCTTCTCCCAGAAGCGCTCGTCGAGCTTTTTCCGCCGCTCCCCCATCGTGGCAAACGGCGCGATCACCATCTCCGGGGGCGAGAAAAGCCGGGGGTGACCAGCCAGCATCACCCGCAGGAGCGTGGTGCCGCTGCGGGGGGCGCCGAGGACGAAAATGGGGTCGGGCAAGCAGTCTCCGCGGGAGGGCGACCCCGGTATCCGGTGGCCGGGATACCGCGCCTACCCGTGCCGCCGTTCTCGCGATCCGAGCTCCTCGCCGCCCGCCAGTGCGAGCGAAGGGTCTGGTTGCACCTGCATCCCTGTACCGCCGCCCAGGCGGCCACGATCGAGCTGCCCGTCAAGGGCGTGGGCGGGCCGCGCCCGGAAGACATCGCCAAGGTGCGCGCGCTGGCCCGGGCGCTGTACCCGGGCGGGGTCACCATCGCGCAGACTGGCACATGGGCCGAGCGTGCCCGCGACACGCGGGAGGCGATGGCCCGCCCCGAGGTGCGGGCCGTGTTCGACGCCACCTTCGTGGCCGACGGCGTGGCCGTGCGCGCCGGCATCCTCGTGCGCGATGGCAAGGGCTGGATCGTCGCGGAGTCGAAGGTGGCCAATACCGTTGGGAGCGCCCAGGAACTCGACGTCGCCGCCGTGGGTTGGGTGGCCGCGGGGGCCGGCGTGGCCGTCACCGGTCTACGGCTGCTGCACCTCGACCGCGAGTACACCCGCGGCCACGGCCCGGTCGATCCGGCGCAGCTCTTCGCGTCGAGCGTGGTCGAACCCGTCGACTTCGCCGAGGACCACGAGCGCCTCTTGCGCGCGGCGGCCGCAGACGCCGAGCCCGACGTCTTGCCCGGGAGCCAGTGCAACGCCCCACGTGCCTGCCCCTTCCAGCACCAGTGCATTCCGGCGCCCGGCCCCTACAGCGTGCAACTCTTGCCCGGGGGCGGGCGGCTCCTGCAGGAGTTGCTCGCGCGCGGCATCTCGGACATCCGGAAGATCCCCAGCGAGGTCCGGATGAACCCCACGCAGAAGCACGCGGCCTGGGCGATCAGCGAGGGCAAGGAGTACGTGGGGCAGGGCCTCGCCCCCGCGCTCGGGCGCCTTGCCTGGCCACTGCGCTTCATGGATTTCGAGGCTTGCAATCCGGCCGTCCCCCGGTGGCCCGGGTCGCGGCCTTTCGAGCAGATCCCCACCCAGTGGTCGATCCACACGCTCGAGCCGAGCGGGAAACTGTCACACGCCGAGTTCCTCCATCGCGACGACACCGATCCCCGCCCCGCCTTCGCGCGTTCGCTCGTGGCGGCGTGTGGCAGCGAGGGGAGCATCCTCGTGTATGGCGCCTTCGAGGCTAGCATCGTGCGCCAGCTCGCCGCGCGTTTCCCCGAGATGTGGGCCGACCTCGGCCAGGTGCACGACCGCATCGTCGACTTCCAGCCCATCCTGCGCGATCATTACTACCACCCCGCGCTTCGCGGCAGCTTCAGCATGAAGTCGGTGCTCGTCGCCGCCTGTCCCGACCTGGGCTACGGCGACCTGGAGATCCAGGATGGCTTCTCCGCCGCGAGCGCCTGGCTGCAAATGATCGACAGTAGTACCAGTCGCGAGGAGCGGGAGAGGCTGACTACGCAGCTCCTCGCCTACTGCGCGCGCGATTCCATCGCGATGGTGAAGGTACGCGAGTCGCTGATGCGACGTGGGGGGATCACCGGCGAGGGCTAGGGGCGTGCATTGGTTGAGACGATGCCCGCCGGCGAATCAGCCTGGCCGGGGTCGCGGCTCTGCTGGAACTCGACGCCATCCACGAGGGCGCGGAGAGCACGCAGGCTAGTGGCTGACTGTCCCCTTGAGCTGCGCCACCAGCGAGTCGACCATCTTGCGCGCGTCGCCAAACAACATCAGGGTGTTGTCGCGGTAGTACAAGGGGTTGTCGATACCCGCGAATCCGGGGTTGAGGGAGCGTTTCACCGTGACCACCGTCTGCGCCTTCCACACTTCCAAGACCGGCATGCCGGCCAGCGCGGACTTGGGGTTTTCCAACGCGTCGGGATTGACGATGTCGTTGGCCCCGAGCACCAGCACGATGTCCGTCTCCACCATGTCGGGATTGATCTCGTCCATCTCCAGCACGATGGGGTAGGGAATGTTGGCCTCGGCCAGCAGCACGTTCATGTGACCGGGCAGGCGCCCGGCCACCGGGTGGATGGCGAAGCGCACCGTCGTCCCGTTCTTCTGCATCAACTCTGTCATCTCGCGGACCGCGTGCTGCGCCTGGGCCACCGCCATGCCGTAGCCGGGGACGATGATGACACTGCGCGCCGACTTGAGCATCTCGGCCACGTCCTCCGGGCCGGCCCGGTTGACACCCTTCTTCGAGAAGGCCTCGGCGCGATCGTCGGGGCCGCTGGCCTCGGCGCCGAAACCGCCGAGGATCACCGACACGAAGCTGCGGTTCATCGCCTTGCACATGATGTAGCTGAGGATCGCGCCCGAGCTGCCCACCAGCGCGCCCACGATGATGAGCAGGTCGTTGCCGAGCAAGAAGCCCGTGGCCGACGCCGCCCAGCCCGAGTAGCTGTTGAGCATCGACACCACAACCGGCATGTCGGCGCCCCCGATACCCATGACGAGGAGCACGCCGAGAAGGCCGAAGAGGACCATCGCCACGTAGAGCGGCAGCCCGGCCTGGGCCACCACGAACCAACCGAGGCATGCGAGTGTCAGTAACGCCAGGAGCGCGTTGACCCCGTGCCGGAAAGGGAACACCAGCGGCCTGCTCCTGATCAGCTCCTTGAGCTTGCCGAAGGCGATGACCGACCCGGTGAAGGTGAGCGAGCCGATGATCACGCCGAGGAAACACTCCACGAGGTGAATCACCCGCAGCGCGTCGAGCGCGCCGTGGGGATGGGCGAGGTAGCCGGCCACGCCCACGAGCACGGCGGCGAGACCCACGAAGCTGTGGAGGATGGCCACCAGTTCGGGCATCGCCGTCATCGCCACGCGCCTGGCGAGCACCGCGCCGATGATGCCGCCCGCGACCAGCGCGCCCGCGAAGGCGGCGAGGCTTTGGGTGGCCGGCAGCGTGGCGACCAGCGCGATCGCCATGCCGACGATGCCCAGCGTGTTGCCGCGGCGCGCCGTGGACGGCCCGCTCAGCCCGCCGAGCGAGAGCACGAAACACACGGCGGCGGCAAGATAAGCAAGCTCAACCATCACTTCTTCCTGAACATGCCGAGCATGCGCTGAGTGACGAGAAATCCGCCCGCCACGTTGATGCTGGCCACGAAGATGGCGACCGTCGCGAGGATGGTCTGCGCCGAGCTGAGCTCGGGCGAGAGCGACAACATCGCACCCACCACGATGATGCCGCTGATGGCGTTGGTGACGCTCATCAGCGGCGTGTGCAAGGCCGGGGTGACCTTCCACACCACCTGGTAGCCCACGAAGCAGGCGAGCACGAACACGGTGATGTGCTGGACAAAGGCTTCCATCAGTTGGCTCCCTTCCAGGCGTCGACGCGCCCCTCGCCCGCGTGCATGATGCTCACGGGGCCGGTGATCTCGTCGGCGAGGTCGATGTTGAAGCCCTCCTTGCCGTGCATGTGCACGAGGAGGTTGAGGATGTTGCGGGCATAGAGCCGCGAGGCATCGAAGGGCATGCGCCCGGCGAGGTTGGTGTAGCCGATGACGGTGGTGCCGTTGACCTCCACCGCCTCGCCGCGCCGCGTACACGCCACGTTACCGCCGCCCTCCACCGCGAGGTCGACCACCACGCTGCCGGGTTTCATCTGCTCCACCGTGTGCGCCTCGATGAGCCGCGGCGCGGTGCGCCCACCCACGAGCGCGGTGGTGATGACAATGTCGCTCTGCACGGCCGCGTCGTGAAGCAGCGCGCGGATCTTGCCGAGCATCTCCTCGCTCGCGGCGCGGGCGTAGCCGCCCTTGTCCTCGGCGTCGGCCTGCGTGGCGTCGAGCTGGAGGAACTCGCCGCCCACCGACTTCACCTGGTCTTTCACGGCGGGGCGGGTGTCGAAGGCCTTCACCACCGCGCCCAGGCGTTTCGCGGTCGCGATGGCGGATAGGCCGGCCACGCCGGCGCCGACAACCAGCACCTGCGCCGGGGGCACCCGCCCGGCGGCGGTCATCAGCAGGGGCAGGTACCGCGGGAAGATGTAGCTCGCCTCGATCACCGCGCGGTAGCCGGCGATGTTGGCCATCGAGGAGAGCGCGTCCATCGTCTGGGCGCGGCTGATGCGCGGGACGGCCTCCATCGCGAACACGGTGGCCTTCTTCGCGCGCAGCACGGCCGCGAGTTCATCGTCGCCGCCCGGGTAGACGAAGCTCACGACGACCGCGCCCTCGCGCAGGGCGGCCGCCTCCTCGGCGGTGGGCTTCTGCACCTTCAGCACCATCTCGGCGCCCCAGGCCTCGGCCGAGGAAACCACCCTCGCCCCGGCGGCCGCGAACTCGGCGTCGGGGATCGAGCAGGCCGAACCTGCCCCGTTCTCGACGAGGATCTCGTGGCCCCTGCCGATCAGCTTCTTGGCGGTCTCGGGCGTGGCGGCGACCCGCCGCTCGTCGGCACGCGTTTCCCGCACGACTCCGATGCGCATGACGTCTCCGGGCCGGCCCTTTCACCCGTTTCCCGGTGAGGCGCTACGCGGCGCTCAGCCCCCCGCCACCCGCAACATCAACGCGGAGAGCCGCTGCGAGAGCCCCGACACGTCGTCGACGTGCCCCTCGGCGAGCTGGGCGTAGTCGTAGAGCAGGCGCGCGAGGGGCTCGGCGCCAGCGGTGTCGCCGGCCGCGTGCATCGCCACCAGCTTCTTCACCAGCGCGTGCTCGGGGTTGACCTCCAGCACCCGCCGCGCCTTCGGGCCGTCCTGCCGGGCGGCGCGGAGGATGCGCTCGAGGTTGGCGCTCACGTTGCCCTCGTCCACCAGCACGGCGGGGCTGTCGGTGAGGCGCTTGCTGGGGCGCACGCCGGCCACGAGCTCGCCGAGCAGCTCCCTGGCCCACGCGGTGAAGGGCTCGGCCTGCTTGCGGGCCTCCTCGGCGATGGGGTCGTCGTCGGCCTCCACGTCGCCCTGGGCCACGCTCACGAGCTTGACGCCGTCGAACTCGTTGAGGTTCATCACCACCCACTCGTCCACCGGGTCGGAGAGCAACAGCACCTCCCATCCCTTCTTCTTCCAGCGCTCGAGCTGGGGCGAGTTGCGCAGGCGGCCAAGGTCGAGGCCGGTGAGGTAGCCGATCTCCTTCTGGCCGTCCTTCATGTCGGCCTTGACCTGCGCCAGCTCGCGCCAGTCCTCGCCGGCCGTGGTGCGGAAACGCAAGAGCGGCACGAGGTTGTCGTGGTTGTCGCGGTCCTCGGCCACGCCTTCCTTCAGCGTGCCGCCGAAGGCCTCCCAGAACGGCGTGTAGGTGGCCACGTCTTCCCGCGCGATCTCGCGCAGGCGACGCAGCACCCGCTTGACCACCTGGTTCTTGATGGAGCGAAGCACCGGGGTGTTCTGCAGGATCTCGCGCGACACGTTGAGCGACACCTCCGGCGCGTCGATCACCCCCTTCACGAAGCGCAGGTACCGAGGCAAGAACTGGTCGCTCGCCTCGGCGATGAGCACCCGGCGCTGGTAGAGCCGCACCCCGCGCTTGCCATCGGGGTAGTCGAGATCGTAGGGCTTGCGCGAGGGGAAGAAGAGCACCGCCTGGTACTCGAGCGGCGCCTCGGCGCGGAAGTGTACCCAACTCGAGGGCTCGTCCCACTCGCCGAGACCTTGCTTGTAGAAGGCCTTGTAGTCGTCGTCGCTCACCTCGCTCGGGCTGCGCATCCACAGGGCCTGCGGCTCGTTGAGCTGCTCCCCGTCGAACTTGACGGGGTAGGCGACGAAGCCGCTGTGCTTCTTGACGATGTCCTTGATCTTCCAGCCGTCGAGGTACTCGTGACAGTCGGAGCGCAGGTGTAGCGTCACCGCCGTCCCCCGGGTGGCGCGGCTGCCGGGCTCCACCGAGAACTCGCCACCGCCGTCGCTGGTCCAGATCACCGGCTCGGCGCCGGGCTCCGCCGAGCGCGTGTGGACCTCCACGCGCGAGGCCACCATGAAGCTCGCGTAGAAGCCCACGCCGAACTGGCCGATCAGCCCGTCGGCGCTGTCGCCCTTCTCCTTGAGCGACTGGGCGAAGGCCCTGGTGCCGGATCGGGCGATGGTCCCGAGGTGCTCCACCGCCTGCTCGCGGGTCATGCCGATGCCGTTGTCGCGCACCACGAGCACGCCGCGGTCGCGGTCGACCTCGATCTCGATGGCGGGCTCGCCCTCGGCCACCACGAGATCGTTGCGCGTGAGCCCGAGGATGCGCGCGCGGTCGATGGCGTCCGACGCGTTGGACACCAGCTCGCGGAGGAAAATCTCGCGGTCGGAGTAGAGGCTGTGGACCACGAGGTCGAGGAGCTGCTTGACCTCGGCTTGAAAGGGCAGGGTGTCGGCCATGTGGGGATCTCCGGCGCGAGCGGGTAGGCACCGGCGCGGGAAGAGTCAACCCGCTGGCTACTTCGAGACGGCTTTGAGCTCCTCGAACCCCGGCAACTGCGACAGGTCGGGCACCATCACGATCTCGATGCGCCGGTTGCTGGCGCGGCCGTCCACGCTGGCGTTGTCGGCCACGGGGCGGGTGTCGGCGTAGCTGGCGGCGCTCACGCGGCTGGCGGGCACGCCGGCGGCCACCAGGGTCTTGACCACCACGATCGCCCGGGCGCTGGCCAGCTCCCAGTTCGAGGGGAACTTGTCGGTTTGAATCGGCACGTTGTCGGTGTGGCCCTCCACCTGGAAGCTGCGCTCCGACAGGCTCGCGAGCACCGCCCCCACCTGGGCCAGCGAGGTCTTCCCCGCCTCGGAGAGATCCGCCTTGCCGCTGGCAAACAGGATGTCGGTGGCCAGCTCCACCACCATGCGCCCGTCGACGATCTTCACCCGGAGCTGCCCGGCATCGATGAGCTTCTGGAACTTCTGCAAGAGCTCGCGGAACTGGGCCACCCGCGCCTCGGCCTGCGCGCGCCGCTCGGCGGCCTCGCGCAAGGCCCCCTCCATCTCGGCCACGCTCGATTTCAGGCGGGCGCGGTCGCCCATCAACGCCGCCTTCTCCTCGATCCACGCGGAACGTTCGCCGTCGAGGGTCTTGCGCGCTGCCTCGATGTCGGATGAGAGCTGCGCTTCTTTCTCGCGGAGGGCGGCGAGCTTCTCAAGCTCGGCCGCAAGCTCGGCCTCCACGCCCTGCTTCTTCGCGGTGGTGTCGGCGTGGGCGGCCTTCTCGCTGGCCAGCTCGGCGGCGAGGGCGTCGAAGTCCTTCTTCGGGACGCAGGCGAGGAGGAAGGGGAGGAGGAGCATCGCCGGGGGCTATCCCCGGCACCGCGCCCGTGCTCAGGGCACGGTCCAGAGGGGGCGCCACTGGAACCGGCGCGGGTCGAAGGCCCACCACCGCAGGCGCTCGTCGGCCGACAAGGGCACCCGAGTCTCGGGGTCCACGCCGGTGAACGCGCGATCGACACCCAGCCGGCGATGAAGGCCGGGTGGGGCCGGTTCGCGTCGCGAGCCACGAGCCAGGCCACCGGCCCGAGGGCGCCGCCGTGGACGCGGGGAAGGCGCTGAGCGAGCGCACGAGCTCGTCGCCCGCGACGAGAGCGGCACCGACGCCCGCAAACACCAGCGCGGCGTGGAGAGGCTTCATGGGTAGCCAGTAGCTGCGCGCGAGCCGCCCCGCCGTTCACGGCGGGTTAGACCCGCGGGCTTCCGGACCCCGCCAGATGGACCCCATCGCCCGCAATCTCGTCAAGGTGCAGATCGAAGACGAGATGCGCTCATCGTACCTTGACTATTCCATGTCGGTCATCATCGGCCGCGCCCTCCCCGACGTGCGGGACGGGCTCAAGCCGGTACACCGCCGCATCCTCTACGCGATGTTCCGCGAGGGCCTGCTCAGCAACCGTCGCTACAGCAAGTGTGCCGGCGTGGTCGGCGAGGTGCTCAAGAAGTACCATCCCCACGGCGACAACGCCGTCTACGACGCGCTCGTGCGCATGGCCCAGCCCTGGAACCTCCGCTACCTGCTGGTGGACGGTCAGGGCAACTTCGGCAGCGTCGACGGCGACAACGCCGCCGCCTACCGCTACACCGAGTGCCGCATGACGGCGCTGGCCGAGGAGCTGCTGGCCGACATCGACAAGGAAACGGTCGACTTCGGCCCGAACTTCGACGGCAGCCACGAGGAGCCCGACGTGCTCCCCGCCGCCTTCCCCCACCTGCTCGTCAACGGCAGCGAGGGGATCGCCGTGGGCATGGCCACCAAGATCCCGCCGCACAACCTCGGCGAGGTGACCGACGGCTGCGTGGCGATGATCGACAACCCCGACATCACCTCGATGCAGCTCATGGCCCACGTGCTCGGGCCCGACTTCCCCACCCACGGCATCATCTGCGGGCGCGCCGGCATCCGCGACGCCTATGAAACGGGTCGCGGCAGCCTCACCATCCGCGGGCGGGTGGAGTACGAAGACATCGATGGCCGCGAGGCGATCATCGTCACCGAGCTGCCCTACCAGGTGAACAAGGCGCGGTTCCAGGAGCACATCGCCGAGCTGGTGCGCGAGAAGCGGCTCGAGGGCATCCACGGCCTGAGAGACGAGACCAGCCGCGAGGGCACGCGGGTGGTGATCGAGCTCAAGCGCGACGCGATCCGCGACCTGGTGGTCAACCACCTCTACAAGCACACCCAGCTCCAGACGACCTTCGGCATCATCATGCTGGCGATCGTCCAGCAGCGGCCGCGCGTGTTGCCGCTACGCGACATGCTCCAGCTCTTCCTGTCGCACCGCCGCGAGGTCACGGTGCGGCGCACTCGCTACGACCTCCGGAAGGCGCGCGAGCGGGCCCACATCCTCGAGGGCCTGCGCATCGCGCTCGACCACATCGACGCGGTGATCGCGCTCATCCGCGCCAGCCGTACCACGGAGGACGCGCGCGACGGGCTCATGTCCACCTTCGGGCTGAGCGACATCCAGGCGCAGGCCATCCTCGACATGCGCCTGGCCAAGCTCACCGGGTTGGAGCGCGACAAGCTGGAGGAGGAGTACGCCGAGCTGATGCGGCAGGTGGAGTACCTGCAGTCCTTGCTCGACGACGAGCAGAAGCTGTGGGGCGTGATCCGCGCCGAGCTCCTGGAGGTGAAGCGACGCTTCGGCGACGCCCGCCGCACCACCATCGAGGAAGCGGCCTCCGACCTCAACCGTCTCGATCTCGTGGCCGAGGAAGACCAGATCGTCACCCTCTCGCACGAGCAGTACGTCAAGCGCACGCCGCTGTCGGAGTACCGCACCCAGCGGCGCGGCGGCATGGGAAAGACCGGCATGAACGCGCGCGAGGGCGACTTCGTGAAAGACGTGCTCGTGGCCAACACCCACGGGCGCCTGCTGGTGTTCACCAACACCGGCCGCGTGTTCGACGTCGGGGTGATCGATCTCCCCGAGGCCGCCGCCAACGCGCGCGGCAAGCCCATCCAGAACCTCATCCCCTTCGCCGAGGGCGAGCGTGTCGCGACGTTGCTCCCGATTCGCGACTTCGACGAGGGCGGAGATCTCATCTTCGCCAGCAAGAACGGCCTCGTGAAGCGCACCGAGCTCGCCGCCTACGACAACGTGCGCAGCAACGGCATCATCGCCGTCGACGTGGCCGAGGGCGACAGCCTCCTCGGCGTGGTGCATGCCAGCGGCGACAGCCAGCTCCTGTTCGCCACGGCCGACGGCATGTCGATTCGTTTCCGCATCGACAACGCGGAAGACCCGGAGTCGAGCCTGCGTCCCCTCGGGCGCGCGGCGCGCGGGGTCCGAGCCATCAGGCTGGAAGACGGCGACAGCGTGGTCGACTTCGCGGCGTGCCCGCCCGACACCAGCAGTTGTTTCGTCCTCACCGTCACCGAGCGCGGCTACGGGAAGCGCACCCCGCTCGGCACCGGGGGGCGCACCGGCGACGACGAGGGCCTCTACCCCTGCCAGAACCGTGCCGGTAAGGGGGTCATCGACATCGTCACCGACGAGCGCAACGGCCACGTGGTGGGCAACCTCATCGTGGGCGACAGCGAGCAGGTGTTCCTCATCACCGACACCGGCCGCGCCATCCGCATGAAGGTGAGCGACGTGCGCATCGTCGGCCGCAACACCAAGGGCGTTCGGCTGATGCGCCTCGACGGCGACGAGTCGATCGTCGGCGTGGCCCGCGTGGGCGAGGCGGGCGACGACGAGGCAGCCGAGGCGGTCGAGCCGCCCGACAGCGACGACTCGGTGGGGAAGTAGGCCGGGGCTCGCCGTTGTTGTAAGCTTCCCGCCCTCACGGCGTTCACTCCTAGATGCTCCTCGGCCTCGCTCCCGCCCTCGCCGCCTCCGTGGCGCTCTTGCCCCTCGACGGGCGAGGCGTGGATGCGAGCGTGGCCGACGACGCGACGGAGGCCCTGCGCGACGCCCTCGCCGACGAGGGCTCGGTGGCGGTGCCCACGTCCACGGCCCTTTCCGACCTGTTGCTCGACGGCCACGACACGGAGCTGCGCAAGGCGCGCGAGCGCTACGCGGCGGGGCGCAAGGCCTGGGAGGCTGCCGACACCGAGTTGGCCATACCCGCGCTCACCGAGGGGCTGCGGCTGCACGGCATCGCGAGATCGGAGTGGACGCGGCGCGGCGAGGTGGCCGACGTCCACTGGATCCTGGCCCAGTGCCTCCTCCGCGAGGGGCGGGTGCTGGAAGGGCGCGCCGAGCTCGAGCAGGTGGCAGCCTTGTGGCCCGGGTACACCCGCACGCGCGGGACGGCGGGGCCGGTACCCACCAAGATGCTCGCCGAGGTGGAGCTGGGGCTCGCGCGGGAGGCCTGGTCACCGCCCGAGGGCGACGTGCTGGACGATCTCTTCCGGGTGGCCGGGCCCGACCTGCTGGTGGTGGGCGTGGTCGATGAGACCGGCCTCGTGCGCCTGCGCAGCTTCGGGGCCGACGGCACCGAGCGCGAGGTGAGCGACCGGGTGGGCGTGCCCATCGACTCGATGGAAGAGGCCTGGGGCATCATGGCCGGGCAGCTCGCCGACCTCGCGGGGCCAGGATCGATCGCGACCCGGGCGGAAGAGGAAGAGGAGCCCGGGTCGGAAGACGAGGCCACGCCCACGGTCGCCACCGCGTCCGCGCGCGAGGCACCGCCGACCTTCTCGCGCCCGGTGCGCATCAAGGAGAGCGGCTCCATGCGCTACGACGACCACCCCGTCACCTCGCGCTGGTGGTTCTGGACGGCGCTGGTGGGCGTGGTGGGCGGCAGCACCGCCGCCGCGATCGTGCTCGCCCAGCCGCCCGAGGTCGTGGAAGTTCGCGACGAGGACGCCTGGAGCGTATCCATCGTGTCCCCCGACGATTGACAAATCAGGCGGATCCCCGTAGGTTCGTCCGTTCTTTTTCGCCCGGGTCGAAAATCATGCGCGTCGTCTGCGATAACTGCGGTGCATCCTACAAGATCCCCGACTCCAAGCTCACCCGAGAGGTGAACAAGGCCACGTGCCGGAAGTGCGGGAACCCGATCCTCATCCGCCGGCCCGAGACGACGGCCAAGGAAACCGCTGCCCACGGGCCCAACCTCAGCACCGAGGAGCGCACGCTCATCACCAGCGCTGCCCAGCTGGAGCGGCAGGCGCGGATGCGGGCGAGCAGCGGGGGCCAATCGGGCCTCGACGACGCGGCGATGGACCCTCGCCCCACCCAGGTCTCGCCCGACAACTCGCACACCGAGGCCACCGTGCCCCGGGACACCGCCGCCGACCTTGCCATCGCCGCGATGCACGGCCCGTCGGAAGCCTCGACGATCGTGCAGTCGCCAACCACCTACGTGACCACCACGCTGGTGCCGGAGCACCTGGGCCCGCCGCGCGCCGCCGCCTCGCCGCAACCCTCGATGCAGGTGCCCGGCCCCATCCCGCCGCCGACGCCGATGAGCCAGGCCCGCGCCGTGGC
>VGRE01000007.1 GCA_016875435.1 Deltaproteobacteria bacterium | reverse complement strand
GCGCGCCCGCGACGAGGGCTCGCGCGCCACGTAGCCGATCGCCAGCGTTTCCCCGTCTTGCAGGCCGGGGCGGTTTCCCCCCTGCCAGGCCGCCACCAGCGCGGCGTCGGTGCTGTACTTCTGGCGGAGGAAGCCGATCCACAGCTCGTCGAGGCGCCGCCGGTGCACGGCGGGCAGCTTCTCCAGCGCGCCCGACTGCCAGCCGATGAGCAAGCCGTCCTCGTTGGACAGCTCGACGACGGCGATCGCCGGGTCGTCGGCGTAGCGTTGTCCGGTGTAGGGGTTCACCCGGCCCCACACGGCGGTGAACCAGCGTTTCTGGAGCTCGCGCCAGCTCGGCCACATCATCGCCGCGTACTTGTGACCCACGGGCAGGCCCTCGGGACCTTCCACCCCGTCGGCGGCCACCGGCGCGAGCTGCGTCCAGATCGACAGCCACTGGTAGATCCCCTGCGCGCGGAGGGCGGCGTGGAAGCGGTCGAGGCGGTCGAGCATCTCGGGACGGGCGAGGCCCGCGGCGCGGTCGGGACTAGCGAGCAGGGCGGGCGTGTCGACGTGGTGCAAGCGCACGAGGTCGAAACCACGCGCCGCGAGGCCACCCGCCACCTCGGGCGCCGGCAGGGATCCCACGAGGTTGACGCCCCACAGCCGCGCCTCCGAGCTGTCGCGACGCACCAGCTTCTCGCCCACGGCGACGATGGCCCCCTCGGCGCCGATGGGAGCGCTCGGCAAGCCCGGGGGCGCGAAGCGGCCGAGGTCGATCCCCAGCGGCACGGCGAAGGGGTAGCCCTCCGGGGCCGAGGCGACGGGATCGCTGTGCCCCAGGGGCCACTCCTCGCCCACCGCGACGGCGAGCAGGTAGAGGTCGATCCCGCCGCGCGGACGCACGACGAGTCGCGACACCTCCGTATCCGGATACGAGAGCGGCACCACCCGCAGCGACGCCATCATCGTGTTCCCGGCGACGTTGGTCCCCAGCGGCAAGGGGTCGGCGAGCCGACCCGTGGCCCCCGCCCAGGCCGGCCACGCGTGCTCCCCCACGAGCCAGCGCACGGACTGCGTGCGACCGTCGGCGTAGACGACCTCGGCCTCGGCGGCCACCCCCTTACTGTCCATGCGCCCGTAGCCTGCCGTCGCGATGTAAAGCACGCGGCCGGTGGCGTTCACATCGATGGTCTCGACGCCATCGACATGGAGCGCGTCGGGACTGGCGGCCGGGTCGATGCGCACCGGCGTCGTGACCGGCGTGAACTCCGTCATGCGGAAGTGAGCGCCCTGCCCGGCCTCGACCACGAAGAGGTCGTGGTCGCGCGGGAAGTCGACATCGGCGGCGAGGGCGAGCCCGAGGAGGATCACGCGCGGAACCTCTTGCGGAAGGTATCGACCAGCAGCCGGTCAAACTCGTCGAGCCCAAGCGCCCGCACGGAGGCCACGAAGCCGGCGCCGCCCGCCACCGCGACGATGCCCACGCCGAGCCAGCCACCCGGCGCGAGGTAGGCCACAGCGGCGGGCGCGAGGCCGGCGAGCAGGGCGCGCAGCAGTCCCGGGGCGAAGGGGTGAATGCGCAGGTGTCGCCACACCTGGACCAGCCCGGCGACGTTGGCAACCACCATGGCGGTGCCGTTGGCCAGGGCCGCGCCGGTCACGCCCAGGCGCGGCACCAGCAGCACCGACAGCGAGAGGTTGATGAGTACGGCAGGGACGGCGTTGTAGAGGGTGTCGCGCTGCCGCCCGCACATGATGAGCAGGTAGTTCACGCTGCCCACGGCGGTGCAGGCGAGCTGAGCGATGGCCGTCACCCGGAGCGCGGTGGCCGCTTCCGCCGACGCGTTGGGCCAGGGTGCCAACGCGGTCATCGGCGCGACCAGCGCCACCGCCGCCGGCGGCACCGCGAGCAACACCGCCCACCGGGTGACGAGCCGGTACATCGCCTGCAAGCCCGCCTTGTCGCCCTCGGCGTGTTTCCGCGCGATCACCGGTGCGAAGGCGGTGTTGAGCGCGCCGAGCCCGAGCCCGAACAGGGGCGCGATGGTCGCCACCGGACCGTAGGTCCCCGCCGCCTCGGCGCCGCGGAGCCCCGCCAGCACCACCTGATCGGCCCAGGTGTAGAGCGCCATGCCCATGCCCTGAGCCCACAGCGGCCAGGCCACGGCGAACATCCCGGCGAGACTCCCCTCGCCTGCCTCGCCCTCGGCTCCGGGCGGCCGCACTCGTCCCAGCGACCACCACGCGTGCCCGGCGCCGACGGCCATGGCGAGCGTGTAGCCGCCAACCGCCGCGATCCCGGTGTCGCCGTAGGCCCGCGCCAGGGCGAAGAAGCCGAGGAACTGCAGCACGGGCCACGCGAGGAAGGTGACCACCGCGCGCGGCACGAGGGTGCCCCAGCCCTGCGCGGCGGCCACCGCGAGCAGGCGCACCGCGGCGAAGGGCAGGGAGAGCGCGCCGAGGCGCAGGGCGGTGGCGGTTCCCGGCGCGTCGTCGACCCAGGTCGCCACGAGATCGGCGAGGGCGTAAATTCCCAGCGCGAGCAGCGAGGACGCCGCCAGCGTGGCCACGAGGGCGGCCCGGAGGCCCGCCTGCGCGCTCGCCGCCCCCGGCGCTCTGGCCACCACCCGGATCACCGCGTTCTCCATGCCGAGGAGCCCCACGAAGCCGAGGATCTGGAGCAGGCGCTTCACCGCGCCGTACATCCCGTACTCCGCGAGCGGCAACACCCCGTTGAGGTAGGTGTCGAGGCCCAGCAGCAGGGCATTGCCGAGCAGGGTGGCCGGTAGCATCACGCTCGCTCCGCGGACGAGCGTCTTGGTGTCGGGTCCGGGCACGACGCGGCCTATCGCGGCGGATCAGCCGCCGGGCGAGCGTCGGCACGCGGCCGGAACGTAGCGCGCGAGTCGGTTAGCGGTTCGCGCGATGAGCAGCCCGCCCCGCTACAAGGTCGGCATCGTCTGCTCCTCGGGCGGGCACCTCGCGCAGCTCCACTGCCTGGACGCATGGTGGTCGCGACACGATCGCTTCTGGGTGACCTTCGACAAGCCCGATGCCGTCTCGCTCCTCGCCGGGGAGCGCGTGGTGTGGGGGCACCACCCCACCAACCGCAGCCTGAAGAACCTCGCCCGCAACACCGTGCTGGCGCTGAAGACGCTGGCGCGAGAGCGTCCCGACGTGCTGGTGAGCAACGGGGCCGGCATCGCCGTGCCCTTCTTCTACGTGGGCAAGCTGCTCTTCGGCTGCAAGACGGTCTTCGTGGAGGTGTACGACCGCATCGACTCCCCCACCGTCACCGCGCGGCTGGTGCGGCCCGTGCTCGACCGCATGGTGGTGCAATGGGAGGAACAGAAGGCGTTCTACCCCGAGGGTGTCAACCTCGGCGGCGTGCTCTGATGGTGTTCGTCACCGTGGGCACGCACGAGGATCCCTTCGACCGCCTCGTGGCCGAGGTCGACCGGCTCGTCGCCACCGGCGAGGTCGACGAGGCCTACGTCCAGACCGGCTACTCCACGGTCGTCCCCGCGCATTGCCGTCACGACAAGATGATCGGCTTCGACGCGATGCAGGCGGCGATGAGGGCCGCCCGGGTGGTGGTCACCCACGGCGGCCCAGCCTCGATCATGCAGGCGCTGGCGCTGGGGAAGGTGCCGGTGGTCGTGCCCCGGCAGAGCCGCCACGGCGAGCACGTGGACGACCACCAGTGCCGCTTCGCGCGGCGCATCGCCGACCGGGTGATCGTGGTGATGGAGATGCCGGAGCTAGCACCGGCCCTGCGTGACCACGCCGCGCGGGTGACGGCGATGGGCCCGACTGCCGGGGGACCGGAGCGGGCTGCCGCCTTCGCGGAGAAGCTCGACGCCCTTTGCGCGGGGCTACTGGCGCGGCGTTGAAAGCCCGGCCGTCGGCGAAGCTCTTGACGCAGCGTGCTATGGAGCGGGACGGATGACGAGCATTCGGCCGCAGCCCCTCGCGGAGGGAAGATTCCAGCTCCTCGAGGTGATCGGCGAGGGCGGGATGGCCACGGTCTATCGTGCGTTCGACCAGCGCCTACAGCGCCCGCGAGCGATCAAGGTCCTGTCCCCGGCCTTCTCGCAGCGGCCCGCGCAGCGCCGCCGTTTCCTCAGCGAGGCCCAGACCATGGCCAACCTGGAGGAAACACACGTCGTCCGCGTTTTCGACATGGGCGAAGACGGCGACCGCGTGTTCATCGTGATGGAACTGGTCGAGGGCGGCTCGCTGGTCGACCGGCTGAATGCGCACGGCCCCCTCACCCCGCGGATGGCCGCCGAGGTGGTCATCTCGCTGTGCGAGTCGCTCCAGGGTGCGCACGACCACAGCGTGATCCATCGCGACATCAAGCCGGGCAACGTGTTGCTCACCCGCAATGGCGACATCCGCATCACCGACTTCGGCATCGCCCAGGTGCGGCACGAGAACGAGCCCGGCATGACGCGCACCGGCGCCGTCCTCGGCACCTGGGGCTTCATGGCGCCGGAGCAGAAGTCCAGCGCGAGGCAGGTGGATGCTCGCGCCGACATCTACTCGTGCGGCGCCACGCTGTGGTCGCTGCTGAAGAACGACACGCCGCCCGAGTTGTTCGTGTCGGAGGCCGGGCCCGAGTGGTTCGAGGGCATCCCCGAGCCCCTGGTCGAGGTGATCCGCAAGGCCACGCGCTACCGCCGGGAGGAACGCTTCCCCACCTCGCGCTCGATGGCCGACGCGCTGCGGCTGGTGCTGCCCCTGTTGCCCGACGACCCCGACGACACGCCCTCGCTGGTGCCCAGGCTCCCCGAACGCCCGTCGGATCCCAAGAGATTCGACACGCTGGCGCAGCTCATCGGCGGCACCACCAGCCGGCCGCTCCCAGCGGAGGGCACGATGGTCCCCGAGAAAGCGGGGCCCGACGGCGGCGGGACGAGCAACGGCGAGGGCAGTTCCCACCGGCCCCACGGTCCCCCGGAACGCGCCAGCTTCGAGCTCGACGACCCGCAGTCCAGCCGCCTGCGCAAGCTCGTCCCGCTGGTGGCCGGCGCGGTGGCGCTGCTCGTCGCCGGCACGGTGGTGTGGGTGGTGTCGCCGAGCTTCACGGGCGGGCAGTTGCCCGAGGAGCCCGCCGCCGACCCCGCGGTCGAGCCCGTCACCGTCGAGCCCCAGGCCGTGGAGCCCGCCCCGGTGGAGGCGGCGCCGGCGTCGATCGACGCGCCTCCGGTGGAGGCGGCGCCGGTGAAGCAGCCGGTGGCCAAGCCACCCGAGGTGGCAAGGCAGCCCGAGGTGGCGAGGCAACCCGAGGTCGCGAAGCCCCCGCCCGAGCCGGTCGTGGTCCCCCCGCCCAGCGAGTCGACAGTGGTCGTCACCAAGGTGAACACCGGCTCGCTCTCCACCAGCGGCCCCTCCGAGGCCCGCGTGGGCGACACCCTCAGCTTCTCCGCCACCATCAGCGGCAAGCAGACGGTGAAGCTCTACTACCGGGGCGTGGGGAGCGGCGCTTTCAGCGAGAAGGCGATGAGCGGCAGCAACGGCCGCTACGCCGCCTCGGTGAAGGTCGACGAGACGATGACCACCGGCCTGCAGTGGTTTGTCCAGTCCACCGACCCCTCGGGCAAGATCGTCAAGGATGGGAGCGCGATGTCGCCGAAGCGAATCAGCGTCACGCCGTAGGGACTACCAGAGCCGCGTGACGCCCATGGAGTCGAAGACCTCGTCGTAGCTCAGCAGCGTGAGCCCATCGGCCAGCGACTGGGCGGCGAGCACTCGATCGAAGGGGTCGCGGTGGTCGCTGGCGAGGAGTCCCGCCCGTGCCGCGTGCTCGGCGGCAATCGCCAGGAGCGAGAAGCCCTCGGCCCGCACCACGGCGGGCAGGTCATGCACGATGGCCTCGATGTCGGACAGCTTCCCGATGCGGTACTTCGTGGTGATCTCCCAGATGCTCGCGGCGCTCACGAGAACGGTGTTTTGGCGGTCCACCATCAACGCGCGGGCGGTGCGGCCGAGCCTCGGGCTGTCTTTCAGCCACCAGAGCAGCGCGTGCGTGTCGAGCAAGACGGTCACTCGCCGCTCCAACCCGCGAGTTCCTCCGGTGGAAGTGGCTCGTCGATGGTCGCGCAGTCGCCGATGAGGGCGGCGTAGCGACCCGGGCTGCGGACCGCGGGCCCGCCCACGGGCACCAGGCGTACCACCGCCTTTGATCCGCGCGAGATCACGACATCCTCGCCCGCCAGCGCGCGCTCGATCAGCCGCGAGAGCTGCGCCTTGGCGATGTGCACGGGGGTGGGTGGGGACGACGCCATGACCATCAGACTAGGTCAGTTGGACCAACACGTCAACCCACGCCCGGCCTCGCCGCGCCGACAGCGGCTACTCCTCCATCCCCACGTAGCGCTCCGGGATCTCCCAGATCACCAGCCGCGGCGGCGACTCGGTCCATGCCTCGTCGGCCAGGTACTCGTCCATCGCCACGAAGGGGCCCTGTCCCTGTCTCGCCGCGTTGAGCACGTCGGCTTGCAGTTCCGCCTGGAGACCAGCGACGAAGCCCCAGCGCTTGTCTTCCGAGTAGCTGGTGCCCACCACCGCGACGGGGATGGCGGCGTTGCCGAGCAGGCCGCCGCCGCTCTCGACGGTGGCCGTGGGGGTGGCGAGCGTGTCGAGCGGAGGCCCGAGCTGCGCCTGCAAGGGCCCGAGCGGGATGTAGCGCAAGAGGTCGCCCTCGTGGGGCCCCGGCGCGCCCTCGCCGAGGGTGACCGTGGCGCCGCCCACCCAGTCGGCGCCGCCCTCCTTCACGTGCTCCGCCAGCATCGCGGCCACCGCCCGCGCCCCGGCGGGCGTCCAGTGGGTGTCGGTGTGCAGGAACGCGTCGCCCTCTACCGACTCGAGCGCCCCCTCCAGCTCCAGCACATCCACCCCCGCGGCCCGGAGCCCCTGCACGAAGCGCGGGCCCACGGCCGCCACCTCGGCGGGCACGCGATGGCCACCGAGGTGATCGGCCTGCACGCGCGCCTTCGAGGGCAGGTAGGCCACGAGCAAGGCCGTGCCACGCTTCGCCATCTCGGTTTGCACCTCGGCCACGCGCCGCGCCCGCGTCTCGGCCCGCTCGAGGGCGCCCGGGTAGAGCTCGAACTCCTCGGCGGTGAACAGCCAGCCATCCTCGCCCACCACCACGCCGCGCCGTCCCTCGCCGAACAGCCACCACTCCACGATCCCGAAGAGGTCGATGCTTGGCTCGCGCACGAGGAACTCCTCGTCGAGCGCGTCCTCGTAGGCCACGCCCCAGTCGCCGTTCCACCACGTCTTGCCGGGCGACACCAGGAGCGACTCGTTGAAACACAGGCCCACGAGACCACCACCGAGCACGGTGATGACGGCGACACCGGGGAGCACGTCGACGAGTGGTCGCGACATCAGAACTGGAAGTAGAGAAAGGGGGAGTAGGATTGTGCGGAGAGCCGCATCACGGCCAGGACGAACAGCGGGATGTAGGCCAGCGACGTGTGACGCCAACGCGCCGCCTCGGCGCCGTGAAGCTTCTGCTTCCACTGTCGCCAGTAGGGCGCCGCGTAGACCACGACGATGCCGAGTCCCAGCATCACCACCTGGAAGCCGCTGAGTTGCCAGCGCAGCACGTCGGACAGGGCGAGGCCGTTGGCGCCGAGCATCGCGGTGTAGAAGTCCAGCGCCGTCTCCAGGTCGGGCGCGCGGAACACGATCCAGCCGATCATCACCAGCAGCATGGTGAGCGGGATGCCCAGCTTCGGGCCGCCGAGCCGCTTCTCTAGCGCCAGAAGGCTACCGTGCCACATGCCCCAGGCCACGAAAGTCCAGTTGGCGCCATGCCAGATGCCGCCGAGCAGCATCGTCAGGCCGAGGTTGACGTAGGTGCGCCGCGGGCCCTTTCGATTGCCCCCGAGCGGGATGTACAGGTAGTCGCGAAGCCAGGTGCTCAGGGAGATGTGCCAGCGCCGCCAGAACTCGGTGATGCTCTTGCTGATGTAGGGGTGGTTGAAGTTCTCCATGAACTCGAAACCCATCATCAGGCCGAGGCCGATGGCCATGTCGGAGTAGGCGGAGAAGTCGAAATAGAGTTGGAGCGTGTACGCGACCGTCCCCAGCCATGCGTCGGCCATGGTCGGCGACTCGAGCGCGAAGCAGGCATCGACGATGGGCGCGATGCTGTCGGCGAGGAGCACCTTCTTGGCGAAGCCGCCCATGAGCCGCACCGCCCCCCGGCTGAACTTGTCGAGGGTGTGGGTGCGCTCGGCGAACTGGTTGGCCACGTCCTTGTAGCGGAGGATGGGCCCGGCGATGAGCTGGGGGAACAAGGCGATGAAGGCAGCGAAGTCCCAGAAGGTGGGCGCGGGCTTCTCGTCGCGACGGTACACGTCGATGAGGTAGGACATCTCCTGGAAGGTGTAGAAGGAGATCCCGATCGGCAGGATCACCTCCTCGAAAACGTAGGCGGCCCCGCCCGACGCGGTCACCACCGCGTTGACGTTGTGCATGAAGAAGTTGAAGTACTTGAAATAGCCGATCGCGGCGAGATCGCCGCAGATGCCGAGCGTCACCCAGCGCAGCGCCGCGCGCGGGTCGCCCCGCTCGTGGGCCTGGTACACCCGGTGCGAGATGACGTAGTCCCAGGCCTGCACGGCGAGGAACAAGAGGATCAGGTAGGGCTTCCACCAGGCGGCGAAAGTGTAGCTACCGACGAGGATCCAGCGCGTGCGGTAGCGGAAGGGCAGCGCGTAGTACACCGCCAGGAACACGGGCAGGAACAGGAACAGGAACAGGTTCGAAGAAAAGACCATGCGTCGTCAGCTACGCCCGCATGGGCTCGTAACCCTCCGCCACCTGCACCACCCCGAGCTCCTCCACCTCCGTCACGTAGGCGAGCAAGATCGCGTGTACGACGGGGGGCGTCACCACGATGCGCTCGGGACGGAGCGCCATCGACACGTCCCGGGCAAGGCGCCCGATGTCCACGTGCTCCAGTCCCGACACCGCATGTCGCGACAACTGGATGGTACACTTGGCCACCAGCGGCGACACGCCGCCCCCCAGCGCCCGCACCACCCTCCACACCACCGTGTCCAGGGAAACCCACTGGTCGTCGCCCGTCCGGAAGGTCGGCTCGCTCAGACCGTCGATGCCCTGGTAGCGGCGCACGCTACAACCGGAACTGCGCCCACATGCGGGCGGTGTCGTTGTCGACGGCCGGCTCCTCCAGGCGGAGCTGGTAGCCCGCGCCGATTCGAACGTGGTCTTCGGCGGTGTGCCACTCGCCGCCCACCAGCACCTGCTTGTAGTCGCCGAGGGTGCTGTCGTTGAACATCGAGTAGCGCACCGCCGGCTCGAAGGCGCGCACCTGGTAGCTGATCTGCGCGGTGAGGCCGAACAGGTCGGTCTCGGCGAACACCTCGCTGCTGTCGATGTCGGTGTTGGTGGGCGTGACGTGGCTCACGGCGCCGTCGACCAGGAGCGACAGTCCCTTGGCTCGCACCATGATGTCGCCGCCGGCCGCCCAGGTATCGGTCGCGACACCCATCGTGTAAAAGCCGTTGCCGCCAATGCCGATGCCGAACGCGTCCCGGTCGCCCCAGGTCTGGTAGGTGTTGGCCTTGCCGATGTCCCACTCGAGGCGCCCAGCCAGCGTCTTGCCGCTGGCCTCGTCGCCGAACAGGTCGCCGCCGGCGTTGTAGGCGCCCGCGGTGAACTTGCCGCCCGAGCGACCGTAGGCCACCGAGAGGCCGGGCGCACGGTCGGGCGCGATGTGCTCGCTGCCGATGCCGCGCTCGGTGAAAACGAGGTGACCCGAGCCCATGAGCTGGTCGCGGGAGAAGGGCACCTTGTCCTGGCCCACGCGGATGTCGAGCCCCTTCACCGGCTGCACCCCGATCCAGGCGTCGACCACGCCGAGGTCTTCCTCGCCGCGCTCGAGCCCGTCGTAGGGCGCCGCCGTCCCGACGACGAGGCGGTAGTTCCACTTGTGGGCCTCGCCGGTGAGCCCGAGCCGCAAACGCTTCAGCTTCACGCCGGGGTCATCTTCCGGGTCGCCGTAGCCGGTGGCATCGGCTTGCGCGTCCTGGTCCATGTCGTAGGCGGTCACCCACACCTGAGCCATCGCGACCGGCTCGATGCTCGCGCTCAGGCCCTTCATCTTGCAGCCCTCGCAACCCCCCTCCCCGTGCTTGGAATCGTCGGCGAGGGCGGTGGAAGAAAGCGCGGTGGCGAGGAGCATGATCATGGTAGGAGCGTTCCGCAGGCTATCCTACACCACGCCATGCTCCTTCTCGCCATCCTCGGCTGCTCCACCTCCTCCGAATGGGCCTCGGCCCGGCAGATCGACTCGCTTGCCGGCACCATCGGCGGGCCCAAGGCCACGGCGCGCGAAGGCGACTTCCTGCTCGAGAACGACCGGGTGCGATTTACCATCCTCGACGCGCGTTACTCGATGGGTCCCTCCCCCTTCGGCGGCACCCTCGCCGACGCCGACCTCCAGCGCGCCGACCCCAGCTACGGCGCGGGCCACGGCAACGACCATCTCGCCGAGATGTTCGCCACCGTCAACATGAACCTCGTCGGCGCCGACGAGCCCGGCGAGGTGACGATCCTCGCCGATGGCAGCGACGGCACCGCGATCGTGCGCGCCACCGGCCAGGCCGAGCCCTTCCTCACCATGCTCGACTTGCTCTGGGCGCTGGTGGGCCAGCCCGAGTTCCAGATCACCACCGACTACGTGCTCGAGGCGGGGTCCCCGGCCCTGAAGGTCGTCACCACCGCCTCGCTCAGCGCCGAGTTCAGCCAGGCCGAGGAGGTGGTGGGCGCCACCGGCGAGGGGGCGCTGCCCATCCTCGACTACGCCATGGTGAGCGGCCTCGCCTTCGGCGACTTCTACCTCCAGGGCGGCAGCATCGACGTTTTCTCTCCCGGCGGCGGCTTCGACGAGGATCGCCTCGTGGCCGACGCGGTCAACGGGGGCAAGAACACTTTCGTCGATCCCTTCGAGTTCGACTTCCTCGCCGGCGTGGGCAACGGCGTGAGCTACGCGCTCATGGCCGACGGCGGCAGCCTCTACGTGCCCCTGTTCACCTCCTCGCAAACGGCCGCCTTCGGCGCCGGCCAGCCGGGCACCGACGACGGCACCGGCGACTACGACCGCTTCAACGGCGGGAAGACCTACCAGTACACCCGCTGGTTCGCCGTGGGCAAGGGCGACGTGGGCTCGGCCTACGACGCGCTCGTCGAGGCGCGCGGTCTGTCGCACGGCACGGTGCGCGGCTTCGTGGTGGAGAGCGGCACCGGCGTGCCGGTCTCGGGCGCGAGCGTGCTCGCCTTCGAGAAAGGCAACGACAAGCCCTACATGCAGTGGGAGAGCGACGTCGGCGACGACACGCAGATCGACGGCTCCTGGGGCGGCTCCCTGCCGCCGGGCGACTGGGAGCTCCTCGTGCACATGCAGGGCCGTCCCGACGGGGAGAAGGTAAGCTTCAGCCTCGCCGAGGGACAAGTGCTGGAGACGGTGCTGGTGGCGCACCGTCCCGGGCAAGTCGATGTCTCTGTCGTCGACGAGACCGGTCGCCTCGTACCCTCGAAGGTGACGATCTTCCCCGCCGAGGGCGAAAGCCCGCTCGTGCCCGACTACGGCGACACCGACCTCACCGGCAACGCCGCCGAGGCGGTGTTCCTGTCACACGGCGAGGGGACGATCACGCTGCCGCCGGGCAAGTACCGCGCCGTCGCCACGCGCGGCACCGAGTACGAGGTGGGCGAGAGCGACACCTTCACCGTGTCTGACAGCGGCGTGGGCAAGCTCAACCTCCAGGTGGTCCACAGCGTCGACACCGACGGCTGGATCAGCGCCGACTTCCACGTTCACGCCGCCAACAGCTTCGACAGCGGCGTGAGCCTCGAGAGCCGCGTCATCTCCTTCGCCGCCGAGGGCGTCGACTTTTTCGCCAGCTCCGACCACGACTACCTGACCGACTTCGCCCCGGTGGTGCAGGACCTCGACCTGGAGCCCTGGGTCAAGACGGCGGTGGGCCTCGAGACCACCACGCTGGAGATTGGTCACTTCCTCGCCTTCCCGCTGGGCCACGACACCATCAAGGAGCAAGGCGGCGCCTTCGACTGGACCGGCATGCCCCCGGCCGACATCCTCGCCGAGCTGGAAACGCTGGGCGTGGAAGCCGGCTACTCGCCGGTGCGTCTTGTCGCCCACCCCCGCGACGGCATCCTCGGCTACTTCGACCAGTACGGCTTCGACCCCTACACCGGCGAGGTGTCCACGCCGACATTTTCGATCGCCAACGCCATCCTCAAAGACCCGAGCAAGATGACCCTCGACTTCGAGGCTCTGGAACTGTTCAACGCCAAGCGTTTCGAGATCCTCCGCACCCCCACGCAACCCGAGCTCGACAGCTACGCCGCCACCGGTCAGCTCAGCGGGTACGACATGGTGGAGCGCACCGGCAAGGAACAGCTCGACCTCGCCGCCGACGTGTACCGCCTCGGGTACGGGCACGAGGGGCAGATCGACGACTGGTTCTCCCTGCTCAACACGGGGCACCCGCTCGTGGCCCTGGGCAACAGCGACACCCACAGCAAGTTCAGCATCGAGGCCGGCTGCCCGCGCAACTACGTGTTCGTGGGCGAGGAAGACGACATCCCCTCGCTCGACGAGCAGGCGGTGGCCGACGCGGTGAAGGCCGGGCGGGTGGTGGCCAGCTACGGTCCTTTCGTCCGTTTCACCGCCGACAGCGACTACATGATCGGCGACGTGGTGCCGGTGTCCGACGGCCGCGTCGACCTGCACATCGAGGTGGAAGCGCCGAGCTGGATGAGCGTCGATCGGGTGGAGCTCTACCAGAACGGCGTGCTCATCCACGAGTGGGAGGGTCTCGACCCCGACGTGCTCAAGTTCTCGCAGGAGCTGGCCATCGACGTCGACAAGGACTCGTGGTTCGTGGTCATCGCCATGGGCGACGACGACCTCGGGCCGCTCTTCAGCCCGGTGGACATTCCCCCGGTGCAGCTGCAAGACGTGGTGGTGGAGGCGCTCTCGTCGGTGCCCAGCGTGGGCGCCTTCGTGTCGCCCGCGGTGCCCATCCCTCGCGACGGCCCCGTGCTCCCCTTCGCGCTCACCAACCCCATCTGGGTGGATGTCGATGGCGACGGCGAGATCGCGCCGCCGGGCATCCCCGAGTTCATGCGCTCCCCCGTGGAGCCCGAATGACGATTTTTCTGCTCGCGGTGACCGCCTGCGGCCAGGACTACGCGGTGTCCGAGGGCACCGGGGCGGTGGTGGTGAGCCCCGGTCTCGTCGATGCCGGCGCCGTGGCCGTGGGCGACGAGACGAGCGTGCTGGTGAGCGTGGCCCACGCCAGCGGCGGCACGGTGAAGATCCTCGCGGTGGAGACGCTGGGCCTGAGCGGCGACGCCTTCGTCGTCCAGGGCGACCCTTTCGTCTCGCTCGCCTCGGGCGACCGCACCGACCTCAGCTTCCGCTTCAGCCCGGACCACGCCGACTACTTCCTGACGCAGGTGACGATCGTCACCAACGCCCAGCGGGAGCCGGAGCACACGCTCACGCTTCGCGGCCAGGGCGTCCAGGGCACGGCGGAGCTACTCCCCTCCATCCTAGATTTCGGCGCCGTCCCCGCGGGGCGCGAGGCCGAGTCGAGCGTGGAGCTGGTCAACACCGGCGCGGCCGCCCTGTCCCTCGACGCGCTGAGCTTCGGCGACAGCCGGTTCACCTCGGGTTTGTCGCTCCCCGGCGAGGTGGGCGTGGGCGAGTCGCTCACCATCCCGCTGGTCTACGCGGCGGCCGACGCCGAGGAGGTGTCCTCCACCCTGCAGCTCACCGTCAGCCCCGCCGCGAGCCTGCCGGTCGTCACCCTGCGCGCCAACGCCTGCAGCCAGGGCGGCGGATCCCTCTACGACGTCGACGCCGACGGCTACTCCGCCTGTGACATCGACTGCGACGACCGCCTCGACACCGTCTACCCGGGCGCGCCGGAAGCATGCGACGGCATCGACCAGGACTGCGACGGCGCCATCGACGAGGGCACGAGCTGCGTCGACGACGACGGCGACGGCGCCAGCGAAGACGAGGGCGACTGCAACGACAACGACCCGGCGCGCAGCCCATTGCTCGCCGAGGAGTACGGCAACGGCATCGACGACGACTGCGACGGCGTGGCCGACGACGGCGCCATGGACGGCGACGGCGACGGCTACGACAGCACCGCCGGCGACTGTGACGACGCCGACGCCACGAGCTTCCCGGGGGCCGCCGAGGTGGCCGACGGCGCCGACAACGACTGCGACGGTGCCACCGACGAGGGCACCACCGCCCTCGATGACGACGGCGACGGGCTCAGCGAGGATGCCGGCGACTGCGACGACGGCAGCGCGGATCGCGGCCCCGGCGCCGCCGAGCTGGCCAACGGCGTCGACGACGACTGCGACGGCGCCGTCGACGAGGGCACGGCCTATGCCGACGACGACGGCGACGGCGCCAGCGAGCGCGGCGGCGACTGCGACGATGCCGATGCCGGCGCCTACCCCGGTGGCGTGGAGATCGCAGGCGACGGCATCGACAACGATTGCGACGGGGTGACAGAATGAACCTGCTCTTCCTTGCCCTTGCCGCCCCCGCCGAGGCCAGCACCTGCGGCGCCACCGTCCTGGAAGAGCTCACCTGCTCCTCCACGGTGAGCGACCGCATCACCAGCACCGACCCCTCCGAGCTCGGCGGCACCACCGCCCCCAACTACTACAGTTGTGGCACCCCCTACGCGCCCCTGTCACAAACCCGGGGCGACCACACCTACAGCTTCACCTGCCAGCGCACCGGCAGCGTCACGCTGGAGGTGTCGGGACTCGACTGCGACCTCGACATCTACGTGCTCGGCGACACCTGCAACCCCTACTCCGACTGCGAGGCCGGGAGCACCGCGGCGAGCACCACCACCGACAGTGTCAGCTTCACCTGCACCGCCGGCGCCACCTACTACGTGGTGGTGGAAGGCTACGGCTGGGGCACGACCGGCGCCGGGCGCTGCGTGGGCAGCGCCGCCGGCGACTACACGCTCTCCTTCGACGTGTCGGCCGGCACCGGCTGCCCGGAGGACTGCGACGACGGCAGCGACAACGACTACGACCGCGACATCGACTGCGACGACAGCGACTGCAGCAGCGACCCCTACTGCGCCTGCGACGAGGACGGCGACGGTTACGACGCCACCTCCTGTGGCGGCAGCGACTGCGACGACACCGACGACACGGTGAACCCCGGCGAGCGCGAGACGTGCAACTCGGTCGACGACGACTGCGACGGCACGGTCGACGACGGGGTCACCACCACCTACTACGCCGACGACGACGGCGACAACTACGGCGACCTGTCCACCACCACCGCCGCGTGCAGCCGCCCCAGCGGCTACGTCACCAACAGCCGCGACTGCGACGACACCGACGCCGACGTCAACCCCGGCGAGGCCGAGGCCTGCAACGGCATCGACGACGACTGCGACTCGAGCATCGACGAGGGCCTGTCCGTCACCTGGTACCTCGACGCCGACGGCGACGGCTACGGCACCGCCGCCACCACCGACAGCGACTGCGCGCAACCCAGTGGCTATGTCAGCAACGACGACGACTGCGACGACAGCGACAGCGGCCGCAGCCCCGGCACCAGCGAGATCCCCTACGACGGCATCGACCAGGACTGCACCGGCAGCGACCTCAGCGACGTCGACGGCGACGGCGAGGACGCCGAGGCCGCCGGCGGCACCGACTGCGCCGACGGCGACGCCAGCGTGTACACCGGCGCCACCGAGAGCGCCGACGGGGTCGACGAGGACTGCGACGGCACCATCGACGAGGGCACGATCTACGCCGACGACGACGGCGACGGCTTCTCCGAGAGCGGCGGCGACTGCGACGACGCGAGCGCCAGCGCCAGCCCCACCGGCACGGAGACGGCCGACGGGACCGACGAGGACTGCGACGGCGTGGTCGACGAGGGCACCCGCGCCTACGACGACGACGGCGATGGCTTCTCGGAAGACGCCGGCGACTGCAACGACGGCGACGCGGCCGCGAGCCCCGGCGCCACCGAGGTGGAAGACAACGGCATCGACGACGACTGCGACGGCCAGGTCGACGCCTCCGCCACCGACGTGGACGGCGACGGCTACAGCCCCGGCGCGGTGGACGAAGGCGGGGGTGGCGACTGCGACGACCACGACGCCACCGCCCTGCCCGGGGGCACGGAACTGGCCGACGGCGTCGACAACGACTGCGACGGGCTGGTCGACGAGGGCACGGCGAACGTCGACGACGACGGCGACGGCCAGAGCGAGCGCGACGGCGACTGCGACGACGGCAGCGTGGCCACCTACACCGGCGCCGCGGAGGTGGTCGACGGCGTCGACAACGACTGCGACGGCGACGTGGACGAGGGCACCCGCTACACCGACGACGACGGCGACGGCTACACCGAGGAAGCCGGCGACTGCGACGACGCCGACGACAGCGTCCACCCGGGCGGCGAGGTGGAAGACGGTGTCGACAACGACTGCGACGACCAGGTGGACGAGGGCGTGAGCGACCTCGACCAGGACGGCTACACCGTCGACGACGGCGACTGCGACGACGCCGCCGGCTGGGTGAACCCGGGCCTCGACGAGATGTGCGACTACGTCGACAACAACTGCGACGGCACCGTCGACGAGGACTGCGAGGAAGACAAGTCGGGCGGAGGCGGCAGCGCCGAGTGTGGTTGCGGCGCCGTGCCCCCGGCGGGGGCGGGCGCAATGGCCTTGGCGCTCATCGTGGCGCGCAGGCGCCGTCGCTAGAACGCGGCCCAGAACTCCGCTTGCTCGATGGGAGGGGACACGATTCCCGGGGCGTCGCCCGGGTTGAGCTCGTACCCGGGATCTCGTCGAGGCCGGTCGCCACCTCGATGCGATCGGCCCGGCGACTCCCGGTGCTATGGTGCCGACCCGTGTGGCTTCTCCCCGCCTGCGCCTCCGATCCCAGCTACACGGCCAGCGTCGCGACCAGCGAGGAGATCTCGACGCTGGTGGAGGTGAGCTACTCGCCGCCCGAGGCCGAGGCCTGGGTGGAGTGGGAGGGGCAGCGCTTCGACGGCGCCGAGGGGCGCGCGGTGGTGTACGGCGCCGGGGCCGAAGCCACGCTCGAGCTCACCGTGCACGTGGGCGACTGGGTGAGCGAGCCGCTCGCCGCGCAGACGGGTCCCCTCCCCGTCGAGATACCGCCCTTCACCGTCGTCGACGACGGCCCGCTCGCGCCGCGCTTCATCCTCGCGAGCTGGCTCGAGGCCCCCGACGAGGGCAGCGGCGTGGTGGTGCTCGACGCGGCCGGGCAAGTGGTGTGGTACGACCTCGTCGAAGGCCTGGGCACGGTGGCCTTCCTGCACAAGGTCGACGGTGGCGTGCTGTATCTCGTCGCGACTCATAGTTACCTGCCCGACGCGCACGCGGTGTTCCTGTCCGATGACGGGCGCGACCGGGTGACCTACCCCCTGCCCATGGCCCACCACGAGGTCCTGCCGCTGCCCGGCGGCGGCTTCGCCACGCTGGTGGGCGAGGCGCGACAGATCGACGGCGAGGACGTGGTGGGCGACACCATCGTCGAGGTGGCCGAGGACGGCACGCAGCGCACCATATGGAACGCCTTCGACCACTTCGAGGTGGAGGAGAACGAGGGCTGGGGGGTGCAGGCCTACCCCGAGGGCGCCGACTGGAACCACGCCAACGGCCTGGCCTACGACGAGGCCACCGACCGCTACCTCGTGTCGATCCTCCGCTGCACCTGCGTCGTCGCCGTCGAGCGCGCGACGGGCGACATCGACTTCATCGTCGGCGGGCCCGACTCCGACTACGCGGTGGACGACGCCTTCGGGCCGCAGCACGCCCCGGGGTGGACCGCCGACGGCCTGTCGATCTTCGACAACGGCTACGACCTCGGCGTGTCGCGACTGGCCGAGTACACCCTTGCTGGCGGCGAGGCGACGCTGAGCTGGCAGTGGCAACACCCTGGCGGCTACGTGACCGCCGTGCTCGGCGACTTCGACCGCCTCGACGACGGCAGTCACCTCTCCTCCTGGGGCACCCTCGGCGAGATCATCTACGCCGAGGCCGACGACACCCTGTCCTGGCGCGTGGACGTGGAGCCCCTGCACGTGCTGGGGCAGGTCGAGGGCTTCGAGAGCTTCGAGTAGTGGGCTACGGCTCGCAGGGCGCCGCGCGGGTAGGAGGCCCTGGTGCGCCTGCTCGATCTCGACTACGCCGCGCTCGACTTCGAGACCACCGGCCTCGATCCCGACGAGGGCGACCGGGTGGTGGAGGTTGCCGTGGTGCGCGGGCCACTCGACGCGGAGCCCAGCCGGTGGAGCACCCTGGTGCATCCCGACCGAGCCATGGCGGCCACCGGGGTGCACGGCATCACCGCCGCGATGGTGGCCACGGCACCGCGCTTTGCCTCGGTGTTGCCCGAGCTGCTCCGGCGTATCGAGGGCGCGGTGCTCGCCTGTCACAACGCCGACTTCGATATCGGCTTCCTCGACATGGAGTGCGCCCGCGCCGGCGTGTCGCGACCGGAGCAGCCGGTGGTCGACACCTTGCTCCTTGCCCGGCGCCTGCTCGCCGTGGGCGACCACCGCCTCTCGGCCCTGCGGGAACGCTTCGACCTGCCTCGCGAGGTGGAACACCGGGCCCTCGACGATGCCCACGCCACCTTTCTCCTCGCCCGGCGCCTCGTGGCTGCCGCCGACCCCGCGGGCGATCTCGACCTGCCCGGCCTGCTCGACTTGTGCCAGCCCCGCGACAAGGGCGAACTCGAACGCGTGCGCCAGCGCCTCGCCGCCGCCCAGCAGAGCGGCGAGCGGCTGCTCGTCGACTACGTGTCGGGCGACAGCGGAGCCGCGAGCCGCCGCGAGATCACCGTGGTGAAGCTCGGACGTTCCCGGGTGGTGGCCCACTGCCACCTGCGGCGGGCCTCGCGCACCTTCCGCCTCGACCGCCTCAGGCTGGTCGACTAGGCAACCTCGTGCAGGTTGATGTACCGGTTGCCCTGGATGGGGATGCGGCCGAGCATCACCGTCGGCTGGTCGATCTGCTTGGCCCCCACCTCGGTGAGCAACACGCGGCCACGGTGAGCTGACAGGTTCATCATCCACCGCGCCAGGTAGAAGGGGCCGGCGAGCTCCCAGCCCTCCGACGGGCGGTGCGTGTCGGGGCGCACCCGCGCCACGCCGGGCGCGATGCCGGCCGAGAGCCGGTAGCCGGCCTGGGCGGTGAGACGCTGCAGGGCCACCGCCGTGCGCACCGCCCGGCCAACCGTCTCCTTGAAACCGGTGCCCGCCTGCCACACGACGAGAAGGCTCCCATCCCCGCGCTCCCACACCTCGCCCCCCTGGTCGCCGATCACCGACAACCATTCCTGCGAGAGCGTGGCGATCGAGGTGCGCGGCGAGGCGATCGAGCGCGGCGGCGGCGAGGCCTCGAGCGCCAGCGCCACGAGCGGCTGCGGCGGGACGGTCTTGAGTGACTTCGGAGACTTCGCCGCGACGTGCCCGGCGGCGGCCGCGGTGGCCGCGTCGATCACCTCGCGCAGGTACTGGGCAAGGTCGTTGTTCGTGGCCCGGTGGCCTTCCGAGACGATGATCTTGCTGAGCGCCTCGTACATCTCGTGCGCGTCGGCGAATCGGTCGTCCGGGAGTCGCGACAGCGTGCGCAGGATGAAGCCCTCGAGGTCTTCGCTGATTTCCTTGCGGTAGGGTCGCGGGCTCGGGACCTCGGCGCGGCGCACGCGGGCGAGGGTCTCGTCGCGCGAGGCCGCCTTGAACAGCCGCCTCCCGGTGAGAATCTCGTAGAGCATCGTGCCGAGCGAGAAGAGGTCCGAGCGCCCGTCGAGGTGTCGCGACTCGGCCTGCTCGGGCGACATGTAACTGTACTTGCCGCGGATGACGTTCTCGTTGCCGCGCTGGATGGCGGCGCGGCTGATGCCGAAGTCGGTGAGCTTCACCTCGCCCGAGAAGCTGATGAGCACGTTCTGCGGGCTGATGTCGCAGTGGACGATGTTCATCGCCTCGCCGTCGGCGTCGTGGGCGGCATGCGCGTAGGCCAGCGCCTTGAGCACCTCGCCGACGACGAACAGGGCGAGGTTGACGGGGAAGTCGCCGAGGGTCCGCGAGCGAGAGGAGAGCCGGGCCAGGTCGAGGCCGTGCACGTACTCCATCGCGATGTAGAGGTGCTCGTTCTCCTTGCCCAACTCGAACACCTGCACGATGTTCACGTGGCTCAGCTCGGCGGCAATGCGCGCCTCGTTGGTGAACAGGTCGCGAAACTCCTCGTCTTTCGCCAGCGTGTCGAGGATGCGCTTGACCACGAGGATCTTCTCGAAGCCCATGGCGCCGTGCGAGCGGGCGCGGAACACCTCGGCCATGCCGCCCTGAGCGATGCGCTCGAGCAACTGGTACTTGCCGAAGGCCTCCGGCGCGGGCGGTGCGATGGGCGGGTTGGACACGCGGTCCTCCGCGACCCCGCTAACCGTCCGGCTTGTGGATCGGCCGCGCATCGTCTATGAGGGCGCCATGATCCTCGCGCTCCTGCTCGCGTGCGGCGACGACACCGCCGACACCTCCAAGACCACCGACTCCGGCGACACCGGCACCACCGACACGCAGGAAACGGGTGAGACCGGCGACTACGCAGGCGCCGAGGTCAACGGCGTCGTCACCGACCCCGACGGCGCCCCCCTCCCCGACTTCCGCGTCAACGTGTGTCGCAGCCTGTGCATGACGGCGCGCACCGGCGCCGACGGCAGCTACACGCTGGCCGGCATCAGCCCCGAGGTGGCGAGCTACTACGTGCAAGGCGACGAGACCCTCGGCTACGCCACCCCGTACGCGCCGATCACGTGGGTGGTCGACGACGTGGTGACCATCGACATCCAGCTCCTCGAACTCGGCGACAGCACCAGCACCAACGGCAGCGGCAGCTACGACGTGGGCGGACTGCACATCGAGTTCGGCGAGGGCGACGTGATGGACATCTACGACGACCCCATCACCTCGGTGACGGTGACCGAGGCGCCCGAGGGCACGCGCCCACCGCTCGAGACGAGCGAGACGGTGCTCGCCGTGTACTACCTCGCCCCCTTCGAGGCCCACGGCAGCGCCACCGTCACCCCGTCCAGCACCTGGGGGCTCGCCGCCGGCAGCACCGTCAACGCCTGGTACGCGGCCGAGCCCATCGAGTCGGGGTGGGTGCTCGGCGGCACGCTCACGATCGACGAGGCCGCCACCGGCTACACCGGCGACGCCAGCCTCGATGCCTTCACCACGTTGATGTTCACCAGCCCGTAGCGCCGGTCGAGCCTGCGAAACAGCGGACGAGGGCCTCGGCCACGGCGCGGTGGCCGGCCTGGTTCCAGTGCCCCTCGAAGCGGAAGTAGGGCTCCTCGCCTCCCTGCCGCGCGGCCACCAGCGCCGGGCGGAGGTCGCAGGTGTCGATGCGCTGGTCGCGAGCACGGGCCACGATCGCGTCGTGCAGGCTCGTGGGGGCCGGTCGAGACGCATCGAGCCCAAAAGTGTGGAGGGTGGCCGAGGTGCTGGCGGCGTCGAGCGCGAAGCTGGCGGGGGCCACCGCCACCAGCAGGCGGTCGCCCCGGGCGCTGGCCAACCTCTTGAAGGCGTCGAGCGCGTTGCCCGTGGCCCCGGCGAGCCGCTGCACCTTCGACGCCCCCTCCTCGCTGAACGGTAGCAGCTCCTGGCGGAACCGAGCTTGCCGTTGCTGGTCGAGCGGGTCGCGCGCGGCCAGCGCGTCGAACACGCGCCACCACGCGAAGAGCGCGCTGTGCCGAAATAGGAAAGCCTCGGTGGGCGTCGGCGACTCGTGCGCGATCCGGAACAGCGCGAACGCGTTGTCGGCGGTGTCGGCGTGGGGCGCGAGCGGCACCCGAGCGAAGGGATCGCCCCCGCGGGGAATGGCGCTCGGGCCGTCGTCCTGCGCGGGATCGTTGCCCACGAAGAGCGTCACCAGCACGGCTTCGGCCTCCACCACCGGGTCGAGCGCCAGGTAGCGGGCCAGGTAGTCCCAGGTGGCGTAGCCGTCCATGCCCGCGTTGATCAGGTTGGCGCCGAGGCCCGGGCTGGCCAGGGCCATGAATGTGTCGGCTTCGTCCACCTGCCGCGCCAGCACGAAAGAGTCACCCACCGAGAGCCAGCGCGGGGCCGGTGGAAGGGTTTCAGGACCGCGCAAGCCCCGGCTGTCGAACCGCACGCTGACGGAGTGGTCGAGCCACTCGTAGTGGCCGTCGAAGCCCGGGTTGGGCACCAGCCGGCCGGCGCTGTCGTAGCGGAACATGTCGGGCGGCGTGCCGGCGGGGGCGTTGTACAACAACGCGGCGCCCGCGTCGGGTGGGTAGACCCGCGCTCCCACCTCGCCGACGCACGGGGCGAGCAGCAGCCCGAGCGCGAGGGCGGCAGCACGGCGAGGCCAGCGCGAGGTGGACATGCGCATCGCGAGACTAGCGGGCGACGACGTAGCGCGCGACCGCGTCGGCGTAGATGGCGTGGCCCTGGACGTTGGGGTGAAGCTCGTAGCCGCCAGACCTCGCGTCGCCAGACGCGCCCGCCCGTCCCCCGGGCAACGACGGTCGGAGGCCCGCAGCGCCCCCGATCACCACCTCGGGGCCTTGCACACCGCGCCGGAGGTACTCCGCCTGCATGTCGATCAGCGGCACCGCGTTCTGCGTCGCTGCCACTTCGATCCGGCGGTTCACCACCGGCGCCACGAAGTTTGGGTCGGCCAGCAAGATGGGCGGCAGCGCATAGTTGAGCAACACCAGGCTGCCCCCCGCTATGGTCGCGAGCGCGTCCATGCGCGCGACGTCGGTGGCGAGGCGCTCGGACTCGAGCTGCTCGTGCCGGGCGGCCTCCTCGCGCGATTCGACGAGGCCGCCCTTCACGTGACGGTACGTGCCCTGCACGCTCCCGGCGAGCACGGCGTCGGCGCCCAGCTCGGCCCGCCACACCACCTGGGTGAGCAGCCGGTAAACGGCGGAGTGCGAGAGATAGGGCCGCGCGGCGCGCAACACCCCGCCGGCGCGGGCCTCGCCCGGGTACTCGAGTCCGGGGTTCATCCCCACCAGCGCGAACACGAGGTCGATCGGCCCTGCGGACTCCACGCGGCGCGCGAGGGCCTGGGCGGCCTCGAGCGGGTTGGTGCCCGAGGCGCCAAGGTTTTCCACGGTGATCGGTGGCCCGCCCGCCGCCGCGACGGCGCTCGCGAGCACGGCGGGCCAGGACTCGCCGGGCCTCACCCCGTAGCCGTTCACCCAGCTATCCCCCACGCACACCACGGCCAGGCCGCCCGCCCCGGTGCTGCTTCCCTCGCGCGACATGGCCCGCACGACCCCGCCGTAGGTCCGGGCGCCGACCTCCGCTAGGGCGAGCACCCCCACGAGGGTGACGAGGGCAAACAGAGCGCGGCGAAACTTCGAAGACATCCCACCCGCCCGATATCGCCGTCCGCGCCCTGTTGCCTTCCCCGGACGCGTGAGAGAGGTTAGGTGCCAACCCACGAGGTGCTCTTTGTTGCTGTCACTGACCCTTTCCCTGCTCGCCGGTTGTCCCTCCGACGCCCCTGTCGCCCTCCCGCCGCCTCCCGTCAACCAGGGCGGTGGTCCGGGGGCGCCCAACGGTGCCGCGCCACCCGAGGGTGCCGAGGGCGCGCCGCCCCCGGCGGCCGATCCTGCAATGGGTGCCTCGGGGGGGATGGGCGCGGCGCCAGCCGGCGGCCAGGCCGGGGCCGCGCCGTCGGGGCCAGTCATGCCGAACGCGGGTGGGCCGCAGTCGTTCAAGGTCACGCCCGGCACGGGTGTGAAGCTGAGCGGCACCATCGCCTACAGTGGCAAGATTTCTGGCAAGCTCCGGGTCGACCTGCTCAACAAGGAAAACCAGATTCTCCACGTGCTCTCGCTCGACAAGGTGGGGCCCTGGGAGGTCGAGGCTCCGAAAGACCTCGGCGAAGTGCGTGTTTCGGCCTTCATCGACTCCGACAACAACGGGCCCTCCACCTACGAGCCCGCCGGCGAAGTCACGGTCACCGTGGCGCAGGTCCCGGTCACCGGCGTCAACGTCACCCTGAAGGATGGCTCGGGCGCCGCGCCCGCTGCCACCGAGAGCGCCAACACGCTCTCCGGGCCGCAGCCCGACCCCACCGAGCCCGACGAGATGGGGGGCCAGCAACCGTCTCCCGGCGCCACGCCGAAGAAGCCGGCGGGTGGAAGCGCCCCGGCGGCCGGCGGCGGCGCGCCCGGCTAGCCCGTCCGTCAGCAAGCCCGTGGGCTACTTCCCGGGTGGGGTCATCCTCGCCAGTATGCCTTGCGTATCCAGCGCCGCGTAGATCGCTCGGGCGATGAGTCGGTGACCGTCCGCGGAGGGGTGCACCAGGTCGTTAAAGAGGGCGGTGTTGTTCGTTCCCCAGGCGCCACTGTCCTTCACGGCGGCGAGGTCGATGAACGGAAGCTGGTGATCGGCCGCGAAGGCGGCGAGCAGTTCGTCGGGCTCGGCGGTGCCGTACACCGGCTTGATCACGACCATCCGGACGCCCCTGGCCTTGCACACCTCGGCCATCGAGGAGAGGGCAGCGAGCCGGTCCTCGTCGGGCACCCGCGCGCCGAGCCCGGGGATCGACTGGCCCGGCGGCACCTGGGCCGACTGGCGGAAGAACGTCAGCATCCCCCACCGTCGAAGAGCGAAGTATAGTCGCGACTCGTAGAGTACGTTCAGCGCAGGCGCCATCAGGCGACGCCGCTCGTAGAGGCGCCGGTCGGTGCTGCTCACCGAGTACAGGTAATTGTGCCGGTCGACCACGCCACGAGGCAGCCGGTCGTTCTTCAGGTGGTAGACCAGCACCATCTGCGGGTCGAGCGCGAGGCCGGACTCGCGCAGGTAGACGCTCGACTGCCAGGACGAGTAGGCGCCGACGCCGGCGTTGATCACCTCGTAGGTGGGCCCGCCGCGGACGTGGCGGTCTTGGTTGAGCAGCTGCTGGAATCGTTTGCTGTAGGTGTCCTGGAGGTCCACCGAGGCGCCCCAGGTGCTCGACTCCCCCAGCGAGAGGATGCGGTAGACGCCCGGCGGGCGCGGGAGTGCCACTTCCTCGTTGCGCAGCCCGAGGCTGTTGGTGCGGAGCCTGCCGTGGGGCCGCATCTTCTCGTCGAGGAAGGGGCGCTGCACCCAGAACAACGTGGGATGATCGCGGAATATGACGTTGGCAGGGTCGAGCGGCGCCACCTGTTGCTCGGTCCAAAGGGCGCGGCAAACACCCTCGCCCGCCGCCACCACCAGGGCGAGGACCAGCAAGGAGAACGCCAAGAGACGAGCGCGGCGCATCGCGATCCCTAGCCGACGTCAGGGTATCGCAGCCGCGAGCTCGAGGCGCGATATCGCCACCTGTGCCTGCGAGCCATGAGGCGACGTGGGCCCCCGGCCCTCGACGCGGAGCACACATTCCACCACCTCGCCCGGCCGCACCGGGCGCGCGAGCGCGAGCGCGATGTCGAACTCGGCTGGAAGCTCGGATTGGGGTGGCGATGTCGCGACACCATCGCACTCGGCCCGGAGCTCGATGCCGCCAGCGGCGAGCCGAGTGCCCTGCACGCGGAGGCTGGCCGACACCTCGGCGGCACGCAGGAAGAAGCCGCCCTCCGCCGAGAGGAGCTTGCCACGAACGCGCATGTCGAGCGTGGGATCGACCCAGCCGAAAAGCCACTGGTTCGCCTGGCGGCGCCGCAGTTGGTCGTCGCGCTCCTCCCCGGCGAGCCAGGCGCTGAAACCCTCGCGCCACGCGTCGAGCTGCGCTCTTTGCTCAGCGGCAATGGTTTCCTGTCGCGCGAGGTAGCTCGCCTCGGCTTGCTGGTGCTGGGCCATGAACGCCGAGTCGTCGGGCAACGGGCTGCCCGGCAGCCAGCCGAGCGCCCCGAGGCCGTGCTCGATCACCTCGGCAGCCATGTCGTTGGCCCGTCGGTTGGGGTGGTTGTCGAATCGAAACGAGAACTCACGGTTGTAGTTGCTGAGATCGCCCCACAAGGGGGCGAGATCGATGTGGGCGGCGCCCGACGCGGTGATCGCCTCGCGGAGCTTGAGCGCGGGGATTCCCTCGATCGGGCCATCCATGAAGATACTCACAACCAGCCGGAAACCCTCGGTCTTGCCAAGCGCCACCACCTCGGCCAGCGTGTCGCGTAGCCGGCTCCAGGCCACGGCCTCCACCTGGCGGCTGTCGACGTGGAGCAGGGTGAACTCTCGCTCGGCCAGCCCCCAGTCCGTCCCCAGCTTGCGGAAGTTCAGGCCGAGGAACATGTAAGTGCGCCACCACCGGGCCAGGCCGTAGCGCCACTCGTAGGGGGCGGGTTGCGTGGCGCGGGGGCCGAAACGCGGGTCGCCCGCGTCGACCCGGGGCAACATCCACTCCGCGAGGTCGCCCATGCGGTTGCGCTCGCCGGTGGGCTTCACCCGCGCGCTATCGAAACCGCCGCCGCGACCGAGCTGGGATTTCGCCTCCTCGAAGTCGTTGTACAGCAGCACCAGCGAGACGATGTCGGGATGGTAGTCGCGGACCGTGCCACGCACTCGCGCGAGGTCGTACTCGAGGTTGTTGCCTGGCATGCCCGCGTTGACCACCTCGGCCTCCAGCCCCCGGTCGAGGAGCCGGGCTTCCAGCCTCCCAGGAATGGCATCGGCCCCGGACACCGCCACGCCGTACACGAAGGAGTCGCCCACCACCGCCACCCGCAGCTTGCCCTGCGGGCGCGGCGCGTACTCGGGACCGCGGTAGCCGAGCGAGTTGTGGTGGAAACGGTGGAAGAGGTCGTGGCCGTCCACGTTCTTGCGGAGCGTGTAGCCCCCGCAGCAGCCCGTGTCGTTGGGGTACACGGCGTCGGGCATGTTGTCCCAGCTGAGCCGCACGCCAAGCTCGAGCGCCACGAGCCCAAGCAGGCTGCTGCCGAGGAGGAGAAGGAAACGACGAGTCCAGCGAGCCACGGTTCACCCGGTCCTATGGTGCTCGCCCGGGAACGGCGACAGCAACCGCGCCTTGCCTCACGGGCGCGGGCCAGCCCTCGGCCGCCGCCACCGCCGAGAGCACGTCGCTCGACCGCCCGCCCCAGGCCACGAACTCGTCCACTCGCGCCGCCCGGTCGCGCAGCCAGGCCCGGATCACCTCGGCGTCGGCGCGCGGTCCCACGCTCACCACGCGGCCGGTCTCGGCCAGCCGCAGCAGGCGCCCCTCGCCCAGCTCGCAGTCGTCGGCGTCGAAGAGGAGCCCGGTCAGCATCGGTGCGTCACGACGGGGGAGGACCGCCACCAGCGCCTCGAGCGCCGGGTCGGCCTGGCCGACTCGAGGACCGGATGCGATGGCCAGCCCGGGGACGAGCCAGCGATACCCTCGCTCCGCGGGATCGGCGCTCACGCCGCAGCTGCGTGCCCCGTGGAACTGGCGCAGAGGCTGGCCCCCTGCGCCCAGGTGCGGGGCGAGCGTGGCGACGAGGCCGACGGCCAGGGCAGCGGTGCCCACGAGGGGACCCAGCCGCCAGACCAGCGCGCCGCGCGCCGCGAAGCACGCGGCGAGCACGGCGTACGCCACCAGCAGTCGATCCTGCGCCTGCCCGGTGAAGAAGCCGTGGACACGGCCCGCTGCGAAGGCCCCCCAGAGGCCCACCAGCGCGGCGGCGGCCACACCGAGCGGCGCAAGCCGGCCGGGCACCCATGCCACGCCCAGGAGCCCGAGCAAGAGGAAGCTGCTGGCCCCCGGGGTGCAGGCGTAGACCGCGAGCAGGGCGAAGACCTCCGCTTGCTGGGGCGCGGCCGGTACCGAGGCGGCCACGTGCCCCTCCACGTGCGCGAGGATCGCAGTGGCGGCGTAGCCGTACCAGGGCGCGGCGAGGGCGTTGCCGACAGCCAGGACTCGCGCCGCTGCCACCCCGGGCTGGCCGCGAACGGCGCGGCTCGCGCCCACGATGAGCGCGCCCCCGAGCACCGCGACGATCCCCGGCACGTGGGCCGCCACCGCGCCCTTGGCGGCCCCCGCCAGCAGGCCCACCTCCAGGAGGCCAAGGCCCACCGTCGCCAGGCCCCAGCGCCACCCGGCGCCCCGGGACGCCGCGACCGCGAGCACCAGCGCCGGCGCGGCAAGGAGCGGCGCGTTCGTCCACTTCGCGAGCAAGGCGGCGCCGAGGGCAAGGCCGGCTTCCCAGCCCTCGCCCCTTCCGGCGGCCAGGTCGACGATCGCCCCAACGGCCCAGGCCATCGCCGCGGCGGCGACGATCTCGCCGCAAGGCAATCGGCTCGTGGCCACGACGACCGGCGAACCGAGTGCGAGTGCTGTCGCGATGACACCACCCCACGGCCCCCCGGTGGCCCGGCCCGCGCGGAGCGTACCGAGGCCGAGCAGGACCAGCGCGGTGACCGCGGCGAGTCGCTGGCCTGTCGCCCCGGGCCCCGCGAACAGCAGCGCCGGCGCGAGCACCAGCGACGGCAGCGGCGGGTAGGGCGAGGGCGCACCCTCCGGGAGGGGCACGGCGTAATCCCAGATGGGCTCGCCCCAGCGCTCGAGGAACTCGGCACGCCCCGACTCCAGGAAGGCCAAGGCGCGGGCGAGACGCAGGCCGTTGCCATCCGACTCGATGTCGGGCCCCTCCCCCAGCGCGAAACGAATCGCGGCCAGGGCGCCCACCAGGATCATCAAGAGCGCCAGCGTCGTTGGGATGCCTCCCCGATTCACCGTGCACCCGTCGCGAGGGGGATGTCCCAGGTGCTCACCCCGCCGCCGCTACAGGTGGGAGCCCCCAGCATACTCGCCACGAGCGCGGCATCGCCCGCCTCGAGCACGCCCCACGCGGCCACCCGGCGCACTCCATCTCGCTGCAGCTGCTCCAGGAGCGCGGAGGGCTCGATATGGGCGTAGGTGGAGACGAGGAAATCGGCGGGGCGGCTGTCGAAGTGGGCCGCGGGGGGATCGGAGGTTGGCAAGCCGTCGAGGGCCGTGGCAAGCTCGCGGCGGCCCGCCTCGTACAGGCCGGGCTTCCGAGGCAGGTCGAGTCGCCACGAGCCCCCCTCGGTGACGATGGGCACCCAGGTGGCACACTCCTCCACCAGTTGCTGGCATCGTCGCAACCGCTGGCCCACCTTCCCCGGGTTGCGCGAGAGCGGCGTGAAGCAGTGCGCGGCGGAGTAGTCGGCCGCAGGCACCGGCCACAGGTTTCGCGTGGCCCGGAGCCCGTCGCCCACGAGCACCAGCGCGAGCAGGGCCGCCACCCGCGGACGGGCGCTGGCGACGGCGAGCGCCACGGCCAGCCACGCCAGCACCAGCGCGCGGTAGTACTGGCCCGAATCCGCGAGTGGAAAGCCGACGGCGGCGAGCGCCCGCGCGGGCAGGGCCAGCTCACGACCCCCGACTCGCACCGGCCCATCGAGCGTGACGAGCCACTCGCCCAGCGCGAGCACCAGCCCCAGCGCCGCAGCCAGGGCCACCAGCCCGCGCCCCGTCCCACGGCAGACCAGCGCGACGGCGAGCACGGCCAGCGCGCCCGGGCCGACGTAGTCCACGTGCCCGACGAGATCGAGCCGAGCCTCGTAGGCTCGCCCGGTGACAAGCGTTACCGGTGTCGCGACCTGAAGCAGGTAATGTTCGAACCAGTTGATCGGCACCGGGTGGGCAGGTACGTACAGGGCCCCGGTGGCCACGCCGTAGTACCGCTTGGCCACGAGGTCGACAGCGCCCACGGCGGCCGCCGCCAGGAGCAGCCGAGCGGCGACGACGAGGCGCCGCTCGCGCCAGGCTTCCCAGGCGCCAACGGGCACGACAAGCAAAGCGCCGAGGAGCGCGTAGGTTGGCTCCGTGTACACGCTCGACGCCGCCAGCAGGGGGGCGGCGAGGAGTCCGGTCCAGCTCCGGCCGCCTAGGCTGATCGCGAGCGGCACTATCGCCACCGCCCAGAGCTGCGCCTTGCACAGCTGCCCGTTGGCGAGCGCCCCGATCGCCTGCGGCGAGAGTGCGAACAGGGCCCCAGCGAGCGCGGCCGAGGCAGGCGTGGCCCGCCTCCAGTGGCGAGCGAGGGCCGACACCACCGGCACGGCGAGGGCGGGCGAGAGCACGGTGGCAGCGTTCAGGCCGACCACGGGCCCGAAGGCCCAGTTGAAGGGCGCCGCGACGAGCCCCGGCACCCAGGCGATGTGCGCCACGTATGTGACGTCGGGGAAGGACACGGCCGGGGTCCAACTGCTCCAGGTTGCGGCGCCCGCCAGCAGCGCCGCCATGCGGTCAAGGGCCCAGCCATGCGTGCCCGCGAACTGCGTGTGGGTGATCCGCGTGGCCGGCGAGAGCAGCAGCGACCCGTGCAGTAGTGCGGTCGCGACCACGACGGCCGCCGCTGCCCACCCATCGGCCACGAGCACCTCGCGCAAGGCCCGCGACGGGGGAGGTGCCGTTTCGTCGGGCGTGGTCACGGTGGCGGAGTCTACTTGCTGCGAAGCGCCACCACAAACGATGACGGCCAACTGCCGCGGAGATGCTTACTCTGGCGGCGTGCCCGATACTCCCGACCTGCGCGCGCTCGTGGCTCGCCTGCGCCGCGACTGCCCCTGGGACCGCGCCCAGGACGAGGCCTCGATGCGGCCCTACCTCCTGGAGGAGTGCCACGAGGTGCTCGGGGCCCTCGACGAGGGCGAGCCGACCCAGCTCAAGGAGGAGCTCGGCGACCTGCTCTTCCAGGTGTACTTCCTCGCGCGCCTCGCCGAGGAGCGAGGCGAGTTCTCCATCGAAGACGTGGAGAGCGCCATCGTCGACAAGATGGTATCGCGACATCCACACGTGTTCGCGACCGAGGCGCAGCCGGAGCCCGGCGGCATCGCCGCCTGGGAGCGTCGCAAGGCGCGCGCGGGACGGTCGCGCATCGACGGCGTGCCCGCCTCCCTCCCCGCCCTGGTGCGCGCCCACCGGGTTGCCGAGAAGGTCGCCGCCGTGGGTTTCGACTGGCCAGACATGCGCGGCGTGGTCGACAAGATCGACGAGGAGCGCCGCGAGCTGGCCGAGGCCCTCGCCCAGGGCGACAACACCCGCGTGGCGCACGAGTACGGCGACTTGCTGCTCGCCGCGAGCAACCTGGGCCGCTGGGTGGGCGTGAGCGGCGAAGACGCGCTGCGCATGGCCAACGTGCGCTTCGAGAGGCGCTTCCGCAGCGTGGAAGCGCGCGCGGCCGCTCTTGGCGTCGACCCCGCCGAGGCGGGCATGGAGCGGCTGGAAGCGTGGTGGCAAGCGGCCAAGCGGGAGGAGGAATGATCGCGGCCGTCCTCTTCTTGCTCTTCACCGTGGTCCCGGTGGTGGAGACCTACCTGATCATCGAGGTGGGCTCGCGGCTCGGGGCGCTGGAGACGGTGGGTACCCTCGTGCTCGCGGGGCTCCTGGGCGCGTGGCTAGGCAAGCGCGCCGGCGGCACCGTGCTTCGCGAGATCTTCGAGGGCCTGCGCCGCGGCGAGCCGCCGGCGGTGAAGCTGGTCGAGGGCCTCCTCGCGCTCGTGGGCGCGGTTCTGCTCGTCACCCCGGGCTACCTCTCCGACGTCGTCGGCATTGTGCTCCTCTGGGCACCGGCGCGTCGCTGGCTCGCGCCGCGGGTGAAAGACCGGGCGTGGGCGTACCTGTCGCGACGAGGATTCACGTTTGTCGGGGACGGCGCCCCCGGCCCCGCGATGCGCGCGCGACAGGAGGCCGAGAAGAAGTTCGATCACCCGGTCGTCGAGTAGGGCGCCGCGGACTGGATCGCCGCGATGATCGGCCCGTCGGCCGGTGCCCAGCGGAGCTCGCCGAGCGCGCGAATCTCCGCCCACTCCAGGCGGTCGTGCTCGGTGGCGACGGGCTCCTCCACCGCCTCGCACCAGTAGCCGACGAGATGTATGCGCCCGGTGGTCCCCTCGCCCGCCAGCGGCCCCACCCTCACCCGGCAACCGAGTTCCTCGGCGATCTCCCGCGCGAGCGCGTCGCGGTCGTCCTCGCCCGGCTCCACCTTGCCCCCGGGGAACTCCCAGGTACCGGCGTGCTCCATCTGGGGGCCCCGGCGCGCCACGAGCACGGTGGCCCCGCGGCGGATGCAGGCGCAGACGACGCGCACCGACATGGCGGCTAGGGCGTGGTGGTGGCGGTGTCGGCGGCCTCGGGTTCGTCGCCCGCGCCGTTGGGGACCGGCCCGGTGACGTAGTACTCCACCTCGATGTGGGCCTCGCGCACCGGGACGGTGCTCCCGTTGAACTGCACCTGCGCGTAGTCCTCGACGTAGCTCCAGCCCTCGGTATCGTCCTTGGTCACCTCGGTGCTGGTGCCGTCGGGGTCGGTCACCGTCACCGTCATGTCGCCTTCCTCGGTGGCGTCGGCGGCGTTGGTGAGCTGGAACTTGGTGAGGATGCCGGTGGCGGCGAGGCCGAGCGACTCCATGACCGGCGCGTAGTCCGAGAGGCAAATATTCGCCTCGACCCCGGACAGCAGCTGGATGGCCTGCTGGTAACGCTTGCCGGGGACGGCCGTCTGGCAGCCCACCTCGGCGTCGGGACCGATGATGCCCGACATCACCACCTCGTCGCCGGTGCCAGCCTTCGCGTCTTTCAGGGAGCGCACGAGGTCGGGCACCGGCATCAGATCGTCGTACCGCGTGTAGCAGTCCTCGCCGGTGGCGGAGGTGCCAAAGCGCCCGCCGTCGGAGCAGTCGTTCTCGTCGGTGAGGTAGACGACCATCAGCATCGCGCCGTCGCGCACGAAGCCGGCGTTGAAGGTTTCCACCAGCGGCACGGTGACGGCGGCGAGGGCCGCCTCGAGGCCCTTTTCCTGGTCGGATCCGCCGGTGCCCTGCTGCACGTTCTCCTTGAACTGCTCGCCGTAGGTGCAGTCGCTCGGGTCGCCGTCGAAGCGGCACTCCGAGGTGAGGTAGGGCGGGTTGCCGAGGAGTCGTCCCGCCATCTGGTTGGTACTCTCCATGTCGGTGGTGATGACGCCGAGCTGGAAGTCCATGTCTTCCGTCTCGAGCTGGGTGAGGAAGTCTTCGGCCGCCGCCACCACCGCCGCCTGCTCCTCCTGCATCGACGTGGAGTCGTCGATCACCCAGAGGATGTCGACCTTGTTCGAGGGCGCCTGGTCGAACTCGTCGGTCTGGCGGATGCGGTTCAGATTACGGTCGTTTTCACACCCGATGACGCACGGAACGAGCAGCAGCAGGGCACGGCGCATGGGCAAACTCCGCTGCGGAGTGTAGCGGATCTGCCCCGCAGCGTCGTCAACTGCGTGCGAAACCACCGCGCGCCTCAAGGCACCAGGGTGATCTCCGACACGCACAGGTCGTCGTAGTCGGTGCCCTTCTTGGCCGAGGTGAAGCTCAGCCTGACGCTCGACGTGGTGCGCGGCGAGGCGAAGCTCAGCGGCAGCTCCATCGGCAGGTCCTTCAGGGTAATCTCCTCGCTGGAACCGTCGGAGAAGCTCACCCTCGCCGTGGCGGCGCGATTGACCTGCTTGAAGAGGTCGGTGGAGAAACCGGCGCCGTTGCGGATCTTGAGCCCGGTGAGCGAGGCGCTCCTGGCCAGCCGCAACTCCACCCACTCGCCGGTGCCGTCGGACTTCTTGTTCCCCTCGCACCACATCGAGTCGGAGAGGCCGTCGACGAGGTTGCTCGCGTTGTAGTTGCCGTCGGTGTCGGCGGGCGCGGTGCTCGATGCGGTGGCGCTCGACACGGTCGCGCCTCCGTCGAAGAACTTCACCTCGGCGATCGCCGTGTCGACGCCCTTGCCCGAGTGGATGCCCTTCACGCGCAACTTGACCGTCGACGTGGATTTCGGCGCCTTCAAGTTGATGAGCTGCGGGACCTGCTCGTCGGCGAGGGTGTGCTCCTCGGTGCTGCCGTCGGCGAACTCGAGCACGATGTTCTTGGGACGGTTGTAGTGGCCCCAGTACTCGGTGTTGTACCAGTTGCCCCCCCACACCTGCACCTGCGAGATCGACTTGTCGCCGCCGAACTCGAAGAGCACCCACGCCCCGAGGCCGGCGCCGTCGTCGCCCTCCACCCAGGCGGTGGACTGCTTGCCGTCGCCCAGTTTCGAGGCGTCGTAGGCGGCGGTGTCGGTGTTTGCCGCCGTGGACGAGGCGGTCCACGCGGCAACCTTGACCGGGCCGGCGAGGGTGAGCGAGGCGAGAATCAGCATCATCGTGGACGATCCCTAGAAGTTGGAGGTGACGGAAACGCGCCCGCCCTCGAAGCCGGGCAACGAGCGGCACTGGCCCCCGGCGCAGCGGATGCCCGCCCGGTAGGCGCCGTAGAAGGCCTTCAGCGTGGTGGCGGTGCTCGGCATCCACTGCAATTCGCCCGCGGCGTACAGCTCATCGGTGAGGTTGCCGGTGCTGTTGATCAGCGGGTTGTCGGAGTAGTCGGTGTAGAGGATCAGCGCCCAGGGGGCGCCGATCTTCAGCGCGAGCGCGTTGCTAGCGTCGAGGTAGTCGGTCTGCTGGATGGGGTTGTCGCCCCAGTGGTAGGCCAGCACCGAGGGCGCCAATTCGAGAGAGAGCGAGCGCCCCAGCGGGATGGTCACGGCCGCGTCGAGGTGCGCGGTGGTGTCGCCCGCGTTGCCGGTCGGTGCGTCGTCACGCATGTCCATGCGGTAGCCGCCGTTGACCAGGGCGTGGAACTCGCCCTTGATGACAACGGCCCCACCCACGCCGTGCACGATGGTCTCCGGGGTGTCGTTGAAATGGACGCCGCCGAGGTCCTCGTCGCGGAAGGCCGCCGCCGACACGTACGGGGTGACGATGGCGCCGTTCTTGCCCACGTTCACGTCGACGCGAACGCGCCCGCCCTTGATGTCGTTGCTGTTGACCGCGGCGGAGCTGTCCTCGGTGATCACCCGCTCGTACTCGAGCGAAGGGCCGGTAGACAGCTCGTAGCCGTGGAGCGCCGAGTACGCGTTGACGTGCTCAGTGTCGCGACTGATCTTGCCCTCGACGAGCACGATCGCCACCCCGGGGTAGGCGCTGAGCGAGCCGTAGGCGGCGTAGCCGGGCGAGTCGGACACCGACGGGTCGTAGGCGAAGTAGTCGCCCTCGAGACCCACGTCGAAGGGCCCGAGGCTCGACACCTCCAGCGTGCCGCCCACGATCCCCGCGCCCACCGGCTGCCCGTAGCCGGCCCAGCCGTCGCCGGTTGGGTCGGCCCCTTGCACCAGCTGGAAGGCCGTCCCGTGTACGCCCGCGTGGACCCGCCCGTAGACGTCGGCGCGAACCCCGTGCACCACGTGCGCGTAGTCGGGCACCATCGACACGTTCGGGTTCTCGAGGCGGATCTGCTGCGGGTTGGTGGTGGCCTCGACCAGTCGCAGCTCGAAAGCCCCCGACGAAAGCCCCACGTGCACCCCGCGCAGCGACGTGTCGAGGTCGATGTCGGTGTTCTTCACCACGTTGAGCGCGTAGCCGCGGCCGAAGGCGGCGTAGCTGTCGCCCACCGTCCAGTCGACGCCTCCGGAGCGGCCCTGCAACCATACCTTCTCAAGGTTAAACCACCAGTTGGGATGGAAACTCATCATCCCGCCGGTGTAGAGGTCGCGCTCGTAGGTGAGCACGCCGTCGAGCTTGTAGGCGTTGGAGAACAGCGCCACTGCGTCGAGCTGCGCGCCGAGCGTGAGCGCCGAGTTGCCGCCCACCACCAGGAGGCGTTGCACCGCCTCCTGGTAGTCGAGGACGGGGTTGTCCTCGAAGCCGACGAGGCGATCGTCGACGGTGTAGTAGCGGAAGCGGAACTCCTCCAGCCCGTGCGTGGCCCCACCGGCCAGGTCGTACGGGCGCACCGGGGTCGGCACCGCCACGGTGTCGCCCAGGTCGAGAGCCTCGCCCATCAAGGGGGCGAGATCTTCCGTCGCGAGCGGGTCGTCGGCTAGCTCCATCGACTACTTCGCCAGAAGCTCGACGAGCTCGGCCTTGAGCGTCACCTCGTCCCCCGGGTTGTAGCCGGAGTGGACCTTGGCCACGCTGCCGTCCCTCGCCACCAGGACGTTGAAGGGCAGCGTCTTGCCGGGGTTGTATTGCGACACCACCGTCGTGGTAGGGTCGCGGAGGATAGTGTAGGTCAATCCCTTGGACTTCACCAGCGGCTTCACTGCGGCGTCGAGCTTGGCGTCGTCGGCGCTGATGCCGAGGATGACCAGACCCTTGGGTCCCAGCTCGGCGTGCATGGCCTGGAGGTGCGGCATCTCCACCTGGCAGGGGCCGCACCAGGTGGCCCAGAAGTTCACCAGCACCACCTTCCCCCGGTACTGCGACAGCGTGTGCGAGGTGCCGTTGAGGTCGCGAAGCGAGAAGTCGGTGGCCGCGCCCGCGTGAGCCACCACGGGAACGGCGGCGAGCATGAACGCGAGGGCAAGAGCGAGGAAGGATCGCATGGGGCTCCCGGGGCGCCGGTATAGCAGGGACGAGCCGGGGGCGGGCTTCTTCGTCACGGTTCGCAACCAAAGCTTTGCGCGGGAGGGTTAGCAGGCGGGCCCATGCGATCCCGCATCCTCGTCGTGGACGACGAGCCCTCCATCCGCACCGTGCTCAAGGCGCACCTCTCTCGCGACGGGCACGAAGTGAGCGTGGCAGGGGACGGCGCCGCGGGCGTGGCCCACCTCGGCGCCCAGCCAGTCGACCTCGTGATCACCGACCTGAAGATGCCGGGGATGGACGGGATGGAGTTGCTCGCCTGGTGCATCCGCGAGCAACCGGGTCTGCCGGTGATCGTCATCACCGCCCACGGCACGGTCGACACGGCGGTGGAGGCGCTCAAGCTCGGCGCGCAGGACTTCATCAGCAAGCCCTTCGACCTCGACGAGATCCGAGGCGCCGTCACCAAGGCGCTCGGTGTCGAGCGCGCCCGCCGTCGCGAGCTGCTCGACGACACGTTGGTCTCGCCCGAGGGACGTTTCGACCTCGTCGGGCGCACCCCCCAGATGCAGCGGGTGTACGAGCTGGTGGCCAAGGTGGCCGACTCGCCCACCACCGTGCTCGTCGTCGGCGAGAGCGGCACCGGCAAGGAGCTGGTGGCCAAGGCGCTGCATCGCCAGTCGGCGCGTCGCGACGGCCCCTTCGTCACCGTCAACTGCGGCGCCATTCCGGAGAACTTGTTCGAGAGCGAGCTCTTCGGCCACGAGAAGGGCGCGTTCACCGGCGCCGCCTCGGCGAAGCCCGGCAAGTTCGAGCTCGCCGACGGGGGCACGCTGTTCCTCGACGAGGTTGGCGAGCTGGGTCGCGACATGCAGGTGAAGCTGCTGCGCGCCCTGCAGGAGCGAGTGATCGAGCGGGTGGGCGGCACCCGGCCGGTAAAGGTCGACGTGCGCGTCATCGCCGCCACCAACGTCGACCTCGGCGCCAAGGTCCAACGCGGCGGGTTCCGCGAAGACCTCTACTACCGTCTCAACGTGGTGCCGGTCCGGCTCCCGCCCCTGCGCGAGCGCCGGGAAGACGTCCCCTTGCTCGTCAAGCACTTCCTCCAGCGCTTCAACGAGCGGCTCGGCACGCAAGTACGCGACGTGTCGCCCGACATGTTGTCGCACCTGCTCGAGTGGCACTGGCCGGGGAACATCCGCGAACTCGAAAACACCATCGAGCGCGGGGTGCTGCTCGGCGACGGCAGCGTGCTCGGCCACGACGCCTTCCCCGCCGCGATGAGCGCCGCGCCGGAGACCACCCCGTCCACCGCCCCCGAACTGCCCCCGGTCGAGCCCGGCGGGATCGGCCTCAAGGAGTTCGTGCGCGTCCACACCGCCCGGATCGAGCGCGACCTGATCCTGAAGAGCCTCGAGGCCGAGGGCGGCAACGTCACCCGGACGGCGCGGCGGCTCGACATCAGTCGCAAGGCGCTGCAGCTCAAGATGAAGGAGTACGGCCTGCGAGACAACGATGACGAGTGACCACGTCGTCCCCTTGCAGATCTACTACGAGGACACCGACCTCTCCGGTGCCGTCTACCACGCCAACTACCTGCGCTACTTCGAGCGCGCCCGCGAGCACCTCCTCGGCCCGGCCGAGCTGGTGCGCCTCTGGAAAGACGAGGGCATCGGCTTCGTGGTGTACCGCTGCGAGCTCTCCTTCCGCGAGCCCGCCGGCCTCGGCGATCACCTGGAAGTGCGCACCCGCGCGAAGATGGAGTCCGACTACCGGGCGGTGTTCCACCAGTCGGTGTGGCGGCCCGGCGGCAAGCAAGCCATGGTCGAAGGCACCGTCCAGCTCGTGTGCGTCAACCGCGACAACAAGCTGTCTCCACTCCCCGCCACCGTGCGCGAACGCATCCGCGACAGCGAGCTCTGACGTTCCCCACCTGCCTCACCCCGCACATGCTCGCGCTCGACGTGGAACGGGGACTGCCCCGGTGGACTCTCCTCCACCACCGCGCCCAGGGAGAGCACCGAGGCCGAGCAGTTCGACGGGTAGGCCTCACACCTTGATGGGGCCCTCGAGCCGCCCCTCGACGAACTGGCGCACCACCGGGTGATCGGTGCTGCGCACGTCGTCGGCGGTGCCCTCGAAGATCACCCGACCCTCGAAGAGCATCGCGATCTTGTCGGCGATGCGCAGGGTGGCCTCCATGTCGTGGCTGATCACCAGCGAGGTGAGCCCGGGCGAGGTGTCCTGCGTGTGCCGGATCAGCTCGTCGACATGCGCGGTCATGATGGGGTCGAGCCCGGTGGTGGGCTCGTCGAAGAGCAGGAACTCGGGCTTGCGGATGAGCGCCCGCGCCACCGCCACCCGCTTCTTCATCCCGCCCGAGATCTGGTGGGGATCCTTGTCGATGGCATCGGCGAGGCCCACGCTGGCGAGCGAGGCGACGACGCGCTCGCGGATCTCCCGCTCGCGCAGCCGCGTGTGCTCGCGCAGCGGAAAGGCCACGTTCTCGTAGACGGTCATCGAGTCGAAGAGGGCCGCGTTCTGGAATACCATCCCGAAGCGGTTGCGCACCTTGCGGAACTCGCCCTCGGGCAAGCGCGTGATGTCGGTGTCGCCGATGAAGATGCTCCCCGAGTCGGGACGCAAGAGGCCCATCAACTGCTTGAGCAGCACCGACTTGCCGGTGCCGGAGCGCCCGATGATCACCGTGATCTTGCCGAAGGGCACCACGAGATCGAGGCCGCGCAGCACCTCCTGCTTGCCGAAGGCCTTGCGCAGGCCCACGAGGCGGATGTCGCTCATGCCCGGTTCACGCTCATCGGCGCGAGGATCAAGGTGATGAAGTAGTCGATGACGAGGATCGCCACCCCGCTCGCCACCACCGCCCGGGTGGTGGCCTGGCCCACGCCCTCGGCCCCGCCGCGCGCGTAGAAGCCCCGGTAGCAACCCACCGACGCGAGGATGTAGCCGAAGATCGCCGACTTCATCATCCCGCCCCAGATGTCGTCGGGATCGACGAACCACTCCATGCGGTTGTAGAAGGGCCCCGGGTTCACGCCGAGCATCTGCGTGGCCACGTACGAGACGCCGATGACGCCCACGAGGTCGAACATCGCGCACAGGATCGGCACCATGAGGATCGACGCGGCGATGCGCGGCGACGCGAGGTACTGCACCGGGTCGACCGACATCGACTCGATGGCGTCGATCTGCTCGGTCACCCGCATGGTGCCGAGCTCGGCGGCCATCGCCGATCCCACGCGCCCGTTGACCATCAACGAGGTGAGGATGGGACCGAGCTCGCGCGTGAGCGCGAGGGTGACGGTGCTGCCGAGGAGCCCGCGAGCGCCGAAGCGCCCGAAGGCAAAGTCGCTCTGGACCGCGAAGACCATCCCGGTGAAGGCGCCGGTGAGCATCACGATCGACAAGGACTGGTTGCCCACGAACTCCATCTGCTTGAACAGCAGCCGGAACCGGTAAGGCGGGCGGATCATGCCCCACGTCGCCCGCGCGGTGAAGCGCGTGTAGCCGCCGAGGTCCTCGATGCTCGCGATCACCCAGGCGCCGAGCCTCTCGATGGGGTTCATGTTCCCCCCTCGTGACGACGCGGCACGCGCTCCGAGAAGCCGCAGAGGATCTCGTAGGGGATGGTCCCCGCCCAGCTGGCCACCTCCGCCGCGCGCACCTCGACGGCGCCGACCTTGCCGATGATGACCACCTCGTCGCCGCTCTCCACCGGCTCGGCCAGGTCGGTGACGTCGACCATGCACAAGTCCATGCACACCGTGCCGACCACGTCGCAACGCCGGCCGTTGACGATCACCTGCGCCCGCCCGCTCACCGCGCGCGGTAGCCCGTCGGCGTAGCCCAGGGGAAGGGTGGCGATGCGCGAGGGCCGGGCAGTCACGAAGCGGCGACCGTAGCTGACCGAGGCCCCGCGCGGCAGGTCCTTGACGAAGAGCACGCGGGTGACCACGCGCATCACCGGCTCCACCGCCACTCCCGGCGCAGGCGGCTCGCCGTAGAGCATGATCCCCGGGCGCACCATGTCGAGGTGGGCGTCGGGCTGCCGGAGCACCGCGCCCGAGTTCGCCGCGTGGAGCACCTGGGGGTGGTAGCCGCGGGCTCGCGTGGTCGCGACCGCCTGCCTGAACCGGCGCAACTGCTCGCGGGTGAAGGTCGGATCGTCGGCCTCGCTCTCGGCGAAATGGGTCATGAGGCCCTCCACGTCGAGGGCGTCGAAGTGCGCGAGCCGATCGAGGAAGCGGGGGTAGTGGTGGAGCGGGACCCCGAGTCGACCCATGCCGGCGTCGACCTTGACGTGTACCGCGAGGCGCCGTCCCGAGTCGCGGGCGGCGGCGTCGAGCCGCTCGGCGTCGCCCTCGTCGTAGAGCACCGGCGTGAGCTGGCGTCCCACCGCCTCCTCCGCCCCGAAGCGCCCCACGCCGCCCATGCACAAGACCATCCCACCCACGCCCGCGTCGCGTAGCTGCGCGCCCTCCTCCACCAACGCCACGCCGAACGCGTCGCAACCTGCAGTGGCCAGCGCTCGCGCCGAGGCCACCGCCCCGTGCCCGTAGGCGTCGCCCTTCACCGCGGCCAGCACGCGCACGCGCGGGCCCACGAACTGCCGCGTCGCGACGAAGTTTCGCCGGAGGGCCTCGAGGTCGACGATCACGGTCGTGGGGCGGAGCTGGGTCACCGGCGAGCGCTTATCGCAGCGCCGGTCAACCTCGCGTGCTAGGCGCCGCCGATGCGGATCCTGGTCACCGGCGGCGCCGGCTTCGTCCCGAGCCACCTCTGCGAGCGATTGCTCCACGAGGGCCACGAGGTGGTGGCGGTCGACAATTTCGTAACCGGCCACCGGCGCAACATCGCGGCCTGCGCGAACCACCCGCGGTTCAGCTTCGTCGAGGCCGACGTCACCCGCGAGCTGCCGGTGCCCGGGAGGCTCGACCGCGTCTACCACATGGCCTCGCCGGCCAGCCCCATCGACTACGTGGAGCTGCCCTTCGCCACGCTCTACGCCGGCAGCGACGCCACCCGCCTCGGTCTCGACCGGGCCCGCGCCGACGGCGCGCGTTTCCTCCTCGCGTCGACCTCCGAGGTGTACGGCGATCCG